>DATLTP010000259.1:0-23378 GCA_035533535.1 Bacillota bacterium | reverse complement strand
GCCGCCGTGCTGGCCATCTGATGCGGCAGCGGCGGTCGGTTCTCGGCCTTTACTGGTACAACGTCGCCGTCATCCCCCTGATCACGCTGGTGCTGGTGGCCCGCCCCTGGCCGCGGGGCGCGGGCGGCGGATGGTGGCTTGTCATCGTGGCCCTTTTGGCGCAGGCGGCACTCACGCAGAGGGTGATCCGGCCCTGGACGGGCCGGGTGTCTGCCGCGCCCTTGCCGCGGGCCATGGCCACGATGTACCTGGCCATCGGGCTCGCGGAGCTGGTGCCGTTTCTGACGCTGGTGCTGGGCCGCTTTCGCCTGGACGTGGCCGCGCCGTGGGCCGCGGCCGGCGTTGGGGCGACCTGGGTCCTGGAAGTTGCCGCGACCCTGCCGTTTTTGCGCCGGATCCTGGCTAGTCTGGAATCGGAACCGTCCGGAACGGCCCCGCCTTCATGACCATGCCCTCCAGGCGGTGCGCCAGCTGGCGCTCCAGCCACTGCGCCGTTTCGATCAGGGCATCCAGGTCGACGCCTGTCGGAATGCCCATGCCCTCGAGCATGTAGACGAGGTCCTCGGTCGCGATGTTGCCGGTGGCCTTGGGCGCGAAGGGGCAGCCGCCCGTCCCGCCGACGGCCGCGTCGAAGACCGTGGCGCCGGCCTCCAGCGCCGCATAGGCGTTGGCGATGCCCGTGTTGCGCGTGTTGTGGAAGTGGGCGGCGATCGCCGCCCTGCCGGCGATCGCCGCCCTGGCCCGCCGGAACAGGTCCGCGACCTGGCTGGGGACGGCCACGCCGATGGTGTCGGCGAGTCCGATCTCGTCAAAGCCCGCCTCCGCCGCCCGCTCCACGAAGGACATGACACGGCCGGGGTCGACGGGCCCCTCGAACGGGCAGCCAAAGGCCACGGAGAACGTCAGGGTGCAGGGGATGCCCGCTGCCCTCACCTTGGGGAGCAGGTCGCAGAAGGCGCGGAAGTTGTCCTCCGGGCTCTGCCGCTGATTGCGCTGGTTGAACGAGTCCGTGATGCCGAAGCTCATGTGGATCTCGCCCACCTGCGCCGCCAGGGCCCGGTCCACGCCCCGGCCGTTGAGGACCAGCCCGGAGTACGCGACGCCGGCCTGGCGCTGGATGCCGGCGAAGACGGCCTCGCTATCCGCCATGGCCGGCACGGCCTGCGGGTGCACGAAGCTGCCGGCCTCGATGCGGGCGAGCCCGCATCGGGCGAGCCGCTGCACCAGTTCGACCTTCTGCTCGGTGCTCAGCCGTGTGGGGTCATTCTGCAGCCCGTCGCGGGGCCCGACTTCCTGGACTAGAACGTTCAGCTAGATGACCCCCTTCGCGGCGAGCGCCGCGAGCTCGTCCCTGCCAAGCCCCAGCAGCTGACCGTATATCTCCGCATTGTGTGCGCCCACCTCGCCGCCGGCCCACCCGACATGTCCGGGATGCTCCGCCAACCGCGGGACGATGCCCGGCATTGCATAGCCTTCCACCGCCATGATCATGTCCCGAGCCCGCAACTGGGGGTCGGAGTCGATGTCTGCGATGGAGGACACGGGCCCCGCAGGGACCTCGGCGGCCTCCAGCACGGCCATCGCCTCATCCACGGTGTGCGCGCCAACCCAACCCGCCAGCACCTGGTTGAGCTCATCCACCCTGGCCATGCGGCCGCGGTTATCCGCGAGCGAGGGGTCCTCGGCGAGGTCTGTTCGTCCGATGGCATGGCAGAGGCGGCGGAAGATGGAGTCGCCGTTGCCGCCAATGGCCAGCCAGCGGTGGTCGGCCGCCTCATAGACACCGGACGGCGCTGCGTTCAGCAGCACGTTGCCCGTCCGCTCGCGGACCACTCCCAGGTGCCTCCACTCGGCGAGGGTGTTCTCCAGGAGGCTGAATACGGACTCCGTCAGGGCCACGTCCACCGTCTCCGGCCGCGCTCTGAGCCCGAGCAGGACGCCGATCACGGCATGGAGGGCCGCAACCTCGTCGCCGAGGCTGATGCCCACCCGCATCGGCGGACCGTCCGGCTCGCCCGTGATGTAACGCAGACCGCCCATGGACTCGGCAATGTTGCCGAACCCAGGGCGGTCCCGGTAGGGACCGGTTTGGCCGTACCCGGAGATGTGCGCGATGACCAGATCGGGCCGGAGGACCCGCAGCTCGTCATCCCCCAGGCCCCAGTCCGCCAGACGGCCGGTGCGGAAGTTCTCCACCAGCACGTCACAGTGGGCGATGAGGCGCCGAACGAGGTCACGGCCGGCCTCCTGCCGGAGATCCGCCGTTACGAGTCGCTTTCCGCGCGACTGGTAACGCCACCACAGCTGATCCCCGCGCCCCCAGCTCCGCAGCGGGTCTCCGGAACCGGGCGGCTCAACCTTCACCACGTCGGCGCCGAAGTCCGCCAGGATCCGCGTGGCGACAGGCGCCGCAATCAGTTGGCCCAGCTCGAGCACCCGAATGCCGGACAGAGGAGGGTTAGGCAAAGCCTAACCCTCCCACATGGACTGCAACTCGGCCAGCCGCTGGGGTGGGACGAAACTCGCCGGGCGGTCACGCAGCGCGCGCCCGAACTCCAGCATGTAGATGTCGTGCTTGATCCACTCCGCCGGGACCTGGACCAGGACCGGGTTTTTCGTCCACATGGCCACGGCCTGCTCACCATCGAGGACGTGGCCGATCAGGGCCTGGTCGTGGTCGGCCACCAGGCCGATCCAGCGCCCGGAGCGCTCGACCTCGCGCTGCTGGATGGTGGTCACCGTATGGGTGAACCAGCGCTGCAGGGGTAGCGATGTCCCGCCGTAGACGAGGGGGAACACGCCGACGCCCCGGCGCTCGGCGGCGAGCAGCTCCGGGGCCAGGATCTGGGCCTCGGCTGGCCAACCCGAAAAGAACAGCCGCCGCCTGGCGGCAAGGATCATGTCGCGGCAGCAGGTGAGGACGCGTTCGCGCCCGCTGAGGCTGAGAAAGGCGGGCGGCTCGGTCAGCACGGCCTTCGCGGCGAGCTCGTTCGAGAGCTCCGCGCAGACCTTGCGCACGTGCTCCTCGGATCGCTGGAGGAGGGTCTCAAAGGCGAGCGGCTCGTAGAGCGTGCGGTTCTCCTCGGGGCGGGTCAGCACAATCCCTCGCGACTGAAGCCCCTCGAGCACCTCGTAGACCTTGGCCCGCGGCACGCCGCTGTGGCGGGCGACCTCGTACCCGGTTGAGGAGGGATGCCCGATCAGCGCCTCGTACACCTTGGCCTCGTACTCCGTAAAGCCGAGCTGCTGCAACAGCGCGCTCGCCGCCAAGCCCTCACGCTCCCCGTCGCCACATCAGTGACAACGGGGTAGATTCGCAAGGGCGGCGCACGGTCCCTGTCGGCGGAGCCGGATTCGGCACGAAAGACGTCAGGACTTGCCAGGGCTCATGCCCGCTTAGAGCCCCCGCACATCCAGACGCACCCCTTTGGTAGGCACGGCCTCCTCGGGCATTTCCGGCTCAGCCGCCTGCGCGCTCTCGGCCTGGACCCCGCGGGGCGATTTGCGCCGAGGCGCGGGATCCCGGCCCCCGCGCCGCCGCCGGTTGTTCTCGGCCTCCTCGGCCGCGACGTCCGGGGCCTCCACGACATCCTCCTGGCGCAGCCGGACCTCGGGCTCGCCCTGAACCACGGCACCCGACGCCTGCCGCTCCGAAGCCACCTGGGGCGCCCGCTGAACCCGGGACACCTCGTCGACCTGGGACAGGGGCGCCTGCAGGTCGACGGGCCGAACGGACACTTCCCCACCCTCTTCCTACGTCAGCGCGCCCTTGGCTGTTTGCAGGGCGCCACGCAGCCTTAGCACCGCCTTGCTGTGCAGCTGGCTGATGCGGGATACGGACAGCCGCATGATGGCGGCGATCTCCTTCGGGGCCAGTCCGTCGTAGTAGAACAGGCTGACGACCATGCGCTCCTTCTCGGGCAGGCGCTCGATCGCCTCGGCCAGGCGGCGCTTCCGGTCCTGGATCTCCGCGTTCTCCAGGGGATCCGGCGCCGCGGGGTCGGAAACCACGTCGCGCAGGGTGAACTCGCCATCCTCGCCCTCGCCCGACCAGACCTCATCCAGGCTGAGCACGGCCGCCCGCTCCAGATCCTGCAGGATGTGCTCGAAGTCGGGGATGGCCAAGCCCAATTCGGCGGCGATCTCCTCGTCGTTGGCAGGCCGGCCGAGGCGGGTCTCGACTCGCCAGTAGGCCTCTTCGACCTGGCGCGCCCGCTGGCGCAGGGAGGCTGGGGCCCAGTCCATGGCCCGCAGGCCGTCGACGATGGCGCCCTTGATCCGGGTGTAGGCGTACGTCTCGAACTTGACGCCCCTCGACGGGTCGAACTTCGCCAGCGCGTCGAGCAGCCCGAAGATTCCGTACGAGTACAGATCGTCCACGTCGACGTGGGACGGCAGGCCCAGCGCAAGGCGGGCCGCGATGTGCTTCACGAGCGGCAGATACTTGACGACATCCTCATCCCGCACCGGCGTGCCGCCAGCGGACCGGTACGCCCGCCAGGCGCCTTGTGACGCGTCCATGTCGCTCCTCCTCATGACCCCTGCTGCACGGGGCGATCCCGTGCGTCGTGACCCCGCGCCGCACGGTGGAAACCCGTGCTTCCTGGAAACCCGCGCCGCTGCCAGCCTGCCGCTGGGTCTAGCCGGAAACCTTCTCGCGCGAGGGCCGCAGGACCGCGCCCGCGTTCCCCCACATCGAGCGGAACATGGACCACAGGTCGGGCCGCTCCTCCGCCACGGGCTCGGCGCCGGTCCAGGCGGCCGCCAGGCCCTTCACCGCCCGGCTGGCCGGACAATTGGGGGACGCCACCAGGAACGGGCTCTGGCTCTTGACCGCCAGGGGCACGGACGGATCCTTCGGGATGAATCCCAGGTAGCTCGGGCTCTGCCCGAGGAAGCGGGCGCTGACGGCGGCGATGCTGTCGATCACCGCCTGCGCCTCGCGCGCGTTGTCGGCCGAGTTCACAACAACCTGGATGGCCGGTGGGTGCTTGAAGGCCGCCAGGACCTTGATGGTGGCGTAGGCATCCGCCAGCGCGGTGGGCTCGGGCGTCGTGATCACGATCGCCTCGGGCGCCGCCTTGAGCAGGGACCGCACCTGCGGGCCGAGGCCGGCGCTGGTGTCGAAGATGACAACCTGGTAACGCTGGCTCACGCCCGCCAGGGCCTTCAGCAGGCGCCCCGCCTCGGCCGCCGTGGCCTTGCCAAGGGCCTGCACCCCGGAGGCGGCCGGGAGGATCTCGAGGTCACCCGGCCCGGCCATGATGGCCTGGTCAATGGTCGCCTCTCCGGTCATCACCTGGCCGAGGTGGTGAGGCGCGTAAAGCCCGAGCAGCACGTCGATGTTGCCGAGGCCGCTGTCGCAGTCGATCAACAGGGTGCGCTGCCCCAGCTGCCCAAGGGCGATGGCGAAGTTCAGACTGAAGTTGCTCTTGCCGACCCCGCCCTTGCCGCCGGTCACCGCCAGCATGCGTGGCCCGGTGGGCGCCTGCACCCGCTTGTCCTGCACCCAGTTGCGAAGCCCGTTCTCCTGAGCCGACGTCATCACGAAACCCTCCTTAGCCCAAATGGCCCCAATGGCCCCAATAGCCCAATCGGAAAACGCTCCCGCGCTAGCCAGCGCGGACCCGCGAATCCTCCGCCCACGCGACCAGCTCGTCCGGCCACGCGACGGCGATGTCCTCCGGAACCCGCTGGCCCGCGGTCCAGTACGAAAGGGGCATCCCCGCGCCGCCTGCCAGGTCCAGCAGGCGGGCAGGATCCTCGCACTCGTCCAGCTTGGTCGGCAGCAGGCGGTCGGCGCCGAGGCCGCGGTAGGCGGCCAGCATCGACTCCGCCTCGGGCGTGCCCAGGGTCGCCGGCAGGACGAGGTGGACCTCGACGCCATCCGGCTCCGCCGCCCGAACCGCCGCCAGCATGGCGGCCAGGTCCTCCATGCGCCCACGGTCGCGGTGTCCGCGCCCGGCGGTGTCCACCAGGACCACGTCCGCCTCCGTGCAGCGGGGCAGCACCCGCTCCAGGGCGCGGGGGGTCGCCGCCACCTCGAGGGTCGTGCCCAGGACGCGGGCGTAGGCCCCGAGTTGCTCAACCGCCCCGACACGAAACGTATCGGCCGTAACCAGCGCAACTCGCCAGCCCTGCTGCAGCTGGAGGAGCGCGGCCAGCTTGGCGGCGGTCGTGGTCTTGCCCGCCCCGGTCGGCCCGACCAGGACGACCACGCGCCGGCTGCCGGCCCGGGGCGCCACCGGCTGCGGCGGCCCGAGGTTGGTCCGGCCCGCCATCTGGGTCCGCAGGAGCCGCTCGCGCACGCACTCCTGCTCAGGCGCCTCGGTCAGCAGCAGCCGCGGCCGCATGCCGCGTCCGGCGATCGGCCGGGCGGCCGCTGCCTCTGGGGTCAGGCCCACCCCGGGCGCCCCTGACGCCGGCAAGCTGGGCGGGGTCGCGGCGGGATCCATATGGTCGGACCCGCCCACCGCCGGAGCCCTCGCCGCCGGTGCGCCGAACGCCGGAGCGCCGACCCCCCAAGCGCCGGCCGCCGGCGTCCCGACCCCCGAAGCGCCGGCCGCCGGCGTCCCGACCGCCGGAGCGCCGACCCCCGAAGCGCCGCCCCCCGATGTCCTGACCGCCAGGCTGCCTGCCCCAGCGGAAGCCGGAGCGCCAGGGACTGGCTCCCTGGCCATCAGCGCCAGCCGCCCGGCAGCGGCCCGGGGCCCGGGAGCGGCGGCGCCCCTGCCGGCGGCACCCAGCGGCGTCTCCGCAACCATGGTCAGCTGGACCCGGTCGAAGCGGCGCAGATAGCGCCGCCAGCCGGGCCCGGCAATCCGGCGCGACTGCAGGACCACCGCGTCCGGGCCAAGCGCCCGGCGGGCCTCGGCCGCCGCCGCGGCGACCGTGGGGGCTGTGAACTGCTTGATCTCCAAGCTCGGAACCTCCCTTTGCGGATCACGCTCGTCCGGCTTCCAGGGGCCGCGCCTACGATGCGGCGCCAATGCTGCCCAGGCTCTCGATCTCCAGGTCCCCCGCCAGCTCGGCCGTCGAGACCACCCGCACCTGCGGGAAGACGCGCTCGATCAGCCGGCGGAAGGCGGCCCGCACGTGAGGTGACGTCAGTACGACCGGCGGCCGGGCCTGCGCCCCGAACCGCTCCATCACCGTGGCCAGCGAGCGGCGCACGGCGTGCAGCAGGTCCGGCTCCAGGGCCGCGGCGCCGGCAGGATCGGCCAGCCGGCTCTCGAGCTTGGGGTCGAGGGTGCAGACGGCGAGCTTGCCGTTCTCTGCCGGCAGGTCGCGTGTGATCTCCCGCGCCAGGGCCGCCCGCACGCGCTCCGTCAGGACATCGGCGTCCTTGGTCAGGACGCCGGCGTCGCTGAGGGTTTCCAGGATGGTGGCGAGGTTGCGGATGGACACGCCCTCGCGCAGCAGGTTCTGCAGCACTCGCTGCACCTGGCCCGTGCTCAGCACGGCCGGAACCAGCTCGTCCACCAGTGCCGCCTGCCGCGCCCGCATGGCGTCGAGCAGGGCCTTGCACTCCTGGCGCGACAGGATCTCGTGGGCGTGGCGCTTGCAGATCTCGCTGAAGTGCGTGGCCAGCACGGTGGCCGCGTCGACCACGGTGCAGCCGGCCAGCTCGGCCCGCACCTTGTCGCCCTCCACGATCCACATGGCGGGCAGGCCGAACGCCGGCTCGCGCGTCGGTGTGCCATGGACATCCATGGCCTCACCGGAGGGGTTCATGGCCAGGTACTGGCCGGGGTGCAGCTCCCCACGGGCGATCTCGCTGCCCCGCAGCTTGATGGCATACGCGTTCGGCGGCAGCTGGACATTGTCGCGCACCCGCACCAGCGGCAGCAGCAGCCCCAACTCGGCGGCCAGCTGGCGCCGGATCATGCCCACGCGGCGCATCAGCTCGCCGCCCTTGGGCCCCTCGGCGAGCTTCAGCAGCCCGTAGCCCAGCTCGATTTCGAGCGGGTCAAGCTCGAGGAGGTCGCCCCCCTCAGCCGGGGCTGCCGCATCCCCGGCGGCCCCATGCTGCCCGGCGGCCGCACCCTTGGCGGGCGCCTCAGCCGCTGGCGCCTCGGCCTGGCGGCGGGCCGCGATCCGGCCCAGCCAGAACAGGCCGATGCCGACCGTGAGGAAGGGTAGCTTCGGCAGCCCAGGGACCAGGCCGATCAGGACCAGGGACCCGCCCGCCACCATGAGGAGGCGCGGCTCGGCCAGCACCTGGCTGGCGACCTCCTTGCCCAGGCTGTTCTGCGCCGCGGCCCGGGTCACGATGATGCCGGTCGCCGTCGAGATCAGCAGGGCCGGGATCTGGGCCGAAAGCCCGTCGCCGATGGTCAGGATCGTATACCGGCTGAGGGCATCGCTGAAGGCCATGCCCTTCTGCAGCATCCCGATGGCGAACCCGCCGAGGATGTTGATGGCCACGATCAGGAGCCCGGCCATGGCGTCGCCCTTGACGAACTTGCTGGCACCGTCCATGGCTCCGTAGAAGTCCGCTTCGCGCTCGATGTCGCGGCGGCGCTTACGCGCCTCCTTGTCGTCGATCAGCCCAGCGTTGAGGTCGGCGTCGATGGACATCTGCTTGCCGGGCATGGCATCCAGGGTGAAGCGGGCCGCCACCTCGGCCACGCGCTCAGAACCCTTGGTGATCACCACGAACTGGATGACCACCAGGATGAGGAAGACGATGAAGCCCACCAGGGGGTTACCCCCGACCACGAACTGGCCGAAGGCCTCGATCACCTGGCCGGCGTAGCCGTTCAGCAGGATCAGCCGCGCCGTCGACACGTTCAGCGCCAGGCGGAAGAGGGTCGTCAGCAGCAGGAGGGACGGGAATACGGCGAAGTCGAGCGGCTCCGTCGTCGACATGGTCACAAGCAGCATCAGTAGCGCGATGGCCAGGTTCAGGGCCAGGAGGAGGCTGAGCAGGGTCGACGGCAGCGGCACGACCAGCATGACCACCATCAGGATGACGGCGCCGCCGAGAACCGCTTCGCTTCCCATACCCTTGCCAGATGCCAGCAACTGCTTCATGTTCGCCCCCCTCCCTACGGCGTCCGGCGCTTGACGCGCCAGACGAATGCCAGGACCTCAGCGACCGCCTGGTACAGGGCCGGCGGGACCGGGCGGCCGATCTGCACCACCCGGTAGAGCTCCCGCGCCAGCGGCGGGTTCTCCGTGATGATGACCTCGGCGGCCGCGGCAACGGCCTTGATCCGCTGCGCCAGCCAGCCGCGGCCCTTGGCCACGACCATCGGCGCCCGCATGCGGGCGGGGTCGTAGCGCAGGGCGACGGCGTAGTGGGTCGGGTTGGTCACCACGACATCCGCCCGGGGGACGTCCGCCATCATGCGGCGGCGGGCCAGCTCGCGCTGGCGGCGGCGGCGCAGCGCGCGGATGGCCGGGTCGCCCTCGGTCTCGCGCTGCTCCTCCTTCAACTCCTCGCGGCTCATGCGCAGGGAGCGGTTGAGCTCCCAGCGCTGGTAGAAGACGTCCGCCCCGGCGATGGCCAGCGTGGCGAATCCCACCCGCACGAGCACGCTCGTCATCGTCTGCCACACCATCTCCGCCGGCCCGGCGACCTCGCCCGCCATGCCGGGCATGGCCTGGATCACCCTGAGCGCTGGCCCGTAGATGGCGGCCGCCACCGCGAGGATTTTGAAGAGGGCCTTCAGGAGGTCCGTGACGGCTCGGGCCGAGAACATGCGCTCCAGACCGCGGGCCGGGTTCAGCCCATCCAGCCGTGGCGTGAGCGCCGTCATCGAGAAGACGAAACCCGTCTGCATGCCGCCCGCCAGCACCCCGACCACCATGATGGCCAGGGCGATGGGCAGCACGGCCATCCCGCCGAGCAGGGCGCCCCGCCGCAGCAGGGCCGCCACCCCGGGCACCGTGCTCTCCCCCGCCGGATTCCCCCAGATGCCGGCCGCCCAGTCCATGAAGGGCGCGGCAGCCAGGTGGCCGACCTGGCCAAGGCCCCAGCCGGCCACGACCAGGGCCAGCGCAGGCCCGAGCTCGGTGCTGTGGGCGACCTGACCCTTGTCCCGCGCCTGCTGGCGCCGTCTTGGGGTGGCTGGTAGGCTCCGCTCCGGCATGCCGCTCCTCCTTTCTCTAGCGCGCCAGCAGCTGGGACATCTGCTGGGCGGTCTGCGGGGCGAGCTGGCCGAGGACCGCGACCATCCCCGGCAGGGCCACCATCAGGGTGGCGATACCGAAGAGGATCTGGGCGGGCAGGCCCGTGGCCAGAACGTTCAGCTGGGGCGCCGCCCGGCCGAGCAGCCCGAGGCCGAGGTTGACGATCATGCCGACGCCCAGGATGGGTGCCGCCAGGCCCAACGCCGCCTCGAAGGCCCAGGCCAGGGCCGTGAAGGCCTGCGCGCTGGTGCTGAGCAGGGGGGAGGCCCCCCCCAGCGGCACCGCCCGGTAGCTCAGGGCCAGGGCGGAGATGAGCATGTGGTCTCCGCCAACCAGGAGGAAGACCACCAGGCCCGTCGTGAGGAGGAACCCGCCCATCAGGGGGATGGGTGAACCGAACGACGGGTCGATGACATTCACCACCGAAAACCCCATCTGCACGTCGATCAGCTCGCCCCCGACCTCCACGGCGGCAAGGACGACCTGGCCGAGGAACCCAAGGGCCAGACCCAGGGCCATCTCGCGCACAACCAGGCCGGCGTACGGCAGGATCGCCGTGGGCAGGGCGGCGGCGCCGCCGCTAACACTTGGCAGCATGGCCAGGGCCAGGACAGCCACCGCTGGCGCCTTGACGGCCGTGGGCACGATCTGGGACCCGAGGACGGGCGCAGCCGACCAGAAGCCCCCCACGCGGGCCACCAGTAGCCAGTAGAGGGCGAAGTTGTGCTGGGCGCCCGCGAGCCAGTCCATCAGCGCACCCACCCCGGAAGGTTGAGGAGCAGGCCGCGCGTGAAGTCGGTCAACTGCGTCAGCATCCAGGGCCCGAACACGGCGCCGGCGACGATGACAGCCGCCATCTTGGGGACAAACGACAGCGTCTGCTCGTTGATCTGCGTGCTGGCCTGGATCACGGAGATCACGAGGCCGACCGCGAGGCCGACGGCCAGCATCGGCCCCGCGACAAGGGCCACCATCCAAAGCGCCTGCTGTCCCAACTGGACCACCATGCCAATGTCCACGGTCGGCCTCCTTTCTCTAGTGGAAGCTGAGCAGCAGCGACTGCATCGTCAGGTGCCAGCCGTCCACCAGGACAAACAGCAACACCTTGAAGGGCAGCGAGATCATGACCGGCGGCAGCAGCATCATGCCCATCGACATCAGGGTGCTGGCGACCACCATGTCGATCACGACGAACGGGATGAAGATCACAAAGCCCATCTCGAAGGCCGTCTTCAGCTCGCTGATGGTGAAGGCCGGCACCAGGGCCGTGAAGCTCACGTCCTGGGGCTTGGCCGGCTTACTGCCCTGCATGTCGACAAACAGCGCCAGGTCGGACGGACGGGTCTGCGCCAGCATGAAGCCGCGCAGTGGGCTCTGGGCGTCGTCGATAGCCTGCTGCAGGGTGATCTGGCCGGCCTGGTAGGGCACCCAGGCCTGGCTGTAGACCTGGCCGAGGGGCCCCTTCATCACGAACAGGGTGAGGAACAGGGCCAGGCCCACCAGGACCTGGTTGGGCGGCATCGTCCCCGTGGCCAGTGCGCTCCGCACGAAGGACAGGACCACGATGATGCGCGTGAACGACGTCATGAGGATCAGAATGGCGGGCGCCACGGCCAACACGGTCAGCAGAAGCATGATCTGCACCGTGGAGGCCACCTGCGCCGGGTTGCCCGCCTGGCCGAGGGTCACCTGCACGCTAGGCATCGCGTCCCACCGCCTTCCGCAGCAGGCCCGCGAATCCGGGGAGGGCGCCGGCCTCGCGCCCCAGGCCCGCGGCCGTGCCGGCGACGGGCCGCCGCTGCAGGCCGGCTAGTGTAGCGCCTGGGGCCGCGCCCTCGGCGCTCCCGGCCACGGCCTTGCGCAGCAGACCAGTAAAGCCGCGGCCACCGGTGGGGCCCTCGCCGTCCAGACCGACCGCCTTCCGCAACGCGGCAGCAAAGCCCGATCCCTGCGACGCGGGGCCGGCCGGCTGCAGCTCCGAGGCGTCATCCAGGGTCATCAGCAGGGAGACCTGCTTATCCCCAACGCCCACCACGAGGACGCGGTGGCCCACGCCAACGGCCGCCACGGCCCGCCCCCCGCCGAGCTGGAGGGCGCCAAGCAGGCGCAGGCTGGCGCCGCCGCCCCCCTGGGCACGGGCGGCGAACAGCCGGCTGGCCATGGCCGCAAGAAAGACCACGACCGCAAAGGCCAGCAGGAACCGGACAATTCCCCAGATAGCAGGCAGCAACGCGCTCGTCCTCTCCACTTCGCTCCGCGCGTCCTGCGCCCGGGGCCGGCACGCACATCCTTGGCGCGCGCCCGAGGGGCCGGGACCCGCTACGTGCGGCCCTGCATGTGGCTGATCCGCTCCGAGGGGCTGACGATGTCCGTGATGCGGACGCCGAAGTTTTCGTCGACCACGACGACCTCCGCGTGGGCAATCAGGTGGCCGTTGACCATGAGGTCGACGGGCTCGCCCGCCAGCCGGTCCAGCTCGACGATGCTGCCGGGCTGCAGGCCCAGCACGTCGCGGATCTGGCGCTCGGCGCGGCCGAGCTCGACCGTCACCACCATCGGCACCTCGAGCAGGAGATCGATGCCGGCGCCTCCCCCCTGTCCCGCGCCGCCCTGCAGTGACGGGAAGTCCGCCGGCGCAGCCTCGGCGGGCGCCAGAACCCCAGCGGCCACCCAGAGCCAGGCCGCCGCGCCGCCTTCGGCCTCAAAAGCCAGGGGCACCGCGTCCGGCGGCGGGGGCACGAGGGCCGCGGCCGATCCGGGCGGCAGGCCCAGCGCCGCGGCGCAGCCCGCCAGCCAGGCATCCACCGCCCCAGCCAGGGCGCGATCCTCCGCCGCGGCCCAGAGCGCCGCGCCCCCACCGGTGGCGTAGCACGCCACCGGCTCGAGCCCTGCGGCCCCTGCGGCCGGACCGACGTAGCGCAGCTCCGGCCCGCCGACCTCCGCCGACGTGGCGGCAAGGATACTTCCCCAGGCATCGCCCGGATGTGACATCGTTCAGTTCTCCTCCGACTGCAGCCCGGTGATCTCCACGGCCAGGCGCCGGCCGAGGCGGCCGATCCGGCCCCGAAACTTGGGGGAGTCCCCCACAAACACGGTGGCCAGGGTGCCGAGTGGCACGGGCAGCGGCACGACATCGCCCGGCTGAAGGGCGACGACGGTCGAGAGCGGCATGCTGGCGCGGCCAAGCTCCACGTGGACGGGGACGGTGGCGCCCTGCAGGGCCCGCGCCACCTCTGCCTCCTGCCCCGGACGGGGCTGGGACGGCCCCTGCGACCAGGCACGCATGGCGAGCCGCCCGATGATGGGCTCCAGGCAGGGGAACGGCAGACAGAGCCGCATCTGGCCCTCGTCCGGCCCCAGGCGGATGATGAACGCCACGGCCAGCACGATCTCGTTGGGCCCGGCGATCTGCAGAAATAGCGGGTTGGTCTCCAGCGACAGGAGCTGGGGGTGCAATTCGACCGTGTGCCCCCACGCCTCACGCCACTGGTCGAGCACCACGTTCACCACCCGCTGCATGACGGTCATCTCGATCTCCGTCAGCGACCGCAGCACCTCGAGCCCGTGCCCAGGTCCCCCGAGGAGCCGGTCGATGATGGGGAAAGCGATGCGCGCCTCGATCTCCCAGACCGCCGTGCCGGGCAGGGGCTCGCTGGAGAAGGCCGCGAGCACCGTCGGCTCGGCCACCTCGGCGATGAACTGCTGGTAGGTCTCCTGGGTCACGGCCGGCGACTCGACCTGGACCATGCCGCGCACGTGGGCCGAGAGGCTGGTGGTGAGCGACCGCGCCAGCCCGTCGTGCAGGTGCTGCAGCGCACGCAGCGTGTCCTTGCTGAACTTGTCCGGCACCGAGAAGTCGTATTGACGGACGCGCCCCCGAGGCGCGCCCGAGCCCCCGGCCTGGATGCGCCCGGCCTTCAGCGCCTGCTGCAGGGCCGCGATCTCCTCGTGGCTCAACGTTTCGCTCATGCGCGCACCCCCTACTGGACCACGAACTGGGTGAAGTAGATCTTGGTGACCTTGCCGGCGTCGCCGAGGATCTTGTTGTAGGCCGACTCCAGATCGGCGGCGAGCTGGGTCATGGCCTGCTTGCCGTTGAGCTGGGCGGACGTCCGCGTGCGCAGCGCTCCGATGGTGGCGTCCTGGATGGCGGCGAGGTGGGCCGCCCAGGCCGCCTGCGCCTGGTCGCCGACCAGGGTCGCCGTCAGCCCAACCTGGACGAGCCGCACCTGATCCGTGTCGGCCAGGTTGGTCGTCAGGGGCGGCAGCACCACGGAACTCACGGTCGGCGGCTTGGGTGCCGCCGCCTTGGCCGCTGACGCGGGCTTCTGCAGGAAGTGGAAGGCCGCGAAGCCTCCGCCCGCGATAACCAGGGCCGCGACGACGTACCTCAGCATCCGCAAGGAATCCGATCTCCCTTCAACTCCGCGTCCGCGCGGGAAGCGCCCGCGTGGACCATTGGTGGGAGGGGCCGTGCGGCCCCTCCCCGCGAGCCCTCGCTACTGCACCATCTGGTTCAGGGTCTGGAGCATCTGGTTGGCCGTCGTGATCACCTTGGCGTTGGCCTCGTAGCCGCGCTCGATCTGAATCATGTCGGCGAACTCGGTGCTGAGGTCGACGTTGCTGCCCTCCAGGCTCCCGGGCTGGATCTGGCCGCGGCCGGCGGAGTTGGCCGACCCGATCTGGGCCGTGCCCGAGTCGTTGCTCTGCATCATCAGCCCGTCGCTGGTCTGCAGAAGGCCCGATGGGTTGGCGAAGGCCGCCATCGCGACCTGCCCGAGCGCCTCGGTCTTGCCGTTCGTGAAGGAGCCCGTGACGACGCCGTTTTGGTCGACGGTCTCGGTTTGCAGGCTGCCGGCCGCCGAGCCGTTCTGGGTCGGCGCCGCCGCGGTATTGGCCTGCGCATACTCCGTCATGGCGGAAAAGTCGGGCGTGATGGTCATCGATGTGGCGCCGTCGGCCATGGTGGCCGCGCTGGTGATGGTGGCGCCCGTGACGCCCGTGTAGGCGCCGGACGACGAGAACGTGATCGTGCCCACCCCCGTGAAGGTGGGGCTGGTTCCGGCCGACCACGTCCAGCTTCCCGGCGTGGCGGTGGCGGTGAACGTCAGGTTCACCGTCTGGGTGTTGCCGAGGGAGTCGTAGACCTGCTCGGCCACCACCACGGTCGTCCCGGACGCCGTCAGGGCGTTCAGGTTGCCAGCGAAGGAGATGCCGGTCGTCGCCGTCGGCACCACGGTCGTGTCAAGCGGGATGGTGAGCGATGTCGGCTGGGAGCTGGTCGATGGGACCGTGCCATTGGTGGCCGCCCATCCGAGGACCAGGTCGCCCGTGCCCTTCTGCACCAGATGGCCGCTGGCGTCGATGCTGAAGTTTCCGACGCGGCTGTAGACCTGCTGGCCGGCGCCGTTCTTCAGCACGAAGTACCCGTCGCCCTGGATGGCGAGGTCGAGGTTGTTCCCGGTCACCTGCAGGCTGCCCTGGGTCGTGTTGACGTCGATCCCGCCGAGGCCCACGCCCAGCCCAATCTGGGCGGGCGCGATGCCGCCGCTGGTCGGGGTCGGGGCCGTGGCCCCCTGCAGGGTCTGGGTGAACAGCTCAGCGAAGTCCACGGTGCTGGACTTGTAGCCGGGCGTGCTCACGTTGGCGATGTTGTTGCCGATCGCATCCATCGCCATCTGGTGCATCTGCAGGCCGGACACTGCCGCCTGCATGGAGCGCATCATCCTTGTGCTTCCTCCCCCACGCCCTGCCCTTCTGGCGGGGCGCCTTGTCGGGCCGCCTCGGTCGTTCAGCGGCCCCGGGCCTCCCCCGTGGGGACCGGCCCCTGCGCGATCACTGCGGTATCGATCCCGGTGAAGACCCCCTGGCCCATGCGCGCCCCGTCGACCGCCGTCACCACGGTCCGGTTGGGGACGCTGACCACCAGCGCCAGGGATCCCAAAAGAACGAGCGCGGTCTGCGCGCCCTTGGCGGCCGCCTGCCCGACGGCGCCCTCCACGCTCTGCATGGCCTCGGGTCCCAGGGTCACGCCCGCCTGCCGCAGCCGCTCCGCCGCGTGGGCCGAGAGCTTGAGCGGCGCCATGGCCTGACGGAACGAGTCCGCGAAGGCCCCGCCGGTCCGCGGTGCGGACGGGACGGGTGCGCCCCCGCCTGCAAGGGGCCCGACCGGCTGGACGTTCATCTACCCGCCCGACCCCTTACTCGGGGTCGTGCTCCCCTGGGTCGGGGTGGTGCCGCCCTTGACCAACGTGTCCAGGTCGGTCTGGATGTTCTGCAGCAGCTGCACCTGCTCAAGGGTGGCCAGCTGGCCAAGGAACTGGCTGCTGTCCAGCGGCTGCATCGGGTTCTGGTATTTGAGCTGAGCCACCAGCAGGTCCAGGAACTGCTGCCCCGTCACGTTGAAAGCGTTGCCGGTGCTGCTGCTCGGACTGTTCTGGCCGCTCGGGCTGGTCCCTGAAACCGGCGCGCTCACCGCTTGATCCCCTCCTATCCCAGCAGGTTCAGTGCACCAACGGCCTGCCGCCTGGGCGGCGCGGGGCCGGCGGACTGGAGCGGAACGGGCACTCGCCGCGACTGGCCGTAGGCTGGCTGCTCGTAGCCCGCGCCGTGGCCACCGGTGTGGTTGAGGCCGACGTCGAGGTTGCCGACGTTGACGCCCTGGCCGGCCAGGTTGATGCGCAGGGCCGCCAGGTTCGCTTCCAGGGCCGACTTGGCCCCGGGGTCAGACACCAGAAACCGCGTGTCGAGCGCGCCTCCCTTGAGGTCAAGCCGCACGTGGACGGGCCCAAGTCCGGGCGGCGCCACCTGCAGGGTCCACGTGCCCGAGTTGGACGGAATCGAAAAGGACGCGGGCTGAGGCACCAGCTTGGGTTCGGGCACCGCGGGCGCAGGCGCGACCGCCGGTGCCGTTCCCGCCGGAGCTGGCGGGTTCGCAGGCGGCAACGCAGCCAGGGTCGTGACGGCCGGCGGGACGGTGGTCAGGGGCGAGGCCTTCTGCGCCTTGGGCGCCACGGGTACCGGTTGGGACTCCGCCGCGGCATGGACGGTCGCGGCCACAGTGGCCTGGGCCGCAGGAGCCGGGTTGGCGGCTTGGGTCTGGGTCGCAGCCGGGCTCTGGGGCACGGCTGCCGGTTGCGCGGCAGGGGACTTCGCCGCCGGTGGCGGCGTTTGAGCCGGCGCCTGCACGGCCGAAGTCTGCGGACTGGTTGGGGCAGGGCCAGCCGGAGCCGGCGTGGCGGCCGCGGCGACTGGAGACTGCCCGTGACCTGGCGCCGGCGTCGGGGGCTGGGCTGGGACCTGGGCCGGGACCGGGCCCTGGGCCTGTGCCGGAATCTGCGCCGCGACCAGAGCCTGGGCCGGAACCGGGACCGTCCCGGCCGCCGGGACCTGGGCCGCGGCCTGGGTCGGGACCTGCCCCTGAGCCGGGATCTGCGCCTGGACCGGCGTCGGCGCCGGCTCGAGCGCCGCAATCGGTGCCTTGGTTGGCACAGGGGACTGTAGGGACCCCAGTGCGGGCACCTGGGCCGGCACCTGGACGCCGGACTGGGAGTTGGTCTGGGCCGCCGCTGCCGGCAATTGGCCCTGCACTTGGGCCGTGGGCATTGGCACCGCGGGACCGGCCGTGGCCGGGGTGGCCTGGGAGCAAGCCGGAGACGCGGCTCCCGCAGACGGATCGACGGACGTCACCACGACCAGCGGCACGTCGGACGTACCGGCCGGCCGGCCCGCAACCGGAACTGCGGCCCCCACCGGGGCCTTGCCCTTTGGCGCATCCGCCTTGGGGGCTGGCGCGGGCGTCGGCTGCGACGGCTTCGCCGCCGCGGCCGCGGCCATCAGCGCCGCAAACGGGCTGACGGCGGCGTCCTGCGACTTGCTGCTCGGATCGCTCGGGGCCTTGGGTCCCGCTGCTTGAACCGGAACAGTGGCAATCAGGCTGTTTCACCTCCCTTCACGCGAGAGTGGCGGGCGCCGACCAGGTCATCGAGCTCGGTCTGGGCGGCAGCGCTCTGTAGTCGCCGCCAGCGAGCATGGGCGCGGGCACGGAGCCGCTCGAAGCGCTGCTCCTGCTGCCTGGCATCGACCCATGCCTCGCGGCGGTCCGCGACGAGCCGGTCGGCGCGCAGGGCAAGGGCCGCCTTCTCGGCGAGCACGTGCCCGGCGGCGTCGAGGGCCATCTGGCTCCAGGTGAACTCGGCGGCGGACAGACCAGCCCGGCTGGCGTCCTCATGCCGGCGCTCCTCGCCGGCAACCCCCGCGGCAGCCGCGGCCACCTCCGCCTCCGCTGCGCGGCGGGCGGCCTGGGCCTCCGAGAGCTCGCCCTCACGCAGCCGCCGCATGGAGCCGGCGACGTCCAGGAGCCGCTGCAGGCGGAACCGGAAGGGCGACATCTCAGGCAACCTCCTGCACGGCCGCCGTCAGGGCGGCGCGCGTCTGCTCCCACGTGCTGCGGTCCTGCGTCTGTTGGCGCAGGAAGGCGCGCACGGGGTCGATCAGGGCCACGGCGCGGTCGATCTCCGGGTTGGTCCCGGCCCTGTAGGCACCGATGTCGATCAGGTCCGCCGCCTGGCGGTGGGTGGCCAGCACCGTCCGCAGCGACTGGGCCGCGGCCAGGTGCTCGGCGTCCACCAGCCGCGGCATCAGCCGGCTGACGCTCTGCAGGATGTCGATGGCGGGGTACTGCCCCACCTCGGCCAGGGCGCGGGAGAGCACCACATGCCCGTCCAGGATGCTGCGGGCGGCGTCGGCGATGGGCTCGTTCATGTCGTCGCCCTCGACCAGCACCGTGTAAAAGCCCGTGATTCCGCCCACCTGCGAGGACCCGCAACGCTCCAGCAGCCGGGGCAGAGCCGCGAAGACCGAGGGCGTGTAGCCACGGCTGGTCGGTGGCTCCCCGCGGGCCAGGCCCACCTCGCGCATCGCCATGGCGTAGCGCGTGAGTGAGTCCATCAGCATCAGCACCTGGCAGCCGCTGTCGCGGAAGTGCTCCGCGATCGTGGTCGCGGTCAGGGCCGCCTGGATGCGGGCCAGGGCGGGCTGGTCGGAGGTGGCAACCACCACCACGGACCGCCGCAGCCCCTCCTCGCCGAGGTCGTCGCGCAGGAACTCGCCCACCTCACGGCCGCGCTCGCCGACCAGGGCGATCACATTGACGTCGGCGGCCGTGCCGCGGGCCAGCATGCCGAGCAGGGTGCTCTTGCCGACGCCGCTGCCGGCGAACAGGCCGAGGCGCTGCCCGCGGCCACAGCTCAGGCACCCGTCGATGGCGCGCACGCCGACCGGCAAAGGCTGCTCAATCGGTGCTCGCGCCATCGGCGCGAGCGCAGCCCGGTCCGTGGGCCGGAGCTCCTCGGGTTGGAGGGCGGGCCCGCCGTCGATCACGCGCCCCAGGCCGTCGATCACGCGGCCCAGCAGCGACTGCCCGCAGGGCGCCAACAGCCGCCGCCCAAGGGCCACGGCCCGCGCGCCCGGCGCCATGCCCTCGACTTCGTCGAAGGGCATCAGCAGCATGCGGCCTTCGCGGAAGCCGACGCACTGAGCCAGCACCCCGGTGCCCAGCTCGCAGAGATCGCCGATCTGCAGGTCTGGCCCATCGGTCTCGATGAGCAGCCCGATGACCTGGCTGACCCGCCCGGCGCGGGCCAGGGGCGGCAGGTTCACGCGGCGCATCTGCGCCAACCGCTGCTTGGCAGCCAGCACGGCTTCCTGCACGCTCACTTGCCCTCCCCCTCCCGCAAAGCGGCTTCCAGGCGGGCGATCCGCGCCTCCAGCCGGGCGTCCCGCTCCCCGTCCGCCGCCAGCAGCACAAACCCGCCGCGGGTGATGGCCGGATCGGGCTCGATCGCCACGCTGCCCCCACTCAGGGCCGGCGCGTCGGCCGGGTTGACCTTCAGGCGCTGGGGGTCGCGGGCCTCGGCCAGGACCTCCTGGACCAGGGCGCGCAGGTCGTCCGAGCTCTGCGCCACCTTGCGCCCAAGCACGGCCTTGGCCAGGGCCACGGCCGTCTCGGCCACGTCGTCCGCCAGGGCGGCTAAGGCCGCCTCGCGCATGGCGTGGGCTTCCTTGATGAGGCTGCGGGCCTCGCGCATCATGCGGCGCAGGTCGATCCGGGCCTCCGCCCGGCCCCGCTGGCGGGCCTCGGCCCGGGCCGCGGCGGCAAGCTCCGCCTGCACGCGCTCCCCGTCGGCCCGGGCCTGGGCGACGATGGCCTCCGCCTCCGCGCGGGCAACTTCGGCCGGGTCCGGCCGCTTGGGCTCGGGCGCTTTGGGCGCGGGGCGCAGGTTCTCCCACATGGCGGGCGCCGCGGCCCGGGCCGGGCGCGGGCCGGCCGGAGCCGGCGCCTGCGGTGTGCGGGATGGCGGCTGCTGGGCCGGTCTCACCGGCGGCAGCGGAGCGGCCGCCGGCGCAACGTCGGCTTGCAGTTGCGGCAGGGAAGGGGGGGTGTCCCCGGAGCCAGGGAGGGCGAAGGTCGTCGAGGATGGACTAGACAATGACCTCATCCTTCCCGCGCGAGATGACGATCTCGCCCTCGTCCTCCAGGTGGCGGATGACGCCCACGATCCGCTGCTGCGCGTCCTCGACCTCGCGCAGGCGCACCGGGCCCAGCAGCTCGATCGCCTCCGCCAGCATCTCGCCGGCGCGCTTGCTGAGGTTTTTCAGGATCTTGGTCTTGACCTCATCGCTTGCGACCTTCAGGGCCAGGGGCATGTCGCCGTTGAGGTCGACCTCGCGCAGGGCCCGCTGCAGCGACCGGTCGTCCAGCAGCGTGAGGTCGTCGAACACGAACATCCGCTTGCGGATCGACTGCGCCAGCTCGGGGTCCTCGGTCTCCAGGGTCGTGAGGATGCGCTTTTCCGTGGCGCGGTCGGCGTGATTGAGGACGGCCACCACCGTGTCGACGCCGCCGGCCCGGGCCATGCCCTCCGTCACGAGCGAGGCGAACTTGCGCTCCAGCACCCGCTCGACTTCCTTGACCACCTCGGGCGAGGTGTTGCTCATCATGGCCACCCGCCGCGCCACGTCCACCTGCGCCTCCGGCTCCAGGGCCGAGAGGATGGTGGAGGCCTGCTGCGGGTTCAGGTAGGCCAGGATCAGGGCGATGGTCTGCGGGTGCTCGTGCTGGATGAAGTTCAGCACCTGCGAGGGGTCCGACTGGCGCGCGAACTCGAACGGGCGCACCTGCAGGGTGGCGGTCAGGCGGTCGATGATCTCACCCGCGCGGCCGTTGCCGAAGACCCGCTCGAGAACCTCCCGCGCGTAGTCCAGGCCCCCGGACTGGATGTAGTCCTTGGCCATGATCAGATCGCGGCACTCCCGCAGCACATCGTCCTTGACCTCAGGGTCGACGCGCCGCATGGCGGCCATCTCCAAGGTCAGTTGCTCGATCTCGTCCTGCTTCAGGTGGCGGAAGACCTGGGCGGCGAACTCAGGCCCGAGGGCCACGAGCAGGGCCGCGGCCTTCTGCCGCCCGGCAAGGGCGTGCTGCTGAACGACTGTCGCGCCTGGCATCAGCCTTGCTCCTCCGTCAGCCAGCTGCGGAGCACGTTGGCCACATCCTCAGGCCGGCGCTGGACCACGGACACGATCTCGCGCCGGCGCTGCTCGGTCTCGGCACGGGCCGCGCGCCGAACGGCGTTCGGGTCACTGGTCTCATCCAGCAGATCGAGGTCGGGCGGCATGTCGGGCTGCTCTGGCGCATCGCTGCCGTTGGGGACGGCCGTCCGCCCCACGAGCTGCTCGGCCAGGCGCTGCTCGGCCATGGCCGCCACCTCTTCCTTGCTGCCCCCGCCCAGCACCGTGAGGACCAGGGCGGTGATCACGGCCAGGGCCGCCACGCCCGCCAGGGCCATGGGCAGCACGGGCGAGGTCTTGGCCGCCGTCGTGGTCGGGGCGCTGACCAACCCGGTGGCGGTGGCCGCAAACAGCATGCCGACCACCGTGATCTGGTCCTGCCGGGTCGGGTCGGCGCCGATCGCCGCCGTCACCATCTGCTGGATGGCCTGCTGCTGGGTCGGGGTCAGGGTCTGGTTGACGGCCACGGCCACGGACAGGCGGGCGACCTTGCCGGGGGCGACCGTCGTCTGCTGCGTCGTCTGGCTCACGGCGTACTGGGACTGGTTCTGGGTCTGGGAGTAGTTGTTGTTGCCGTTCCCGCTCGCCGTGAATGGGTAGCTGGGCGTGTTGGCCGAGGCACCGGCAGCCGCGGGCGGGCTGCCGGTACCGGTGAAGGTCTGCTTGAGGTCGTTGACGCTCTGCAGCACACCCTGCTGGGTGCCCTGCACGGGCTGGAACAGCTGGCTCGTCGTCGTCTGCTGGTCGAAGTTCAGGTTGGCCTGGACCCGCGTGACCACGTTGCCAGCGCCGAGCACCTGGGTGAGCAGGCCCTCCAGGTTGTTCTGCAGCTGCTGGTCGAACTGGTTGGTCAGGTCGATCTGCTGCTGGGCCAGGCTGCCGCTGGTCGGGCTGGCGTCGGTCTGCAGGTTCGCCGAGAGCAGTTCGCCCTTGCTGTCGAGGACCGTGACGTCTGCGGGCTTCATGCCCTGCACGCTGGCCGCGACCAGGTGCATGATGCCCTGGACCTGGTCCTGGGTCAGCTGCGAGCCCGGCACCATCTGCACGAGCACCGAGGCCGTCGGCGGGGTGCTGGTGGCGCCGAGGAACGCGCTGTTCTGGTCGGGGAGGGTGAGCCCCACACGGGCCGCCTGCACCCCGTTGATGTACAGGATCGTCCGGGTCAGCTCGCCCTCCAGGGCGCGCATGAAGTTGACGTTTTTATCGAACTGGGTCTGGGTGATGCTCGGGTTGTTCAGGAGCGAGAAGCCGACGACGCCCTCGTTCGGCAGGCCCTTGGCGGCCATGTCCAGGCGCAGCTGGTAGACCTGGGCCTGCGGCACCATGACGGTGGCGCCGTTGTCGGTCAGCTGGTAGGCGACGTGCTGGGACTGCAGCTGGGTGACGATGGCGGCGGCATCGGTCGGCTGCAGCTGGGTGAACAGGGGCGCCATGGCCGGACCCTTGGCCTGGAGGATGCCCCAGACCCCAAGGGCGAGCAGGGCGACGACCCCAGCGGTGATGACGCCGCGGCGGCGGCGCGGGTTCAGCGCCTGCCAGAACCGGGTCACGCTCGACAATGCTTCCGCCGCGCTCGGCAAGCCCCACACCTCCGCCGGGTGGTCCTTCTGGCACCTCCTTGTGTTCCGGGTCCGGCCAGGCCCTCATGGCCTGGCGGGCGGGATCGGGGC
>DATLTP010000258.1:0-5108 GCA_035533535.1 Bacillota bacterium | reverse complement strand
GATCAGCTTGAGGTGGACGGGCAGGCCGCCGCCGCCCCGGCGCCAGGCGTCCGCGGCCGCCAGGTGGCAGACGAGGTTGCCCTTGGCGTCGGTCGTGCCGCGGCCCACGATGCGCCCGTCGACGATCTCGGCGGCGAACGGGGGGTGCGACCACTCGGCGATGGGATCCTCGGGCTGGACGTCATAGTGGTTATAAATCAGCAGGGTGGGCGCGTTCGGGGCGGCGCCGGGGGCGCGGCCGAGCACCACCGGGAGGCCGTCGGTCTCCGCCACCTCGCCCTCGATCCCGGCCTCGGCCATCATGCGAACCAGCAACTGCGCGCACTCGCGGACGCCCCGGTTCTGGGAGGAGACGCTGGGCTGGCGGACCAGGGTGCGAAGCCACTCCACGTAGGTGGGCATCCGCTCCTCGATCACGGCGTGGACTGCAGGCGGGGCGCCAAGCGGGGTTTGGCTGGGGCGAGCGGGCCGGGGCGCCTCGGGCGGCGCAATGATGTCTGGCATGGGCAGCAACCCCCCGGGAAGTGTCTTTCCCCGCTGCGGCGACCAGTCCTGCCCAGGGGACGGGGGCGGGGCGGCGAAGGAAGCCAGGGTTGGCGCGTGGGGCCAGCGAGGCTGCGGCCCTGGGCGAGGGGCCGTCCGGCGTGACCGGGACCTTAGCGGCGGCCCGCCTGGCCACGGTCCTGGGCCAGCCCGTGTTCGCGCGAGGCCACAGTGATGGGGAGCAGCTGCGACGCAGGAGGGTGGTTCGCCTGGGCGACGTCGTGGGCGAGGCCGTGATCACGGCCGACGGGGCGATGCGGGAGGCGCCGGCCCCAGGTCAGGTGGAGCTGCGCTACGCGTACGGGCCGTCGCTGCTGCCGCCGCCCGGTGGGGCTTTGACCTTGTGGCGGTACGCGGGGCTCCTCCCGCTGGCGGCGTCCGCCACGGTCACCTATCCGTTGGCCGTGGGCGGCACACCGCTGATGGCGCCGCCAGCACTGAGGCAAGCGCTCGATCTGCCCGGGCTCTGGCTGAAGGACGAGACAAGGGGACCGACCGGCTCGAACAAAGACCGGGCCACGGCCCTGGTCGTGGAGCAGGCGCTGCGCGCCGGCATCGGCACCGTGACCTGCGCCTCGACAGGCAACGTGGCCGCCTCACTGGCCGTCGGGACCGCGGCGGCTGGACTCGCGGCCGTGGTCTTCGTGCCAGCGGACGTGGCCCCGGGCAAGGTCGCCGTCATGCTGGCCGCCGGGGCCACGGTGGTTCGCGTGCGCCAGGGGTACGAGGCGGCCTTTGGCCTGTCCCGGGCGTCGGCGGCGGCCTTCGGGTGGGCGGACCGGAACACCGGCGTCAACCCTGCCACCGTAGAAGCCAAGAAGACAGTCGCCTTCGAGATCTGGGAGCAATTGGGCCGGCGCCTGCCCGACGTCGTGGTGGCGCCTGTCGGGGACGGCCCCACGCTTTATGCGATCGGGAAGGGGTTTCGCGAACTCCTGGCGTGTGGGGTGGCCGGGGACCTGCCGCGGGTCGTGGGCGTCCAGGCCGAAGGCTGCCAACCGGTGAAGCTGGCGTGGGAGACTGGGGGCGCGGTTGGGACCGCCACCAGCCGGACGCTGGCGGATGGGATCGCCGTCGGCGCGCCCGTGAGCGGCGGCGCCGCCCTGCACGAAGTCCGCCGGAGCGGCGGGGGCATGGTCGCCGTCACCGATGCTGAGATGCTTGCGGCCGTCTCCACCCTGGCCCGGCTTTGCGGGCTCCTGGCGGAGCCTTCGGGCGCCGCGGCGGCGGCGGGATTGTCAGCGGCGAGGGCGGCAGGCCTGGTCAGGCCATCCGACACCGTCGTGGCCCTGGTGACGGGCAGCGGCCTGAAGACGCCAGAGCACCTCGGGCTGGCCGGGCGCACGGTGGAAGTCTCCGGCCGGGTCGACGAGGTGGCAGCCTTGGTGGCTCACCAGCCGCGCCCGGGTTCGGGCACGGGGAACAGCCCGCTGGGGTCGGGCTGACAGCGCGGGCAAAAGTCCGTCTCCATGTAGCCCAGGTGCCGGCGCACGATGAGAGCGGCGCAGCGGGGGCAGGGTTGGCCGGCCCGGCCGCGCACCTGCACGTGGTCACGGATCTTGGTGCCCAGACCCGGTGGCAGGTCCCGCTCGACGTGCAACTCGGCCTCAGCCAGAACGTCCCGCACGGCGGCGTAAAGGGTGTTCCATTCCTGCGCGCTCAGGCCCTTGGCCGGCCGCTTCGGGTGCAGGCGCGCAGCCCACAGGATCTCGTCGGCGTAGGCGTTGCCGATGCCGGCGATAAACGTGGGGTCAAGCAGGAGATTGCGGACCTCGCAGCGCCGGGCGCGGCCCTTGGCGGCGAAGTCTTGGGCGGTCACGCCCTCCAGCGAGGCATCGGGCCCGAGGTTGGCGTAACCCGGGACGGACGTCTCCCGCGCCACGCCGGGCGGCACATAGTAGACCTTGCCCATCCGCTTCGGGTCGACGTAGTCCAGATTGGCGCTGCCGTCGAACTCGATGCGGATGCAGGCATCCCGCCGCCGAGTCAGGGCCAGCACACCGGTGAGCATGGGGTTGATCACGAACTGGCCCCCGTCGTCGAGGGCGAGAGTGAGGAACTTCCCGCGGTGCTCGACGGCCGACAGCGTCCGCCCAGCGGCGACCCGCTCGAGTGGCCCCGTCACCGGCAGCCGTAGGACCAGGGGCTGCAACTCACTGGCGTGGGCTATACGCCTGCCGACAAGGGCCGCCTGCAGCCGGCGCCGCACCACCGCCAGGTCGGGCCACTCGGGCATGGCAAGCCCTCCCGGCCCCCATGGTACCCGGCTAGAGCCTGGTGCGCCGGAACTGGGCGATGACGACCAGGGCCAGCAGGATCAAGGCGCCGGCCGCGTACATGAGCACATGCGGCTGCCGGTACCAGGGGATGGCCTGCGGCGTACCCGCCCGCACCTTGTTTTGGGGGCCGGGTTCGGGCGTGACCTGCATGGCTGGCGACGCGGTATCCTGAGCCGGGCTTGCCACAAGGGGCCCGTCCATCGCCACGACCCGCCAGAGGGCGCCCGTGAGCGGCAGCGGCACGTTGGCAATCGTGTCGCCAACGTCGGCGATGTAGAGCGTGCGGCCGTCGGGGCTGAAGGCGATGCCGGCCGGGCGCCGCAGGCCTCCGGGGCCCGGGGTGGTCAGAAACGGCCGGACGGCGCCAGTGGCCAGGTTGACCGTATCGACGCCTCCCGCGACGGCCACGTACAGGTCGGCGCCAGCCGACGCGAAGGGCCCCGGTGGCGGCAGCGCAATTCCGACGGCGGCGGCCCCCGAGTCGAGGGTGGCCACGGGAACAGGAGCGGCGCCAGGGGCCGGACCCAGGCGGAGAATGCGATCGCCCCCCGAGGAATCGTCCGCCACGTAGAGGCTCCCGTCCGGGCCGAGGGCCAGACCCGTGGGCACGTGCAGGCCACCCCAGGCCACCAGGGCCGGCCCGCCAGCCGATGGCATGGCCGCGACATGACCGGTGCCGGCCACGCCCAGAAGCAATTGGCCGTCCCGTGCCAGGACCAGGCCGGTCAGGGGCCCCCTGAGGCCGACGGCCAGGGGCTTGCGGGTGCCGCCTTGCTCGGGAAGCTCCAGGACCGACCCGCCCGCGGCGATGTCGATGAGGCCATCGTGGACCGACAGCCCACCAAGTGGCAGGGGAAAGCCGCCCGCCGCGACCTGATCGACGGCGCCCGCGGGGGTCAGGCGCAGGATGCGGCCGCCCCCTCCCTCCTCAGCCAGGATGGCGTTGCCCGCCGCGTCAAAGGTAACGGCGATGGGCCCGTCCTGGCCCGCGAGGACCCGCTCAAGGCCGAAGCCGGGCGGCAATTGTGCGCTTGGTACGGGGGTCGCCGCCGCTGTGCCCACGGCGTGGTCGGGCGCCGTGGACGTGGCGGCTCCAAATTCGGTGGCAGTCGCAGTTGCCGTGCCGGTTGCGGTCCCGGGGGCCGTTGCGGTCCCGGGGGCCGTCGCGGTCCCGGTTGCGGCTCCGGTCGAGGCTCCGGTTGCGGTCCCAGCGGCCGTCGCCGTCCCGGTTGCGCCGCCGGTACCAGTGGCGGTGCCGGTCTCCGCTCCGGTCGCCGTCGACGTGGCGGTCGCCCCTCGCGTCGCAGCCGGGGCACTCGTCGCGCTGGGGGTTGCCGCTGAAGGCGTCTCCGGCGTCCCACCGGTGGCCGCAGCTCCCGTCCCACCGACTGGCGTTTGCCCCATTGACCCGTCCGCCGCGGGCGTCGCGGTCGCTGTGCCGGTCGCAGGTCCTGCGCTGCTGGCAGGCAAGGGGCCCCCGCTCGGCGGCTGCCCACTGAGGTCGGGGGTCGTGGTGGTCCCCGGATTGGCGGCCGCTGCGGCGGCCGTGGGAACCACACCATTCGCGACGGTCGCGGGCCCGCCCGCGCCCGCCCGCGGACCGGCCGCCACCACCGCCGCAAGGGCCAGGATCGCAGCACAGCCGAGCACCTTTCGCGATCGAGGCAACATCCCAGACCGCCTTCCGCGGACTAGGGTTCACCCGGCCGCCGGGGCTGCATACGGCCACCCATCACCGGCAAGCCTAGCCGCGGCAACCAAGCTCGCCCGAGCCACCGGCCGGCGGGCGGATGCCGAGAAGGAGGTGACTGCTGATGTCACTCACGACCAAGGAGCTCGGGTTCATCGAGGATGCCATCAAGGTTGAGACCTTGTGCGCCAAGAAGCTGGAGGTCTTCCGTCGCGACGTGCGCGAGCCCGAGCTGGAGCGCCTCGTGGAGGACTGCATTGAGAGCTGCCACCGCAACGTCGACATGCTCCTGCGCGAGACGCGCTAGTCCCCACGATCCCGATCTGGAGGAGGCTCCCGAATGCCCAGCATCACCGAGCGTGACATCGCCTACGACATGCTGTTCGGCAGCAAGACCACGGCCAAGCTATACTGCGAAGCCTCGCTCGAGTCCGCGCACCAGAATGTCTATCACCTGTTCCGCGAGCTCGAGCACCATTCGCACGAAGCCCAGCACCGGATCTGGGAGTACCTGCACCGCAGGAGCGAGTACCGCGTCGACGAGGCACACCCCCGCGAGGTCGAGGAGACCCGCCAGCGGATGGAGCGCCTGGCCC
>DATLTP010000257.1:0-2272 GCA_035533535.1 Bacillota bacterium | reverse complement strand
GGCAGGGGGATCCGGCGCGAGCCACCGTCTACGGCGACGATCCCGCCGCCATGGCCCAACGCTGGGTGGCTGAAGGCGCGGCTGCCCTCCATGTGGTGGACCTGGACGGGTCCTTCGCCGGAGCACCGGCCCAGACGGACGCAATCAGTGCCATCTGCCGCGCTGTGTCCGTCCCCGTTCAGGCTGGTGGTGGCATCCGGACGCTGGCTGACATCGAGACGCTGCTCGTTGCCGGGGTCGCTCGGGTGGTGGTCGGCACCAAGGCGCTCTCGGCGGACTTTCTGCGCGAGGCCGTTGCCCGCTTCGGCGAGCGCCTGCTGCCGGCTCTGGACTGCCGGGACGGCATCGTGGCGGTGGTCGGCTGGCAGCAGTCATCTGGTCTGCCGCTGCTTGAAGCCGCACGCATGGTCCAGGACGCCGGCTGTGCCAGCGTCCTCTATACAGACGTCGGACGAGATGGGATGCTGGCCGGACCCGACCTGGTTGGCCTGGCCGCCCTGCGGGCGGCGGGTCTGGCGGTGCTCGCCTCGGGTGGGGTTTCGTCCGCGGCTGACGTTGAAGCCCTGGCCGCAGCCGGTGCCGCTGGCGTGGTCGTTGGGCGCGCCCTGTACGACGGCCGGCTGCGCCTTGAGGAAGTGGCTCGCTTTGCTGGCTAAGCGCATCATCCCCTGCCTGGACATCCAGGATGGCCGCGTCGTCAAAGGGGTCCGCTTTGCGGACCTGCGCGATGCGGGCGATCCCGTTGAGTTGGTGCAGCGCTATGACCAAGGGGGCGCCGATGAGGTCGTCTTCTACGACATCTCGGCTTCCGCGCAGGGACGGCGCACCATGCTGGATGTCGTCACCGCGACGGCGGAGCGGGCGTTCATCCCCCTGACGGTGGGCGGCGGCGTGTCCGACACGGACTGGGTTCGCACGCTGCTCCGCGCAGGAGCGGATAAGGTCTCCATCAACACAGCCGCCGTGGCGGACCCGGACCTGGTGGAGCGCGCAGCGCTCCACTTCGGCAGCCAGTGCATCGTCCTTTCCATGGATGTGCGGCAGGTGGCCGCGGGCATGTGGGAGGTCGTGACCCATGGCGGGCGCCGGCCAACCGGCAAGGATGCGATCGCCTGGGCCAGCGAGGGCGAGCGCCGGGGGGCGGGCGAGGTCGTGGTGAACAGCATTGACTCCGACGGGGTCCGCCGCGGCTACGACGTGGCCCTGATGCGGGCCGTCTCCGACGCGGTGGGCATCCCCGTGGTCGCTTCCGGCGGCGCTGGCGGTCCTGAGGACATGTATGCCGTCCTGACCGAGGGCCGGGCCGACGCGGCCCTGGCGGCCTCCATCTTCCACTCGGGCGAGGTCACGGTTGCGGACGTGAAGGCGTATCTCAGCGGACGCGGCGTCCGCATGCGGGTGGTGTGAGCGTGGAAGTCGAGTTTGGCCCCGACGGCCTGGTGCCGGTGGTGGTCCAGGACGCCGGCGACGGCGCCGTGCTGATGTTGGGCTACGCCAATGCCGAAGCCATTGCACGCACCCTCGCGGAGCGGCGGGCCTGGTTCTGGAGCCGGTCGCGCCAGGCCTTCTGGCGCAAGGGCGAAACGTCGGGCAACACCCTGGAGGTGCTCGACGTCCGGGCGGACTGCGACAGGGACGCCGTCCTGTACCGGGTGCGGGCCCACGGTCCCGCATGCCACACGGGCAAGCGCTCGTGCTTTCACTTTGCCGAGGATGGGTCCGTGGTCGAGCCGCCGGCAGCGGACGTGCTGGGCGGTGTGCTGACAGCCCTGGCGGCCACCATCCGCGACCGGCACCTGCGGAATCCCGAGAACAGCTACGTGGCCGGCCTTTTGCGCCTCGGCGCGGCCCGGGTCGCCCAGAAGGTGGGGGAGGAGGGGGTGGAGGTCGCCCTGTCCTCCCTGGCCGAGCCCCATGACCGCCAGGTCTCGGAGGTGGCGGACCTCCTCTTTCACACGCTGGTCCTGATGGAGTCGGTGGGCATCGAAGCGGACGAAGTGGCCGCGGAATTGAGGGGGCGAGTGCGGTGAGCCGTCCGGACGCGTCCGAATACGCCGCGTACGCGCACATCTATGTGGACCGGGTGCCAGGGGATGATGTGATCGGTGCCCTGGCCGCCTCACACCTGCCAGATCTGCTGGCAGGGGCCAAGGACGGCTGGGCCGGGACGTTCGCCTACAACCCCGGCAAGTGGACGGTGAAGGAGGTCGTCGGCCACCTGGCCGACACCGAGCGGGTCTTCGGCTACCGGATCCTTTCGATCGCCCGCGGC
>DATLTP010000256.1:0-3660 GCA_035533535.1 Bacillota bacterium | reverse complement strand
CCGTTGGGCGGCACCAGGGAGAGGCGGATGGTGTCGGCGTTGGAGGTGTCCACCTGGCTCGAGTGGCCCAGCAGCGACACCTTGACGCTGAAGCTGGCGCCCGCCGTGACGGTGCTCGGCGCCTGGCTGAAGGAGGGGGTGTCTGTCCCGCCGCCGGAGCCCGTCCCGACGATCAGGTACGGGCCGGCGGCGGGGGTCTGCACCTGCTCGCCGTCGGAGGCGATGACCTCGACGTAGTAACTGCCGGTCGCCTGGGCGGAGGGCAGGGTCCAGGTGACGCCGTACGTGCCATCCCCGGCCACCGTGGCGGTCGGCGCGTGGCCGAGGGTGCCCACCGTCGGGGAGACCCCGAAGCCGGCCACCGCCAGCGTGGCGCCGGGCGTCAGCCCGCCGCCGCTGACGGTGAAGCTGCCGCCGGACGCCACCGTCGAGGCGCTGAGACCGATGGTCGGTTGGAAGATCAGCAGGGGCAGGGAGGCGCTCCTGGTGCCGTCGGTCACCGTGACGGTGCCCGTCGAGCGCGTAGCGTTCGCCGGCACGTTGACCGTGGCCCGCAGGCTGCCGTCGCCGCCGACCGTTCCGGTCATGTTGCTGACCCCGGGCCAGGTGAGCGTGAAGATTTGGCCGGGGGTGAACAGGCAGCCGCCCAGCTTGACCGTGGCGCCCGCCGCCACCGGGTAGTACTGCGTGGCCGAGGTGCCGCCGAGGGAGTAGCCGCCCGCCCCGGAGAGGAAGGCCAGCCACGGTGAGAAGTAGACGCTCTGGGCCACGCAGGTGGGCACCTGCAGGTTGGATCTCGTGCCCTGCACGAAGCCCTGCACCGTCTCCGAGGTGATGGACGTGGGGCAGGTCAGGCCGGGCAGGGCGGGCGGCTGGGCCGCCGACAGGTCGGTCAGGGCGTCGTTGGCCACCAGGGCCGGGACTGTGGCGTTGACGCTGCCCGTGCCGTCCGCCTGGACGATGCCCAGGGAGGCCGTCGGGGAGGCGGTCTGGGAGCCGTTGGCGTCGCTCGCGGCCCACTGCACGTCGACCTGGGAGTTGGGGTCGAAGCCGGTGCCGGTGACGGCCAAGGTTGTCCCGCTGCCGGCTGTGCTCGGCGTCATCGAGAGGGCCGGCGTCTGGGCGAAGGCGGTCCCGCCCAGCAACGGGAGCACCAGCAGGCCGACCGTGTAGACAAGCGTGCGCGCGGTCGCTCGCAACCTGCGCGCGAGGGACCTGCCTGAAAGCCGCCCCCGGAACCGCGCCCGGCCCACGTGCCCAGCGGCGCGAGTCTCACAAGCCACATCGTCCATCCGACGGCCCAAACGTTTCAACAGGGTCCCCTCCGACGCGGCCAGACTTCGCACCCCTCGGGGCGCCGCCACAATTTGACGACGGGCGATCCGACCGGCGTCCGCAGGGCACGGCTATCGCTGACGCGGTCCACGCATGGCCTTCGTGCCGCTGAACACCAGCGCTGGCGCGGCGCTCGCTTGGTCCCGCGGTCAGGGTGAATCCACCGGCCAACACCTGCCTGCGCCAGTCGGAATTCACCCCCCGTCCCCGCGGGCCTACCGCTGCGCGGCACGGGGGGGGTGGTTTTCCGGGTGGTCTTTGGGGTGGGACCAGGGGTAGGGAGGATCGGATGATGCCTGGTGCCCCATAGGAATCGCCGTCGACGAGGCGAAAGCCGACGACGATGAACACGCCAACGACCGACCCCGGCCCGGCGATAAACGGTTCCGTCCTCCGGGCAGGCTTGGGCCCACGGTTCTGGGGCCCGGTAGCGGCTGGCGCCGGCCTCTGGACCTGGCTGTTGGTCTTCCCGTTCTTCGGTCCTCTCCTCGGGGCCGCCTTCGGTGGCTCCGCGCAGGTCGCCGGCTACACCTTCGCGGCCTGCCACGCCCTCGGGCTGCTCCTGCTGGCTGACCCCCGGCGCCGCAATCGCCTTGCCCCTTCCTGCTACGCCGCGCTGCCAGTGCTGACCCTGCTGGCCTTCCTCCATCCACCTCTCCCTCTGGCCGTCGGGCTTGTAGCACTCATGGGCTTGGCCTCGGCCGGCGCCGTGCTGCGGTGGCTGGAGGCGACACAGCGTTCCGCCCGCCCCGGCCTGGTCCTCGCCGTCGCCGTCGGGGGCGCGAACGTCTTCCTCTGGCTCCTCAGCCTGCCCGGCGAAACCCCGGCCGCCATCCGCCTCCCGGGCGACGCCCTGGTGCTGGTGGCCGTCCTCATCCTCTGGTATGCACAATCAGCCCCCCCTGCCGCCCCCGCAGCCGCGTCAACGCCTGCCCGGGGGTTCGCCTCGCGGGTGCCGCCCCTGCCGCTGCTGTGCTTCGCACTGGCCGCCTACACCGCTGGCGGGGTGATGTACGGTGCGCTGCAGCCGGCCATCGACACCCAGCCGCTGGCGCAGTGGCTGGGTGTCTGGCCGTACATCCTGACCTTCGCCCCAGCGGCAGCAGGCACCCGCACCGCAGTGGTCGGCCGCCTGCTGCCATGGACGCTCTCGACCCTCGGTCTCGGCTTCGTGCTGTTGACCGCTGGGCGCTTGCTGCCCTGGGTGTTGCCCATGGCGTGGGTACTGGTCATGGCAGGGCTGGGCCTGGCTGACGCCTACTACTGGCGCCGGGTGATCGACCTCGTCACCCGCCGGGGCACGGGCACAGCGGCACTGGCGCTGGCCTGGAACGTGCTGGTGGTGGCCGGCACATCGCTTGCCACGGACTCCACGCAGATCGCAGGCCTGGCGCGGCTCCCCTTGGTAGGCGCCGCGGTCGCCGTGCTCCTCTTCGTCGTGGCTCCGATCCTCACCCAGGAGACGCCTTCGGATGGCCGGGCCGGCAGGCCCGCGCCGTCACTGACCCGCGCCGAGCAACGCGTGCTCCACCTGCTCCTGGAAGGCAAGAACGACGCTGAGGTGGCGGAAGAGCTGGTGGTCAGCCGCAACACGGTGAAATACCATGTGCGCAACGTGTTGCGCAAGACAGGCTGCCGGAACCGGCGCGTCCTGCGCGCCACGCACGGTGTCTCCCCGGACCCGCAGGGCCACTGAGTTGCGCTCACCCGGGGGGACGGCGCCGCTTCGCCGTCCGAAGCCGATCGATGCGCAGCCGCTTTGGTTGGTTATGCTCCCGAGCCGTGTCCGCAGCCCAGGATGACACTGCACGGCGCGCCATGATACCGATGGCGACCAGCTGGCGACCCCTTCCGCTGGGAACGGCCAGGCGATGGAACGCGGGGGGTGCGTTCCGTGTGTCGAAACCAGATCGTTCCGGAGGCTCGGACCAGCGCGACCGATCAACCGCAGTTGCTGGGTGCGGTGTCGGTGGTGCAGAAGAAGTCGTCGTGCTCGTGGCGAGCGGGATCGCGGACGATGACCAGGAGTAACGGGAGATCGGCGGAGACCTGCTACCACAGGACGACGCGGGTCAGCAGCAGGCGCTGGGCGGTGCGGGCGCGGATACGGACGTCGACCGTCTGCCATTGTTCGGGTGCGGCCTGGGCGGCGAGGTCGGGGGGAGCGGGTAGACGATCGCCCTTCTTGCGCGGGCGGCCGCGCTGACCCGGCTGGCGGGGCGCGGGGCGGTCGTAGAGGGCGGCGTCGCGGCGGAGGCGGGAGATGACGGCGGTGCGGGGGAGGCCGAGTTTGGCGAGCGAGGCGTAGGCCCCGTCGCCGACGAG
>DATLTP010000255.1:0-14042 GCA_035533535.1 Bacillota bacterium | reverse complement strand
CAGCCAGTTCGCCTCCAGCACCCCGGTGTCCATGTCCTGCTTCAGCGAGAACCCGATGCCCCAGAGGACGGTGCCGATGTACGATGTGACGGCCACGCCGAGCAGGGCGAAGCTGGTGTAGTCGCGGAAGGGGCCACCGTGGAAGGCCCGTCCGAGGAAGTAGATGGGCGCAAACCACACCAGGGGGTCGACGACGATGCGGAGCATCTGGGCCGGATAGCGGCGGAAGATGAGGTAGTCCCGCACGAACGACGCGGCGATCACCCGCACCTCAATACACCCCCACGGCGCCGCGGCGCCGCACCGACCGCTCGACGGCGGCGAACAGGATGGCTCCCAGGGCCAGCAGGCCGAGGTCGAAGGCCAACAGCCGCGCGAGGTCGGCCCCCCACGGCCCGCCGCGGATGGCATCCAGAGCGTAGGTCATGGGAAGGGCCGACCCGACGGCCTGCAGCCACCCGGGGAGCACGGCCACGGGACAGGTGATGCCGCAGGCGACCATGAAGAGTCCGCGCACCAGATTGACCATCGAGGCCACGTCCTTGGCCCAAAAGACCAGGGCCGCCAAGCACAGACCGACGCCGAGCACCCACGGCACGGAGGCCGCCAGCACGGCGGCCGTGACCGCCCATGACGCAGGCCAGCGAACGTGAAAGAGTAGGGTGCTCTCCGCCGCGCCGATCGCCATGGCCACAAGGCCCAGCCCAATGTCCGCCACGGCGGGCCCGCAGAGCAGGGCCCAGCGCGGCGCCGGGCTGGCCCAGTTAGTCTCCAGCGTGCCGCCCGTCTGCTCCTGCCGGAGGGCCCCACCCGTGGACCAGCACGTGAGGTTCACCCACATCCATAGGAGCGTCCCGGAGACGATGTAGGCCCGGTAGTCAGGGAAGCCCTGCCCGCCGCCGGCCAGGGCGCCGGCCGTGAACAGGTAGGCGGCTGGGAACATCACGGGCCAAAGCAGGTAGAAGAACCAGGCGTCCGAGTAGCGGAACCGGGTGAGGATGAGCCGCCGCGCGCCAGCCAGCAGGGCGCTCAACCCCGTAGCCCCTGCCCGGCCAGGACCAGGAAGACGTCCTCCAGAGTGGGCTCGACGGCCTCACAGCGGAGCACGGTGGCCCCGGCGCGGGAGGCGGCGTCCACCAGCCGCGGCAGCTCGGCCGCGGGGTCGGCGGCCGGTACGCGCAGCTCCCAGCGCCCGTCCCCGATGGCGACGGCCTCGCCGGGGAGCGGCAGGTCCGGGCGCCAGCCGGCCACCTCCAGGCGGCAGATGCTCTCCCCGCCGAGGCGCCGCTTCAGGACGGCCGGGCTGTCCAGGGCCACGATGCGGCCGCCGGCGATGAAGGCCACGCGGTCGCAGAGCTCGTCCGCCTCCTCCATGTAGTGGGTGGTGAGGAGGACCGTGCGCCCCTCGGCGGCCAGGCTGCGGACCTCCTGGCGCAGCAATCGCGCCGAGACCGGGTCCAGGCCGGCCGTCGGCTCGTCCAGGAGCAGGACCGCCGGCTCCGCCAGGAGGCAGCGGGCCAGGGCCAGCCGCTGCTTCATGCCCGTCGAGTAGCGCTCGACCAGCTCGTCGGCCCGGTCACCGAGGCCCATGCGCTCCAGGACGTCCGCCGCCCGCCGCCGGGGCGCGGCCACCCCGTAGAGAGCCGCGAAGTACAGGAGGTTCTCCCGCCCCGTCAGCTTCCAGTAGAGGCTGCGCTCGCCGCCCAGCACCGCACCCAGGCAGTGGCGGGCGGCCACGGCGTGGCGTGCGACGTCATGGCCGCTGATCGAGGCCACACCGGTGGTGGGCAGGAGCAGCCCGCAGAGCATGCGGACCGTGGTGCTCTTGCCGGCGCCGTTGGGGCCGAGCAGGCCGAAGACCTCGCCCTGCGCCGCGTGAAAGCTCACGCGGTCCACGGCCAGCCGCTCGCCGAAGCGCTTGGTCAGTTCGGAAACCTCGACGGGGTGCACGGGTGCCCTCACCTCGACCCCAGGCTAAAGATCGTTAATGAATATGTCAATATTGTTTACCCAATGCTTTCACCACTCCTTGGCGATGGCGCCGGGCCGGCACCGCGCATTACACTGGTTGGGCAATGTCGGTGCTACAGGTGCAGGGGTTGGCGAAGTTCTTTGGGGCGCGGGCCGTCTTCCAGGCGGTCGGCTTCACCCTGGCCCGCGGGGAGCGGGCAGGGCTGGTCGGTCCCAACGGGGCCGGCAAGACGACCCTGCTCGAGATTCTGGCCGGTCGCTCGGAGCCCGATGGGGGCACGGTCTCGCTGGCCCGCGGCACCGAGGTCGGCTACCTCACGCAGGATCCGGAACTGCCGGCAGGCGCCCTGCGGGAGGCGGCCCTGCGCGCCCGGCCCGACATCTCGGCCGCTGCGGCGCGGATGGCCGCCCTGGAAGAGGCGATGGCCGCCGGGCAGGATGTGCTGGCCGAGTATGCGGAGGCGCAGCACGCCTTCGAGCACGCCGGCGGCTACGAATGGGAGCATCGGGTCGACGAGGTCCTGGGCGGGCTCGGCTTTGGCCCGGCCGACCACGCGGCCGACCTTGCGAGCCTATCGGGCGGCCAGCGCCTGCGGGCGGCCCTGGCGTGCCTTCTGCTGCGCGAGCCTGACCTGCTGCTGCTGGACGAGCCCACCAACCACCTGGACGCCGCCGCGGTGGCCTGGCTGGAGGGATGGCTGCCCCGCTTCCCGGGGACGGCCCTGATTGTCTCGCACGACCGGTACTTCCTGGACCGCGTCTGCAGCCTCATCTTCGAGTTGGCCGGCGGGGCGCTGCGGGCGTTCCGCGGCAACTACACGGCCTACGTCCGCCAGCGGGAGGAGCGGGTCGCGACCGCGGAGGAGGTGGGGGAGCGCCTGGATGCCGAGCGGGCAAAGCTCCAGGCCTACATCGACCGCTACCGCGCCGGCAACCGGGCCAAGCAGGCCAAGAGCCGGGAGAAGCGGCTGCAGCGGCTGGATGAGGAATCTGGGGAGCGCCCAAGCTTCGTGCAAACCGGACCCATGCGACTTCACTTCCGGCCGCGTGGCACCAGCGGCCGCGAGGTTTTGGCCCTGGAGGGCGTGACCAAGGCCTACGGCCCGCGCACGCTGTTCACCCCCTTCACCGCCGAGGTCTTTCGCGGCGAGCGCATTGGGGTCATCGGCCCGAATGGGGCCGGCAAGACCACGCTGCTGCGCATCCTCGACGGCGAGGAGGACCCGAGCGCGGGCGAGGTCTGGTGGGGCGCCGGGACCATGGTCGGACTCTTCCGCCAGGATCTCGGTGGGCTGGACGACGAGCAGACGGTGCTCGAGGCGGTGCTCGACGCCGACCCCGCCCTGACCCCGGGGCCGGCGCGTGACCTGCTCGCCCGCTTTCTCTTCCGGGGCGATGCCGTCTTCACGCGCGTGGGCGAGCTCTCGGGCGGGGAGCGCAACCGGCTGTCCCTGTGCCGGCTGGTGCTGGCCGGGGACAATGTGCTGCTGCTCGACGAGCCGACCAACCACCTCGACATCCCGGGCCGCGAGGCCCTGGAGGCTGCCCTCCTCGCCTTCCCCGGTACGCTGGTTGTCGTCAGCCACGACCGCTACCTGCTCGACCGGATCGTGACCCGCATCTGGGCCGTTGGCGAGCAGCACGTCGGTGACTTCCAGGGTAGTTACTCTGAATACGTGGCCGCTGCCGCGCCGCCTCCCCCTCGACCGGCCCCGCGCGCGGCGCCTGTTCCGACGGCGGTTCCGGTGCGCGCGGCCCGCCCCGCCGTGGACGTCGCCACCCTTGAGACGGCCATCTCCGCACAGGAGCGGAGCGTGGCCACCCTGGAGGAGCAGCTGGCCGACCCAGACCTCTACCGAAGTGGTGACGCTTCCGCCGCGGTCGCTGCCTACCACGCGGCCAAGGCTGAATTGGAGCGGCTCTACGCCGCGTGGGAGGAAGGAGTCGCCTCCGAAGGGGCGAAGGAGCGGGGCGGGAGGGGGGAGCGCCATGGTTGAGCAGCCCAGGAGCGCGCGCGTGGTGGTTTCGATCTTCGGGGAGGAGTGCGCCCTGCGCGGCGAGGGGACGCCGGACCACCTGCGCGGCTTGGCGGCCCAGGTGGATGCGCGCATGCGGGCCGTGGCGATGGCGACCCCCCGGCTCAGCAAGACGCGGGTGGCCATGCTGACGGCTCTGCAGCTGGCCGATGAGCTGGCCCGGGTTCAGGCTGGTTCCGCGGCGCCCGCCGCCGCCCCCGACCCGGCCGCCGAGCCCGGTCCCCGGGTCATCCCGTCGCCGGCCGCAGGGCCAGTGCCACCGCGGAGGACCCGCCGGCCGCGACCGTGAGCGCGCTGGCCGGTCGCGGGCCCAGCGATACCGCGGAGGACCCACCGGCCGCGGCCGTGAGCGCGCTGGCCGGCCGCCGGCCCAGCGCCACCATGGAGGAGCCTCCGGCCGCCCTGGGCGGCGCCCCGGCTGAGGCTTCGCCCGCCACCCGCCGCCTGGGGTGCGCGCGCCCGTGAGCGTCCAGACCGGGTGGCAGGCCAACCGGGCACTCTACCAGGTGTTTGAGCGCTACGCCGACCTCATCGAGATCGAGGGCGGCGAGGACGTGCGCAAGGCGGCCACCTACCGCCGGGCGGCCATCGCCCTGCGCGGCCTCGACCGCCCCGTGGACGCCATCGCCGCGGACGGCCGCCTGCGCGAGATCCCCGGCATCGGGCCCGTCCTCGAGGCCAAGATCCAGGAATACCTCCAGACCGGCCGCATCGCGGCCCTGGATCGGCTGGAGGCCGCCGTGCCGCCGGGTGTGCTCGAGCTGCTGGAGCTGCCGGGCGTGGGTGCCCGCACGGCCGGCTCGTTGTGGCGCGGCCTGAAGGTGGCCTCGCCGGCCGAGCTGGAGGCCGCCATCCGCGCCGGCCGCCTCAAGGAGCTTGGCGGCTTCGGTCCCAAGCGCGAGCAGACGCTGCTGGCGGCCCTGACCGGCCGCGGCAGCCCGCGGCTGATCCTCTCCGAGGCGTGGGGGCTGGCGGAGGCGCTGCGGGAGCGCATGCTGGCCGTCCCCGGCGTCAGCCGGGCGGAGGTGGCGGGGGAGGCGCGGCGCGGCTGCCCGCTCTCGGACGCCGTGGTGCTGGTGGCATCGGGCGAAAGCGGTCCAATCGCCTCGATGCTCGCTGCCTTGGCCATATGGGCGCGCGATGGCGCGCCCAAACCCGTGGCATCCGCGGTCACCGCCACGCTCGAAAGCGGCGTGCCGCTGCGCATTGTCCTGGCGCCCGCGGCCGCTTTCGGCACGGCCATGGTCCTGGCCACGGGCAGCGCCGCCCACGCGGCCGCGCTCGGCGCCCTGCCCGCCGCGGCCGAGGAGGAGGGCGTCTATAGCGGCCTGGACCTGCCGTTCATCGCGCCGGAGTTGCGCGAGGGAGCGGGGGAGGTGGAGGCCGCGCGCGCTGGCCGCCTGCCGCACCTCATCACGGAAGCCGACATCCGGGGCGATCTGCACGTGCACAGCCGGTGGTCGGACGGCTCCGCCGCGGTCGCCGAGATGGCGGCCGCGGCCATCCAGCGGGGGGACCGTTATCTGGCCATCACCGACCACTCGCGGGCGCTGGTCATCGCCCACGGCCTCGGGCCCGAGGAGATCCGCCGCCAGCGGCGCGAGATCGAGGACCTCAAGGCCTCGGGCGCCCTCGGCGGTCTCGTGCTGCTGCAGGGGTGTGAGGTGGAGGTGTTGGCCGATGGGCGCCTGGACCTGGACGATGACAGCCTTGCGGGCCTGGACTTCGTCATCGCCTCGCTCCACAGCCGCTTCGGCCAGGACGGGCCGACCCTGACGGAGCGGGCGCTGCGGGCCGTCCGCCACCCCCTGGTGGACATGATCGGCCACCCGAGCGGCCGCCGGCTGCCCGAGCGCCCGGAGTATCCAATCGACCTGGAGCGCGTGATCGACGAGGCAGCGAGCGCCGGCAAGGCCCTGGAGATCAACGGTTCCCCGGAGCGCTGCGACCTGGACGGCGCCTGGGCCCGCAGGGCCAAGGACCGCGGCGTGCCCCTTTCCGTGGACAGCGACGCCCACAGCCTCGGGGGCCTTGCCGGCAGGCGCTTCGGGGTGATGACGGCGCGGCGGGGGTGGCTGCAGCCCGAGCAGGCGCTGAACACGAAGGAGCCCGAGCAACTGCTCGCCTGGCTCAAAGGCCGCCGGGCATGAAAAAAGGCCACGCCGCAGATGCGGCGTGGCCTCCTGCAGCGCTTGATCTGATCTAGCGGCGGAACCCGCCCCCGCCCCGCTCCTCGCGCGGGCGCGCCTCGCCCACCGTGATGTCGCGGCCATCGATCTGCGAGCCGTTCAGGGCGTCGATGACGGCCTGGGCCGCCTCCTCCGGGACCTCCACGAACCCGAAGCCACGCGAGCGGCCGGTTTCCCGGTCCGAGGCCACGCGGGCCGCGATAACCTCCGCGTGCTGCGAGAAGATCTGGGTCAACTCATCCGGCGTTACGCTCCACGGCAGGTTGCCCACAAAGAGGGTCTTGGTCACCGGTCGGGTCTCCTCCGCTCGGGTCCGTCTCGGCGCGGCGGCCGTAGGCGCGCCCCCGCAACCCGCGCGCAGCGTACCACGCGGCCAACCGGTCCGACAAGCGGATCGACGCGAAATAGCTCAGAACTTGTCGACTGGAATCGACTGCGGTCCTCGGCCATCGCCGTTTCATGTGCTGCAACGCTTGAGCGGCTGCGGGCTGCAGGCGGGTGGAACGCGCGATGCACAAGCCGCGGAGCAGCGGTGTCTCCGTGGCTTGGCGAATCCTGGAATGCCCAGCGGCTGTCGGACGCTGTCGGCGGACTCAGGCGCTGCGGGGCCACCGGCGGGCCGCCAGGCGCCGGCACGACTCCCAGAGGTTTCCGACCAGCAACCCCCCGGGCAGGAACCAGAGGGCGTATAGCCCGAGGAAGGCGGCGCAGCTGGCTGCGGCCACCACCACGGCGTACGCGTACTGGTGCCGCGGGTGGGCTGGCGAGGTCGGCGGGTCGGTCAGCATGATGGCCGCAAAGAACAGGATCATCTGGATGTCTGGGGCGCGGAAGATCTCGGCCACCTGGGTGGCGTCTCCCCGGTAGGCGGCGACCGTGAAGACCAGGAGCGTGGTGCCGAGAAAGGTCAGGACCATGGGCAGCTTGTTCACCTTCGAGGCGATGTAAAGGCCGATGGCCGCCAGCGCCACAAACCAGAGGGGTGAGAGGTCCGGCAGCGAGCCCCACCAGCTCTGCTCGCTGTGGAACAGCACGGCCGAGACGACGAGGGCGAAGGCGGCCGGGTTGAACACGTTGCTCCAGCGCGTGCGCAGCGCGTATTTCGAGAGGATGGCGACGAACGCCGTCAGGGGGCCCAGGAGCCAGGCCTGGTTGGGGGACATGATCATGCCGACGATCATGCCGGTCAGCAGGCCCCCATCGGGGAAGGTCCACTTCTCGTGGGCGACCCAGCCCATCACCAGGTCCACCCCGACCGCGGTGACCGTGGAGGCGACGAAGACGCCCATGGCGCCGGCTCCCTCGCGCGGTTCGGCGATCGCCACCAGGAGCAGCAGCCCCATCATGGCGAGGCCCTTTGGCGTCCGGAAGAATGTCGCGAAGCTCTTCGCCGGCGATCTGCGCCGGCGCTGCACCCGCGTCGTGGTGGCAGCGGTCATGAGATCAGCCTCCCGAAGCCCGGAGTGGTGTACGGCGTCAGGTCCGGTCCGAGGAGCATGCCCTCGGCGCCTTGGCCGAGAAGCCACGGCAGGCCCACGCGCGGCCCGAGCACAAAGGCGGCTGTGGCGAGCGCATCCGCCATCATGGCCGAAGGTGCGATCACGGTGCAGCTGACGGCCGCATCCGGTGAGCCGCCGGCCCGCGGGTCGAGAATGTGATGGCCGCCGCCGGGGGCCCTGCGGGCGTAATCCCCCGAGGTGCAGACGGCCGCGTCGCGGACCTCGATGGCGCCGAGCAGGGCACCGGGGTTACGCGGGTGCTGGATTCCGACGCGCCAGGCGCGGCCGGCGGCAAACAGGTCGCCCCCAGCTTCCACCGTGAATTGGTGAAAGCCAGCCTGCCGGATGGCCCGCGCTGCCAGGTCGACGGCCAACCCCTTGGCCACGGCGCCGAGGTCGGGCAGCAGCGGCCGCAGCAGCGTGACGGTCTGTGCATCCTCGTCAAGGCGGATATCGCGCCAGGTGGGCTCGCCTGCGCCCGCATCCCCGCTGGCCAGCCATGGCTCTTGCCGTCCCGTCCGGTAGTTGCGCACGAGCCCGCGGGCCTGCTGGCGGCCGCCGATGGTGGGGTCGAAAGCGCCGCCGCTCACTTCGGCGACCGCGCAGGCAAAGCGCAGGGCTTGCATCAGCACCGGACTGACCGGGACGGCCTGCCCCGGCTGCAGGGCCAGGGCCCGCAACTCGCTGTTGGGGTCAAACCGGCTGCACCTGGCCTCGACCTCCGCGAACCAGCCAAACGCCTGCTCCGCGGCCGTGGCGCAGGCCGCCTCCTGGTCGCCGGCGATCGCAACCGTCACCGGGGTGTCCATGAAGGCGCGGGTGGTTCGGAAGACCGGCGCTGCAGGGGTCATCGCGACCATCAGGCCTGCGCCGCCTGCAGAGCGTTCTGCACGGCGAGCAGGAAGGCCATGCTGCTGTCCGTGGCGCCTGAGACGACGTCCACCTGCAGGCTCTGGGCGGACAGGACCTCGCCGGGGAGCGGGGCGACGTCGCCGCAGGGGTAGTGCGTGGTGCAGCCGGTGACGACGATCGAAGTCACCTTGCCGCTTTTCATGGTGATGGCCACGGATACCGAGCCGTGGCGGCTCCAGCCGGTGCCGGCAAAGACGCCGTTCTTGAAGGGGCTCGGCGCCGCTGCCGCCGCCTGGCCCTGCGAGGACTGGGAAGCCTGGGACGACGCGGACGACGATTGGGACGACCCCTGAGACGAAGACGTCTGGGCCTGCGCCGTCGTGGCCGCTGCCTGGGCCGGCGGCGGGGCCGCGGGCTGAGTCTTCGCGGCCGCGGCGGCCGCGGGATTGGCTGGCGTTGTTGTCGCGGCGGACTGGCTCCGGCTGCGGCGGCCCTCACCGCCGCTGTCGTCCCCCCGGGCGGCCGCGCTCGGCGCGCTGGAAGCGACGGCTGGCGCGGCTGGGGCTGTCGCCTGGGTTGGGGCAGCCGCCGCCGCGGAAGCGCTCGGCGTGCCGGTCGCACTGCTCGTCGACGAAGCGGTGGCGCCCGGCAGGGCCGTGCCCGCAGCCACCGTGCTGCCGGACGGCGGCGCGCCCGCCTGCCACTGGTCGGCGGCGGCCTGCGTACGCGCATAGCCCGCGACGTATACCGCGAAAATCGCGGCGCCGCTCAGCGCCATCAGCTTTTTCGACGGCCGGCGCGGCCCCGTGCCGCCGGATTGCGTTCCCAAGTCTCTTGGCACCTCCACGAGCCGCGGCGCTTCCCGTTTGCCGCCGCCGACCATAGGCTACGGGAACTCGCTTGGAATCGGCTGAGTCGCGCCTTCGGCCACCGGCAACAGGGGCAGGGTCATCGTGAACCGGGTGCCGTGGCCGACTTCGCTCTCCACCTGCAGGCCGCCGCCGTGGGCCTCCGCGCTGCGCCGCGCGATCGCCAGGCCCAGGCCAGCGTTGCCGGTTTCCCGGGTGCGGGATGGATCCGCGCGGTAAAAGCGGTCAAACACATGCGGCAGATGCTCGGCCGGGATCCCGGCGCCGTCGTCCGCGACCGAGATGGCCACGGCGTCGCCCCGCACCTGCACGGCGATCCCGATGCTGCCTGTAGCGACTGTGTATCTGATTGCATTGTCGAGAAGGTTGATCAGAATCCGATAAAGCTGGTCATCGTCCCCGGCGACCCAGACACTGCGGGCATCCGGCGCGATCTGCAGCGTGAGGGCGCGGTCGCCGGCCAGCGGCCGCATCTGCTGGACCGCTCGCTGGACCAGGTCCTTGACCCAAACGGGCTCCATATGAAGGGCCGCGCCGTTCGGCGCGTCCAGTCTCGCCAGCAGCAGCAGGTCCTGGACGAGGCGCATAAGCCGCTGAATCTCCCGCTGCATGCGGCGCCCCATGCGCTCGGCGCCCTCGGGGTCGCGCTGAATCCCCATCAGCAGGACGTCGGTCGAGCCGGCCAGCACCGTCAGCGGCGAGCGCAGCTCGTGCGAGGCGTCGGCCGCGAACTGGCGGGCCTGCGCCTCGCTGCGCCGTTGAACGGCAAAGGCCGCCTCGATGCGGTCGAGCAGGCGGTTGAAGCTGCGGGCCAGGTCCTTGACCTCGTCTTCCGCCTCCGGGACGGGCAGGCGGCGGCCGAGGTCGCCGGTGTCCATGGCTTCGGCCGCCTCGGCCATCTGCGTGAGCGGGCCAAGGCCAAGCCGCACCAGGGCCGGGCTGAGCGTCAGGCCCAGCGCGATGATGGCCAGCAGGCCGACGGCCAGCACGAGGCGCAGGCGCTCGAGCGTGGCGTTGACGCTGTCCAGCGGCGATGAGAGCAACAGGTAGCCGGAGGGCGGCGGCGCTTCGTTCGCGCCCGCCTCGTCCGTCGCCCGCAGCGGCACGATGCAGAGCATCGCCGGGCCATGGCCCGGCGCCAGCAGGGCGGCCGTGTCGCAGACCGGCGCCGCCGTCGCCCTGCGCAGCGCCGTCAGGGGCGGCGTCGCCACCTCCGCCGATGTGGCGGGTCCAACCTGAATGGGCGTGCCCCCGTTGCTTCCAACCACCCGCAGGCTGACGTCCGACCCAGACAGGGCGTTGCTTTGGCGGATGTGCTCGGCGAGGCGGCCGCCTGCCGCACCGTCGACGGCGAGTCCCTGGATGTCGCCTGGCCGCAGGGCGTCGACGACCAGCGGCGCCGTCGCCAGCAGGCGCTGGCGGATGCTGGCCACCATGAAGCGGTCGACCTCGACGTAGGTGGCGATGCCGAGGCCGAAGCTGACCAGAGCCGCGAGGCCGGCCGTGACGAGCGCGAGGCGGAGGCCAAGGCCCAGCCGCCTACGCATCGACCATGGCCTCTCGCCATGCCTGGCGGAGGCAAGCCTCGCCTTTGCCTGCTGCGAGCCTTACGCCCGGTGCATTAGGCATGGCCGCCCTCCTTGCCCGCTTCCGGGCTGGCAGAGGCCTCACCCGCCGCCGGGCGCTGCGACCGCATCACGTAGCCGGCGCCCCGCACGGTGGTGATGGGGTTCGGCTCGCCGAGCTTCTGGCGCAGGTAACGCACATACACCTCGATGATGTTGTCATCGCCCATGAAGTCGTGGCCCCACACGCGGTCCAGGATCGTGTCCCGCGGCAGGATCCGGTCGGGGTTGCGCATCAGCAGCTCCAGGAGCTCAAACTCGCGCCGCGTCAGGCTGATGTCGTGGCCGCCGCGCCGGGCCAGGCGCAGGTCCATGTCCAGCTCGATCTCCTGGAGCTGGAGGGTGTGGCCGGGGGCCGCCTGCCCGTCCCCCTTGCGCCGCCGCAGCACGGCCCGGATCCGGGCGGCCAGCTCCCGAAAGTGGAACGGCTTGGTGACGTAATCGTCTGCGCCGATCTCCAGGCCGTGGACGCGGTCGTGCAGTTCATCGCGCGCCGTCAGCATGATGACCGGCACGTCCGAGTGCTCCCGCAGGCTGCGGCAGACGGCGAATCCGTCCATGCCGGGCAGCATGAGGTCGAGGACGATAAGGTCGGGCTCCTTCTCCATGGCCATGCGCAGGCCGGTGGGGCCGTCCGGCGCCACGCGCGTGGCAAAGCCCTCGTACCCGAGGCCCGGGACAAGAAACTCGACGATGCCGGGCTCGTCCTCGACGATCAGGATCTCCGGCCGTTCGTCCCCCGAGCCGCCGCTTTTCCCCACGGCCCACCGTCCCTCATGATCATCCCACGCGCGCGCAATGCGCGCGCGTCACAAGACGCGCGCGGATTCCACATTGCCATGCGCGGCTTGGAGGCGGCTGAGAGATCCCTAGCTAGCGCGGGGTGCCCGCCCACGGGTCGGGGGAGAGGAGGTCGCTCACGCTGATGATGCGCAGGCCCTTGTCGCGCAGGGCGCGGATCATCGCGGGCAGCGCCTCCGCCGTGACGGCGGTTGGGTGCATCAGGATGATGTCGCCGGGCCCCGCGCGGCCGGCCGTCCGCTCCAGGACACGGTAAACGGGCGGGTTCTGCCAGTCGATCGTATCGCGCGACCAGAGGATGAGGACGTGTCCGCTGGCGCTCGCTGCGGCCACCACGGCTGGGTTCCACTCGCCTTTGTGCGGGGAGAACAGCTTCGGCTGGCGGCCCGTGAGCTCGCGGATAACGGTGTCGGCACGCGTGATGGAGGCGCTGGCCGCGGCCTCGCCCAGGCCGGCCCAGCCGTGGTCGGTGTACCCGTGGTTGCAGAAGTCGTACCCGTCCGCGGCCATCTGGCGGACCAGGTCGGCGTGGCCCTGCGCCCAGCGGCCGACCAGGCAGAAGGTCGCCGGGGCGCCGGCGGCCTTCAACTCGTTGAGCAGCGGCGGCACATACTGGTCGCCCCAGGCGATGTTGATCAGCAGGGCGACGGCCTGCTTGCCGCGGTTGCCGCGGTAGAGGGGCGCCGGGGGCAGGCTGGCCAGGGTGCGGGCGGGCTGGATCAGCTCCAGCACCGGCGCCACCTGGGTGCCAGGGCGGGCGGCCAGCACCTTCTCCACGGTGGCGGCGACGTCCAGGCGGATGCCGTCGAGACCCGGAACCAGCCCGCGGGTATCGGGGTCGATGGCCGCATCGACGGGCTCGGAGATGGGCGCGGCCGCCAGGGGCCCGAGGTAGGCCTCGAGATTGGAGGCCGTCCAGCCGGTCACATCGACGCCGCCGAGGGTGACGCCCTCGGCCGCGCTGGCGCTCGTGCTGGCTGCCGCGGGGGAGGGTTGCGGCCGGGGCCAGGCGAAGGCCAGCGCCACAAGTCCGGCGATTACGACGGCGGCGACGAGCAAGACGCGTCGCATGTAGGCTCCGCCTCCCGGCCTGACATGCCTATGCCGGGTGGGGGCGGGGGCATCCCGCGCCCCGCGCCCTGGAGCGGGTAGACGACCAACGGCCGTCCAGCAGCTCGGCCCCGCCTCCGGTGGCCGCACGGCCAGGTTCCCCGGCGGACGGCGTCGAACGCCCTGTGCCCATGGACAAGACGGCCAAGGAACGCCTGCCGCGCGTACCCGTCAAAAAGATCCTGGCAGAGCTCGCCGCCGCCTATCCGGAGGCCCGCACCGCCCTCGACTTCGCCAACCCCTTCCAGTTGCTGGTGGCGACGATGCTGTCCGCCCAGTGCACGGACAAGACGGTGAACTCGGTGACTCCGGGGCTCTTCGCCCGGGCGGCCACGCCGGCGGAGATGGCGGGCACGCCCGTGGAGGAGATCGGCGCCCTGATTCAGCGCTGCGGCCTCTGGCGCAGCAAGGCCCAGCACATCCACGACGCGTGCGCCATCCTGGCGTCCGATTACGGCAACGAGGTGCCCGCAGACCACGCCGCGCTGGTCAGCCTGCCTGGCGTGGGCCGCAAAACCGCCAACGTCGTTGTCAGCAACGCCTTCTCCATTCCGGCCATCGCCGTCGACACCCACGTCTTCCGCGTGGCCAACCGGTTGGGCCTGGCCGCCGCCCGCACGCCGGAGGAGACGGAGCGCCAGCTGATGCGCCGCATTCCCCGCCGCGACTGGGCACAGGCCCACCACTGGCTGATCTGGCACGGACGCCAGGTCTGCGTGGCCCGCAACCCGCGCTGCGGCGCCTGCACCCTGCTGGCCTACTGCCCGACCGGCAAGGCCCTGAGCCGGGCGCCGGCCAGGAAGGGCGGCGACTAGACTAGGCAACCACAAACCCTTGCGCCTCAACGCCTTTCTCCCCATCGTCCCAGCTCCCGCTTAAACTGCCGCTAGGCGCAGGGCTTCCGGCTGCTCACGCTGGGACATCTGGTGAAGATGGGGGCAGCGGGATGGCCCGCGCGGGGGGCAGCGGGATGGCCCGCGCGGGAGCGGGACGAAACGGATCACGGACTGAATCACGGCTGGCCGCTGGAGACCACTGCGGCGCGCTCGCCGATTCTATGTGGATGGGCGCCAAGCCAACCCAGGTAGAA
>DATLTP010000254.1:0-7289 GCA_035533535.1 Bacillota bacterium | reverse complement strand
CGGGCGGATCTGGAGCGGTCGGTGGCCCTGCTCCGGCGCATCGGGTTGCCGACGCGGCTGCCTGGGGGCGTGGAACTGTCCGCCCTCCTGGCGGCCATGACCCGGGACAAGAAGACGCGCGACGGCCAGTTGCGCTGGGTTTTGCCTGTCCGCACGGGCGAGGTGGCCGTGGGCCAGCCGGTTGCGGAGACAACGCTGCGCGAAGTGCTGATCGAGCTGGGGGCGGTGGCGTGACGGCGGCCGGATGGGCGCGGGCCCTGGATGCGGCCTGTGGCGAAGTCGAGCGCGATCTCGCCCGGCTGCGGGAGGCGGCGGCCGATGCCGCCCTGGCGCAGGCTGCCGCCGAGGGGCGGGCGCAGCCGCGGGTGGCGGACGCCTACGCCGAGCAGGCCGAGGCCTTTGCCGCGGCGGTCGCGGCGCTGCAGCGCCAGGCCGAGCGCCTGAGGACCTGGCGTGACCGGGCTGCCCCGCCGGAGCCGGCCGATGCCGCGGTGGCGGGGTCCGCTGGCCTGATCGAAGCCCAGGAGGAGGAGCGCCGCCGCCTGGCGCGGGACATCCACGACGGTCCCGCCCAGCTGCTGGCCAACGTCGTCTTCCGCATCGATGTGGCCCAGACGCTGCTCCTGGGCGACACCGAGCGCGCCCGCGCCGAGCTGGAGCAGCTCAAGCAGCTGGTGCGGCACAGCTTGCAGGACGTGCGGAAGATCATCTTCGACCTGCGGCCCCTGGCTCTGGACGACCTCGGCCTCATCCCGGCCCTGCGCAGCTACGTCGGCGGCCTCCAGGAGAAGGCGGGGCTGGCCGTGGGCCTGCGGGTCGCAGGCGAGCAGCGCCGCCTGCCGACGGCCCATGAGGTTGCGCTGTTCCGGCTGGTGCAGGAGGCCCTGCACAACGTGAGCAAGCACGCCGGCACCGACACGGCTGAGGTCGAGGTCGAGTTCGCCGAGTGCGAGGTGCGGATCACGGTGGCCGACCACGGGCGGGGATTTGACCCCAGGGCGGCGGCCGGGGCCCCCGACCGGTTGGGCCTGCGCTCGATGCGCGAGCGCGCCGAGCTGTTCGGTGGCAGCCTTTCGCTGCGCTCGGCGCCCGGCAACGGTACGGTGCTGACGGCCAGCGTCCCGGTCCCGGCCCCCGCGCCCGTGTAGGGCGGGCCAGGCCCGGCGCAAGCCGCAGCCAGGATGGCGGCGGCAATGCCATGGATGGCGGTGGGTTCCTATGGATGGAGATTTGCAGATGGCGCCCCGCCCGGTGGCGGCGCCGGAGCCGGAACCGGACGGTGCGGACCGCATCTCGGTCCTGATCGCGGACGACCACCCCCTCTTCCGGGAGGGGCTGCGGCGCGCCCTCGACCTGGCCGCTGGTCTGACAGTGGTCGGCGAGGCGGCCGACGGCGAGGTCTGCCTTGTCGAGTCCGAACGCCTCCAGCCCCAGGTCATTCTGGTCGACCTCTCCATGCCCGGCCCTGGCGGCACGGAGGTCGTGCGCCGGCTGAAGGGGGCCCGCCCGGACGCCAAGGTCGTGGTGCTGACCATCCACGACGGCGAACAGGACCTCCTGGACGCCGTGCGGGCTGGCGCCGACGGCTACATCCTCAAGGACGTTGAGCCATCCGAGCTGATCCGGGCCATTCGCGCCTGCTCGCGCGGCGAGCGCTACCTGCAACAGGGCCTGGGCGGCAAGCTGATGCAGGGTCTGGAGCGGATCGCCGTCGCCGCGGCTGGCGGCCCGCAGACCGTGCTCTCCGAACGCGAGTGGGGTGTGCTCCAGCTGTTGGCCGAGGGCTGCAGCAACCGCGACATCGGCCTGCGGCTGTTCATCAGCGAGAAGACGGTGAAAAACCACGCCTCCGCCGTTTTCCGCAAGCTGGGGGCCCGCGATCGCACGCAGGCGGTGGTGGAGGCGGTGAAGCGGGGCTGGATCCGGCTGGGGTGATCGCTCAGCCGCGCATGCGGTTCCGCCACGCCGCCACGCGCGCGGCGACCTGTGCCACACGCCACCCAGATCCGGGCCTGGTGGCGGTCCAGGTGTGCGCCCAGCTGTGCGAGACTGAGCCATCGCAGCCATCGCAGCCATCGCAGCCATCGCAGCCATCGCAGCCATCGCAGCCATCGGGCCAAGTTCCGCTCACCAAGATCCGCCACCCGCGAACACGGGGTTCGCCCCCGGTCCAGCCCTGGCGGCAGGTGGGCCAGGGTCGCCGGGCGTATGCCTACGCCATGCGTGCCATCACAGTCCGTGCCTTTGGCGGCCCTGAGGTGCTCGAGTTGGTCCAGGTCCCGGATCCCGCGCCCGGCCCCGGACAGGTCCTGGTCCGGCTGCGGGCGGCCGGCGTCAGCCCCGCGGACGTCGAGGTCCGTGCCGGCAGCTTCGTGCGCCTGCCGCAGCTGCCGTACATGCCCGGCAGCGCTGGCGCCGGAGTGGTGGAGTCCGTCGGGGAGGGTGTCACCGATCTCCACCCCGGCGACCGCGTCTGGCTGACCGGCGGCGCCACCTACGCGGAGGCCTGCGCCGTCCCGGCCCAGCGCGCGCACCCCCTGCCAGAGCGCCTCAGCTTCGAGCAGGGCGCGGCCATCGGCGGCAGCTACGCCACGGCGTACCAGGCCATCCACCTGGCCGCGGGGGTCCGTCCCGGCGACCACGTCCTCGTCCACGGGGCCAGCGGCGGGGTCGGCACGGCGGCCCTCCAGCTCCTGGCCGCCCATGGTGCAACGGCCGTCGGCACCGCCAACTCGGCGGCCGGCCGGGCGCACATCCTCGCGCAGGGCGCCGCCGCGGCGCTGCCGCACGCCGCCTGGGACGAGCTCCTCCAGGCCACCGGCGGCCGCGGCTACGACGCCATCCTGGAGATGCGGGCGGAGGACAACGTTCTGCGGGATGGCGCCCTGCTGGCCACACGCGGGACCATCGTCCTCGTCGGCGCCCATGCGGAGGCGCGATTCAACCCCCTGGAGTTCATGGTGCGGGGCGCCGCCATCCGCGGCATGGCCACGTTCCTGCTCACCGCCGCGGAGCAGGCGCAGGTCGACCGGGCCATCGAGACGGGCCTCTCCGACGGGCGGCTGACCCCTGTGGTGGGCCAGAGCTTCCCGCTGGCCGAGGCCGCCGCCGCGCACCGGGCCGTGTGGACCGGCGCCAAAGTGGGTAAAGTCGTGCTCACCATGGCCTGAGCCGGGTTTTGTTCCCTGATCCACATTTTCCTCCCCCAAATTGGAAGAGACTGACGAAGGTTCTCTTCGGGGAGGGGAATGGGGATGCAGAGCCAGCCGACACCGCGCCCGGTCCGGCGCCGGCTGCGCATCAGCCGGGTGCTCGCCCTACTGGCGGTCCTCGGCGGCCTCGCCGTCGCCGGCCTGGTGGCCAAGACCCTGGCCGGTATGCCGGTCCTGGCGGCCATGCCCGCCCCGACCGCAGGGCGCTCCATGATCTACGACAGCGCCGGCCACGCCGTCACCGCCGTGGGCGGCGGCCTGAACCTGCAGCCGGTCGACATCGCGGCCGTCCCGGCGAATGTCCAGCACGCCTTCGTCGCCGTCGAGGACCGCCGCTTCTACCAGAACGGCGGCTTCGACCTGCGTGGCCTGCTGCGGGCGGCGTGGGCGGATGTGCGCGGCCGGCCCCTGCAGGGCGGCAGCACCATCACCGAGCAGCTGGCCAAGAACCTCTACCTCACCCCCGCCGACACCCTGTCGCGCAAGCTGAAGGAGTTCTGGCTGGGCATGCAGCTGGCCCGCACGTACGGCAAAGCCCAGATCATGCAGGAGTATCTGAATATCATCTACCTTGGCGATGGCACGTACGGGGTCCAGGCCGCCGCCAAGGACTACTTCGGCAAGCCCGTCGCGCAGCTGGACGTGGCGCAGGGCGCCCTGCTGGCGGGCCTGACCCAGGCGCCCTCGGCCTATGACCCGCGCGTGCATCCGGACGCGGCCCTGGCCCGCCGCAACACGGTGATCCAGCTCATGGCCCAGCAGGGCTACATCACGGCGGCCCAGGCGAAGCAGGCGGGCTCGGAACCGCTCGGCCTTGCGGCCGCGCGGCCCACGTCCGACAGCAGCGCCTACCCCGACCCCTGGTTCGTGGACGCCGTGATCTCGCAGCTGGAGAACGTGGACCACCTGACGCCGCAGGAGGTGGTCGGCGGCGGGCTGCGGATCGACACGACCCTCAACCCGGCCGTGCAGGCGGACGCGGATAAGGCCGTGGCCGCCCTCGCCAGCGACGGCCCGGCATTTTCCCTCCGGGCCAAGGACGTCCTGCAGGCGGCCGAGGTCGTGCTGGACCCCGCGACCGGGGACGTCCTGGCCATTGTGGGCGGCCGCACGCATCCCACGGCGATGGCCTACGACCGCGCCACGCAGGCGGAGCGGCAGCCCGGCTCCGCCATCAAGCCCCTGGCCGTTTACACCCCGGCCCTCCTTTCCGGCATGACGCCGGGCACGGTGGTCGACGACGCCGTGCAAACGTACGCCGGCGGCTACACGCCCACGAACTACGACAACCTCTACTATGGCCTGACGACCCTGACCGAGGCCCTGCGTCGCTCGGTGAACACCGTGGCGGTCAAGGTGCTGAACCGCGTCGGCGTGGCGGACGGGATGAAGACGGCGGAGGCCATGGGCCTGCCCCTGACCGCCAAGGACGCCCATCTCGCCCTGGCCCTTGGCGGCACCTACGACTGCTGCACGCCCCTGGCTATGGCGGACGCCTATGCCACGCTGGCCAACGGCGGCGTGCATGTGAACGCGCGCCTCATCACCCAGGTCACGGCCCCGGACGGCCGGGTGCTGGTGAAAAACCCCGTGCGCAGCCGGCGGGCGATCCCGGCCAATGTCGCCTACGTGATGACCAAGATGCTGGAGGCGGTGGATGAGGCCCAGCCCAACCAGGGCTGGGACGTGCTCTCCGGCCCGCTTGACTCCAACTGGGGCACGGGCTACGACGCCAGCGTCCAGGACAACGTGCCCGGCTGGCCGACCGCGGCCAAGACGGGCACCACGAACTCCAACCAGGACGCCTGGTACCTCGCCTACACCCCGAAGCTGGTGGCCGCCGTATGGCTCGGCTACGACCAGCCCCGCCCCTTCGCGGGGCTTTACGGCGGGGAGTTCGCCGGCCCGGTCGCCCGCGACACCCTGAAGGCCGCCCTGGCCGGCCAGACCCCCGTGCACTTCCCCCAACCCGCGGGCGTCGTGCAGGCGCCCATCGATATCAAGGCGGCTCCGTGGACGGTCCAGCTGCCCGGGTCCCTGACGCCGTCGCAGGACGTGCGTAACGAGTGGTTCGTGGCGGGTACGCAGCCGACGGCCCGCAGCAGCTCGTGGACAAGCTGCGGCTCCGGCGGCGGCATCTCCCTGCAGCGCACGGACCAAGGCCAGGTTTGGGCCATGGGGATGGCCGCCGCCGTCCACACCGCCGACTGGCAGGCCCTGATCCCGGCGGACATGTCGCTCGTCAGCTGCGGGCCGCTCGTCGCCGCGGCACCGGCCTCGACGGTCGCGGCCACGGCAAGCGCCACCCCCAGCGCGACAGCGGCCGCGACGGCCAGCGCATCGCCCGTCGTCCTGGCCGCCAACACGCCCGCGCCGGGCTGCGCGCCCGCCGGCGCCGGGGAGGCCTGCACGCTCGTCCTCGCCGACGGCCAGGCCATCCAGCCGGCCATGCTGACGGCCACCAGCGGGCAATCCATCGCCCTGACGGTCGTGGCCGCCTCCGGCGTCCACCGGCTGGTCATCCCGGCCCTGAACGTGGATGAGGCCGTCACCCCCAGCAGCCCTGTCCAGCTGACCGTCAGGGCGCCCAAACCCGGCAGCTACCCCGTGGTCGACCTCTCCGCCAAGGGCTCGTCCGCCAGCGTTCTCGTCGTCAGCCAATAGGGGGCCTGGGACCAGGGTCCTGGGCCCTGGGTCCCAAGGCGTCACGACCTCCGCCGGATACCCCCGCCTTCGTCTCCCCTTTACGCTCGTACCAGACCAAGACGCGCCGCGAGGGGAGGTGCCCGGCAATGGTGATGGTGCAAGTCCTCAATTGGCTGAACGGGCTTCGTGACGACAAGGGCCAGGGCATGGTCGAGTACGGACTGATCATCGCGCTGATTGCGGTGGTGGTCATCGGCGTGATGACCGCCCTTGGCAAGCAGGTCAACACGATGTTCTGCTCAGTGCTCACCGGGCTTGGCGGGACCTGTCCCCCCTGATCCTTCTCCTGTGCAGCGCGGGTCAAAGCGGTGGAGGTGCAAGGTTTATCATGCTGACGGCACAGCTGCTCAACGCATTTGCGCTCCGGCTCCGCGGCGAGGACGGCCAGGGCATGGTGGAGTACGGGCTGATCATTGCGCTGATCGCCGTCGTCGTCATCGGCGTGATGACCGCCCTTGGCAAGCAGGTCAACACAATGTTCTGCTCCGTCTGGACGGGCCTCGGTGGGACCGGGACCTGCCCCTGAGCCCCTTTCGGTCCAAGGCGCGAAGCGGCCCGGCGACCGGCCGGGCCGCTTCGTCATCGGGGCAGGCCGTCGTCGAGCTGGTCCTCGTCCTGCCGGCCCTGGTGGTGCTGGCGATGCTGGTGTTCGCCGGGGTGCGGCTGATCTCGACGTCCATCGCCCTGACGGATGCCGCCAGGGCGGGGGCCGTGGCCGCCGCGAGCGACGTGGCGCGGGGCCAGCCGGGCGGCCAGGAGGCCCAGGACGCGGCGGCTGCCGCTATGTCTGAAGGGCTACCGCTCTCCTGCTCCGGCCCTGGCGTTCCGGCCGGCTGCGTGGCTGTGGCGACGCAGACCGGCGGCACCTCGGGCGAACAGATGGAGGTTATCACGGTGTACGACCAGGTCGACACCGGCTTCCCAGGCCTCAAGCCGATTCAGGTGCACGCGCAGGCGGCGGCGACCCCATGAGCGCGCAGCGCGAACGTGGACAGAGCGGCCAGGTGACCGTCCTTTTGGCCCTGGCCCTGGTGGGCGCCCTGCTGGTCTCGGGCGTGGCCGTCGACGGCGGCTACGGGCTGCTTCAGTGGCGCCAGGCCCAGAACGCGGCCGACCTGGGCAGCGAGGCGGCCGTGCAGGCGCTGCAGCCCGCCTGTTTCGGCACCGCCAGCGTCAGCAACCAGCAGGTGAGCGCGGCCATCAGCGACCTGGTGGCGTCCGACGCGCCGCAGGCGTCCGGCCATTGGCAGGGGGTCTACCTGACCCAGGGCGGCAGCCCCGTCTCGGGCGGACCGGCCCTGCCGGCCGCAACGGGCAGCGCGCCGGCGGGGGCCTGCGGCGTCAGCGTGCAGGTCACGCCGACCTGGACCC
>DATLTP010000253.1:0-2088 GCA_035533535.1 Bacillota bacterium | reverse complement strand
CCATGCGAGAGGTGAGGGGGGCGCTGCTGTTGGAGCCTGGTGAGATCGACCTGCTGGGCCGGGCCGCGAGCGCCGTCGCCGATCTGGCCGGCCACTTCGGGGGCGGGGGTCTGCCGCAGGCTGTCATGCTCGCCGCCCTGGGCCGCGCCGTACAGGCCCTCACGGCCGGCGAGCGGCCACCCGTCTTTGCCATGCTGGCCCCGACGACGAGCACGGAGGCGCGGCGGCTGGCGCGCTACCTGGCGGGACGGTCGCGGGAGTGAGGCCGGATGGCGGTGGCGGACGATACACAGGTCGAGGTGAGGCGGTGGGCAGGGTCAAGCAGGCTGACTTACAGGCCGCCCTTGCACAGGCCGCCGCCGAGCTGGCCGCGGCGCGGGCCACCCTGCGCGAGGTGGAGCGGGCCGCAGCCGGTGGGCCGGCTTGGGTCCGCAAGCACGGCACCTGGCAGTGGATTTGGGGCATCCCCTTCGCGGGGTGGCTACTGTGCGAGCGAGCGCAGGCCCGCGTGGTTGAGGCGGAAGCCGTACTGGAGGCGGCCCGCCGCAAGGCGGGTCACGCGCAACGGCGCAAACCGTGATCGGAACGAAGGGGTGATCGAGGATGCGACAGGTGAGGCGGAGCATGGAGCACAAGCCGGCGATCCGGCCGGAGGACGGACAAGCCGTGGACGATCCGGCGACTGTGGTGGTGATGATCGCCGGTCGCCGTATACGCCTGCCCAGGCTTTGGCCGCAGGAGCGGGAAGGGCGCGCGGCGCTGCTGATCGCGGCGGGGCTGTTCATCATCACGCTTTGGGCCATCGCCGCCCTTGGTGTCAGGGTGCTGTAGCCGCCATGTCGGCAGGGAGAAGCCCGCGGCGGCGCCGGTGGCGCCTCCCGCACGCGCGGCCGTGGCGCTGGCGGCTGTTCCTGCTGGGCGGTGCACTTGCCCTGGCGGGCTGCGATGCCCTGCTCGACACCTGGCGGCTCCGTTAGCCGGCATGGCGCCGGCTGGCTGAAGCCGTCGCGCTGGCCCTGAGCGTGGCGGTGTAGACGATCACCGGCATGGCGTGGCGTGGCCGGTGGGATTGAAACCAGACCGGCTAACAGAGCCCTCTTGTCTTCATGTATGTATAGGCCTATACTGACATGCGAAAGAAGGTTTGTGTTTGGGCAAGCCGTCCGGTCTCCGATCGCACCATTGGGGCTGCTACCTGACCGACGCTGAGGCTGCGGCGCTGGACACGCTGCGGACCGTGGGCGGCTCTTCCGGCCGGCCGCTGAGTCGGGCCGGACTGATGCGCGCCCTGGCGCTGGACGCGCTGGGACGGTCGCAGGACCCATGCTGCCGGAGCGCCCTTGCGGCGTTGCTCTTGGACGAGGAACCCGACGGGCGCCGGGGCGGGCGCCCGCCCACGACGCACGCACGGACGGCCCAGGACGCGACGGGGACGGGCGGGAGGATGCAAGAGGCCACCCCGCCCGCGAACGGTGCTCCCGGGCCACGGTAGGAATGGAAGCGGTGAAAGGGAGTGCCATCATGGCAGCGGTGACGCAGCGGCGGCCCGGTGTGTGGAAGGTGCAGGCCCGCATCGGTGGCAGCCGCGAGGCGGGCTGGCGCTATAAGGCGTGGACGGTGGACGCGACCACGAGGACGGTTGACTTCCCGAACGGGGTGCGGAGCGAGGCCGATGCCATCCGGTTCGGGGTGATCGAGGAAGCCAAAATCGACGCCATGACGGCGCGGTTCGTGGCGCCGTCCCGCGAGCGCCTGGGCGACTACCTCACGCGCTGGCTGGGGAGCCGCAAGGGAGGCAAGCGTCCGCTGCGGCCGACCAGCTTGGAGAGTTACGACCAGATGATCCGTTGCCACATCATCCCGGCGCTGGGCAAGGTGGCGCTGGACGCCCTCTCCCCCGCCTTGGTGAACGCCGGGCTGGACGACATGGCGGCCGGCCGCGGCGCCGAGGTGAAGGTGGACGACAACGGCAAGGTGACGCCCAAGCCCGTTTCGCCCCGCACTGCGGGATACGCGCGCACCGTGCTGCGCATCGCACTACAGGACGCGGTGAAGTTGGGCGCCGTGGCGCAGAACGTTGTCGACCGG
>DATLTP010000252.1:0-8381 GCA_035533535.1 Bacillota bacterium | reverse complement strand
ACCCGCCCCGCTCCCGGCACCGTACCGCTCCCGCTCGCCGGTGCTCACGCCGCCCCCAGTGGCGGTGCCGCCCGAGGTGCCGTAGCGGCGACCGGCCTCGTCGCCACCCCTAGCGAATCCGCGGTCGGCTTCGAAGCGTGTCCCCTCCGGCAGGCCTCGGCCAGCCTCGAAGTCCACGCTGCCGGACTGAGCGCCGTAGGTCCCTGTCCCCATGCCCGCGCCAACCGTCCCCGTGCCGGCCCCGGCGTAGCCGCCCGCCGCGCCAGCCTCGTTCCCGCGCCCACGCCGGTCGTCGCTGCGCCACCCCGCCTCGCCCCGGAACGCGCCCTCCTGGCCGCTCTCGTACCGGGCGCCGTCGCCGTAGCCGCCCCCGCGTCCCGCCTCGTCGCGGGCGCCCACGGCCGTGGGCTGGTGCGTCTGGCACAGCTCGCTCATGCGCCGGTGGACGCCCTCGACCTCGCGCCGCTCGGCCGGCTCGGTGCGGTACTCTTCGTGCTGGTGCAGGAACTGCCACACCCGCCACTGGCTGCGCAGTTGTTCATCCTGGAGAGAATGGAAGGCGTCGCGGCACTGCGGGCTCGCCGACTCCAGGACCGCCTCCATGTACGCCAGGGCACCGGACTTGGCGCCGTAGAGCAGGTCGTAGGCGATGTCGCGGTCGGTCAGTCTCTGCAAAGCGCGGATCCCCCCTCGGTGGCCCTGCCACAGTCCTCTGGGGCGAGGCCATAAGTTCGGTGTCCAGTGGGGCCGATGGGCCGGGTTGGCGGCCTTGCCCACGGGCACGTTGCCGCCGCCAGAGCGGAGTGCTGCTGCGGCACCCTACCGGAGCAGGCCGAGCAGCTCGTCGATGTGGCGGTTGGCCCCGGCCACCGCGTCGCGGCACAGCTCCCGGAGTTCGGGGTCGGCCGCCTCATGCGCGTAGCCCGCGCACTTGGCGACGCATAGCGCCTCGGCCTTGATGCACTCCTCGATGAAGCCGACTTCTTTGGTCGTCAGGCCCTGCAGCTCCAATGCCTTCACCCCCCGGCGCCCTATCCTTTACAGGTGGCGCCGAAGGTATGCGGGGCGGCGGGCCACGCCCGGCTGTAACGCCGGCCCACGGTGGCGTCCCCACGACCGCGGGCGCCCCGCCTTTCAGTCGTTGAGCTCCACGCGCTTGCCTGTCTCGACGAAGATCGCCCACTCGCTGACGTTGGTGGCGTGGTCGGCGATGCGCTCCAGGCTGTTGGCCACAAAGAGCAGGTGCGTGGCCTGCCGCACCGCGGTACGGTCGTCGAGCATGTAGGTGAGGAGTTCGCGGAAGACCTGGTCGTAGAGCGCATCCACGCCGTCGTCGCGCTCGGCCAGCAGGCGCGCCGCGTCGGCGTCCTCGGCGAAGAAGGCCTTCACCGCGCCATCGACCATGTCCGCGGCGAGGACCGCCAGCCGCTGGATGTCGATGCCGGGGGCGATGGGCTTCTCGCCCTTCATCCGCAGGGTCGAGCGGGCGATGGCCGCCGCGTGGTCGCCCATCCGCTCCAGGTCGGTCACGACCTTGAAGACGGCCGCGATGCGCCGGACATCGCGCTCATCCGGGCCGGCGTGGCTGCGCAGCCCCAGGAGCCGCAGGCAGGCGCGCTCGATGTCCTCCTCCAGGTGGTCGATGGCCAGATCGCCGGCGACGACCGCGCGCGCCCCGTCCAGATCGCCACCCTCCAACGCCGCCGCGGCCTTCTGCAGCGCGGCGAGCACCAAAGTCGCCATCCTGCGCACGTCCGCCTCAATGGCGGAGGCCCCCTGGCGATTCACCCCGACATTCCCCCCAACCCACGCGAACACGGCAGGGGCCACGCCGGATTTATGCCGCAACAATTGTTGCGGCCAGGCCCACGCGTCCCACCCCCGCGCGTCCTCACTTCTCCTTCACCGCGATGTCGGCCACCAGGTCGGCGGCGCGGCCGATGATCAGCGCGACCTCCCGCAGCTCCGAGAGGACCTCGCGCAGGCGCAGCACGTCTTGCAGCGGCCGGGTGCGGATGGCCAGATCCATGCCGTAGCGGTAGAGGTTGCGCACCGTATTCTCGCAGCGCTTGGCCCGTCGCGCCCGCTCCTGGGCGGCGGCGTGCGGCAGCAGGGCCACCGCGTCGCGCAGCGCGCGCGCACCCTCCTCCAGGGACACGCAGACCTCCTGCACGTGCGCGAACTCCGGTGCGCCGAACACCGCTTTGGCGAGCAGGGCGTCCTGCGCGGCGTCCACGACGTCATCGAGCACGCTGGAGAGCGTGAAGATGTCGTTGCGGTCAAACGGGGTGGCGTAGGTGCCGGCGAGGGCCTCGGTCAACGCGCGGCGCACGGCGTCGCCGCCGGCCTCCACCTGGGCCATGCGCGCCGGCGGCACGTCGGCGGCAAGTGCGGCGCAGGCCTCCACGGCCACCTCGCCCTGGCGCTGCAGCAGCGGACCGAAGCGGCGGTCGGCCGGGAAGATCAGGTCGCGCCACTTCATGCGCTCGCCACCACGACGGCGGCCGCGGCGCCCAGCAGGAGGCCCAGCGGCAGGGTGACCAGCCAGGCCACCCCGATGCGCCCCACCAACGACCAGCGCGGCAGGGAGAGGCGCCGGGCCGCGCCGGCCGCCAGCAGGGCGGCGGTGGCCGTCTGGCCGCTGCTGACGGGCCCGCCAAAGGCCGCGGCGGCGACCACCGTCACGCCGGCGGCGAATTGGGCGGCGAGGGCGTCTCCGGCCCGCACACGATAGAGGCCGAAGCCGACGGTCCGCGCCACGCGCGCGCCGCCGACCGCCATGCCCAGGCCGAAGGTGAGGATCGCCGCCCACACGGCCCAGGACGGCACGGGCAGGTGGCCGGCGGCCAGGGCCGCCCGTCCGGACGCGCTGCCCCAGGCGGCCACCAGGGCGAAGAGGCCGACCGCCTTCTCCGCGTCGTTGCTGCCATAGCCGAAGCCCTGCAGCAGGCCGGTCACCGTCTGCAGCCCGCGCAGGGAGGTGGAGGCGCCTTCCCCGGCATGGCGAAGGGCGGCCCGCGAGAGGATCCAGGCAGCGGCGCCGACCACGGCGCCCGCCAGCAGCGCGGCCGCCATGCTGCCGAGGACCCGCCAGACCTGACCCCAGACGACGGCCGCGGGCCCGGCGGCCGCCAGGCCCGCGCCGGCCAGGGCGCCCACGAGGGCGAGCGTCGTCGAGGTGGGGATGCCGCGCCACCAGCAGAGGCCGAGGACGGCCAGGGCGCCCGTCACCGCCTCCAGGTAGACGGCGGGTCCGAGCCGGGGGAGGGCGATCACGGCGAAGACGATGGCGTGCGCCACCCCCGTCCCGACCAACCAGGGGCCCGCTGCGGCCCCGGCCAGCAGGACCAGGGCGGCGCCCGTGAGGGTGAAGGCTCGTGCGGCGACGAGCCCGCCCATCAGGTTGCCGCCGACCTCGAACCCGCAGACGACGCTGTAGGCGGTGGCCGCCGCCAGCAGGATCCAGGCCGGCGGGCCGACGACGATCACCACCCCCGCGCGGGGGTTCGCCGCGGCAGGACCGTTCATCCTGCGTCGATGCGTGGACTTCCCCTTACCGCCGACACTAAGATGGGTCGCGATGGACACTGCGGCGATGCGGGCCCTGGCCGAACTGCCCGAGGGCGAGACCGCCACACTGGCGGTCGTGGTGGCCGTGACCGGCTCCGCGTACCGGCGGCCGGGGGCGGCGCGGCTGGTGGTGCCGGGGCGCCCGCCGGCCGGGGTGGTCAGCGGCGGCTGTCTGGAGGCGGACCTCGACCTGCGGGAGCCCCGCAGGGACGGGCGGGGCGAACTCCGCCGCTACGACATGCGCGGTGGACCCGAGGACCTCTGGGGCGTGGCCTCCGGCTGTAACGGCATCGTCGAGGTCTGGCTGCAGCCCATTCCCGCGGGCCAGGCGAGCCCCTATCGCAGCGCGGCGCGGTGGTTGGCCGAAGGGCGCGCCGTCCGAGTGGTGACCATGCTGGAGAGCGGCCGGCAGTGGGCCGAGGTGGACGGCGACCCAAGCGGCGCTCACCGCCGGGGCGTGGGGGAGCGGGCCTTCGTGGATGCCCGCTCACCGGCGCCGGCCATGCTGGTCTACGGCCGCGGGGCGGATGCCGGCCCCATGGTGGCCGGGGCGCAGGCGGTGGGCTTTCGCGTCGGTCAGGTGGGCCAGGTGGACGACCTGACGGCGCACCTCGCGACGGCGCGGCCGGCTGCCGCCGTGGTCATGAGCCACCACTTTCCAGGGGATCAGGCCGCCCTGGCGGCGCTGGTCGCCGCAGGCGTGCCCTACATCGGCGTGCTGGGCCCGCTGGAGCGGACGCGCCGGCTGCTGCCACCGCCGTGGCCACCCGCGCTGCATGCACCCCTCGGCCTGGACATCGGCGCGGAATCGGCCGAAGAGATCGCCGTGGCGGCGGTCGCCCAGGCCCTGGCCGTCCTGCGCGGGGCAGGCGGCGGGCACCTGGGGGAGCGCGATGGGCCCATCCACCGCGCCGGGGTGGCGGCGGGGCTGTGATCGTGGGTGCCGTGGTGCTGGCGGCCGGTCGGGCGACGCGGATGGGCCGGCCCAAGGTCGTGCTGCCGTGGCGCGGCCAGTCCCTGCTGACCCATGTCCTGACCGCGCTGCAACAGGCCGGGGTGACGCCCGTGGTGGTCGTCAGCGGGCCGGAGGCACCGGCGGGGCCGGCAGTGGGGGAGGGCCCCGCAGTGGAGGAGGGCCCCGCAGTGGAGGAGGGCCCCGCAGTGGGGGAGGGCCCCGCAGTGGGGCAGGGCCCCGCAGTGGGGGAGGCCCCCGCAGTGGGGCAGGGCCCCGCAGTGGTGGAGGCTCCGGCGCTGATGGAGGGCGTCGAGACGGTGGTCAATCCCCACGCGCAGCAGGGCATGGGCACATCCATCGCCGCCGGGGTGGCTGCACTGCGCGGGCGGGTGGAGGCCACCCTCATCTGTCTGGGGGATCAGCCCGGTATCCGCGCCGAGACCATCGCCGCCCTGATCGGGGCGCTGCGCCCACCCGCACTGGCCGCGGCCCCCATCTATCAGGGCGGGGTGCGGGGCCACCCGGTCCTCTTTGCCGCCGCGCTGTTCCCGGACCTCTGTCGGCTGCAAGGGGATCGGGGCGCGCGCAGCGTATTGCAAGCCGCCCCCATGGTCGTCGTGCCCATCGCTGGCCCGCCTCCCCAGGACATCGACACGCCTGCGGACTATGCCCGGCTCCTCGGAGGGAAACCTGAATGAAGATCGCCGAGATCGAACTCTTTGCGGTGCCCCCGCGGTGGCTGTTTCTGAAGATCACGACCGACGACGGCATCGTCGGCTGGGGTGAACCGGTCGTGGAGGGCAGGGCCGCGACGGTGGCCGCCTGCGTGCAGGAGATGGCCGACCTGATCGTCGGCCACGACGCGCACCGCATCGAGGACATCTGGCAGATGCTCTACCGCGGCGGCTTCTACCGCGGTGGGCCCGTGCTGACCGCGGCGCTCTCCGGGATCGATCAGGCGCTCTGGGACATCAAGGGCAAGGCCCTGGGCGTGCCGGTGTGGCAACTCCTCGGCGGCGCCTGCCGCGAGCGCATCCGCATCTACACGGGAATCGGCGGCGACCGCCCGGCCGACGTTGCCGTGCGCGCCGCGGCCGCCGTCTCCGAGCATGGCTTCACCGCGCTGAAGATGAACGCGGGCAACCAGCAGGGCTATGTGGACTCCCCCGCCACGGTGGCGCTCGCGGCGGCGCGCCTGGCCGCGGTGCGGGAGGCGGTCGGGGACACGGTTGACATCGCCGTCGACTTCCACGGGCGGGTGCACAAGGCCATGGCGGTTCAGCTGGGCAAGGCCCTGGAGCCGTTTGCGCCCATGTTCATCGAGGAGCCGGTGCTGCCGGAGAACAACGAGGCGCTGGCGGCCATCGCGGCGCACACCACGATCCCCATCGCCACCGGGGAGCGCATGTTCACCCGCTGGGGCTTCAAGCGCCTGTTGCAGGACGGCCACGTGGCCATCGTCCAGCCCGACCTCAGCCATGCCGGCGGCATCAGCGAGTGCCGCAAGATCGCCGCCATGGCCGAGGCCTACGATGTCGCCATCGCGCCGCACTGCCCGCTCGGGCCGATTGCCTTGGCCGCCAGCCTGCAGTTGGATGCCTGCACCCCGAACTTCCTGATCCAGGAGCAGAGCCTCGGCCTGCACTACAACCAGGGGTCGGACCTGCTGGACTACCTGGCGGACCGCTCGGTCTTCGCCTACCAGGCCGGCTACGTGCCCATTCCGCGGGGGCCCGGCCTCGGCATCGCCATCGACGAGGCGAACGTGCGCGCCGCGGCCGCCCGGGGCCACCGCTGGCGCAACCCGCTCTGGCGCCTGGGCGATGGTACCGTGGCCGAGTGGTGAGGCCCGGCTCGCCGCCTGTGCCGGTGGCTTTCGCCATCGCCGCAGGTGGCGCACGACGCAGGCGCTGACGCCCTCCACCGCTGCCGGCCGCGACAGGCGGCCATGGGTACCCCCGCCCCCGTTCCCAGCCAGCCGCGGCAGGGGCTGCCGCCGCCGCTGCGGAAACCCTCCGGTCCCTCAGTACGGGACGGGGAGGGCTGCGGCGTGGTGACGCCCTTTGATGCGACCGTCGTCCGGCAGCGGTACGAGGCCGCGCTGGAGGCGCTCCTCACGCAGGTGCGGCAGGACCCGTACATCCTCGCGGCCGTGCTCCTGGGCAGCCTGTCGCACGATGTGGTGTGGGACAAATCCGACATTGACCTGCTCCTGGTGACCGCTGAGGTCAAGGCCAAGGCTGAGGGGCTGTCGCTGACGGAGCTCGGTGTGAACATCCATGCCAGCCTGACCACGCGCAGCGCCTTCCGCAAGATGCTGGAGGGTTCGCTACAGGGCTCCTTCACGCATTCGCTGCTGACCAAGGGGCGCCTCCTCTTCACCCGGGACGAGGCGCTGGGCGAGCTCTGGGAGCGGCGCGGGCACCTGGGGGCGGCCGACCGCGCGATCGCCCTGCTGCAGGTGGTCAGCGGCGTGCTGCCGGGTCTGGCCAAGGCCGAGAAGTGGTACCACGTGCGCGGCGACCTGCACTACAGCGTGTTCTGGATCCTCAAAATCATGGACGGCCTGGCGGCCATCGAGGTCCTGCTGCATGGCGAGATCACCGAGCGCGAGGTGATCGGGCAGGCGCTGCACCACAATCCGGAGTTCTTCGGGGCGGTGTATGCCGGCCTCCTGGACGGACGCAAGACGACCCGGACCGTCGGCGCGGCGCTCCAGCGGATCGGCGCCTACCTGCGCGAGCGGACGCCGGTCCTCTTCGGGCCGATCCTGGAGTATCTGGCCGAGGCCGAGGGGATCCGCTCCGCGACCGAGATGAACCATTACTTCAGCAACCAGATGGGCCTGGAGGGCCTGGATTCGGCCTACGAGTGGCTGGCCGACCTCGGGGTCATCGCCAAGGTCGGCACGCCCGTGCGGCTGACCGAGAAGAGCCGCGTGGACGTCCAGGAGGCGGCCTACCACTACACCGGCGCCGTCGGGGACGCGCCGCGCTTGGGTGGGTCGGCCGCGGCGCCCGCGCGGGCGCGCTCGGGCAAGGGGGACGATTTGCCGTGAGAACGACCATCGACATCCGCGGGGCGCGCCAAAACAACCTGTGCAACGTCTCCCTGGAGATCCCCCGCGACCAGCTGACGGTGTTCACCGGTGTCAGCGGCTCGGGGAAGTCCTCGCTCGCCTTCGACACCCTCTACGCGGAGGGCCAGCGCCGCTACCTCGAATCCCTCTCCTCCTTCGCCCGCAACTTCGTCGAGCAGGTGCAGCGGCCCGACGTGGACTTCATCCACGGGCTCTCGCCGGTCGTCTCCATCGGCCAGAAGACCGTCACCCGCAGCCCGCGCTCCACCGTCGGGACCATGACCGACGTCGCCGGGTATCTCAACCTCCTCTTCGCCACCCTCGGCACGGCCCATTGCCCGTATTGCCGGGCCGAAGTGCCCGTGCGCAGCCGCGCCCAGATCGTCGAGCGGCTGCTGGCGCTGCCCGAGGGCACCGCGATCGAGCTGCGCGCGCCGATCTTCCCGGTCTACGGCGAGGACCTGGCTTTCCTCTTCGCGGAGGTGCGCAAGAAGGGCTGCCGCCAGGTGGTGCTGGGCGGGCGGCAGGTGGTGGACATCAGCGAGGAGGCGGACGTGCAAGCCACCGGCGAGCAAGAGCTGCAGGCCGTGGTCGACCGCTTCGTCATCCGCCACGGCATCGCCAAGCAGCTCGCGGTCGGGGTGGAGAACGCCCTGCTGCTCGGGGAGCGCTTCCTCAGCGTCCATGTGACCGCCGGCGACGGTGCGGACCGTCTCGCGGCGGGCTTCGGCTGTCCGGAGCACCACCTCTTGATGGGTGACCTGCAGTCGGTGCACT
>DATLTP010000251.1:0-8951 GCA_035533535.1 Bacillota bacterium | reverse complement strand
GGTCCGCGACGGCCGCATCTATGCGCGCGGGGTGGCCGACAACAAGGGCAACCTCCTGACGCGCCTGCAGGCGGTCGAGTGCTGGCTCAAGGGGGCGGGCAAGCTCCCCTGCAACCTCCGCTTCGTCTTTGAGGGCGAGGAGGAGATCGGTTCCCCGCACCTGGAGGAATTCACCCACCGCTACGGCGAGCGGCTCAAGGGGGCCGTGGGGGTGGTCTGGGAGAGCGGCGGCAAGGACCCCATGGGCCGGCCGGGGATCAGCTGCGGCGTCAAGGGCATCTGCTACGTGGAGCTGACCTGCCGCGCCGCCAATCAGGACATCCACAGCAGCCAGGCGGCGATCGTGCCGAATCCGGCGTGGCGCCTGGTCGAGGCCCTGCACTCCCTGAAGGACGTGGGCGCCGACCGCTGCCTGGTCCAGGGCTTTTACGACGCCGTCAAGGCGCCCAATGCGGTCGAGGTGGCCCTGCTGCGCGAGAACCCGCTGGAGGAGGAGCGTATGAAGACGGGCTGGGGCATCCCGGCCTTCATCCACGACCTGCACGGGCTGGATCTGGCCAGCAAGCTCCTGTTCCAGCCGACCTGCACGATCTGCGGCATCACGTCCGGGTACGGCGGCCCGGGGACCAAGACGGTCCTGCCCAAGGTGGCGAAGGCCAAGATCGACTGCCGGCTGGTGCCCGACCAGCGGGCGACCGACATCGCTTCCAAGATCCGCGCCCACCTCGACCAGCGGGGCTTCCGCGATGTCGAAATGGAGGTTCTGAGCGCCGAGAACCCGTCGCAGTCGCCCGTGGACGGCGCCCTGGCCCAGGCGGCCCTGGCCTCGGCCCGGGCCACCTACGGCGACATGGTAAGCGCGGGTTCCTCCCGCGCGCACGCGGGGACAGATGTGCGCCTGCAGCCGCGGGGCGCCGGCACCGGGCCCATGTACCTCTTCCACGAGGAGCTGGGCCTGGACTGCGTCTCCGGCATGGGCTGCGGCCACGCGGGCGCCCACGTCCACGCGCCGGATGAGAACGTGTTCGTTGAGGACTACTTCGCCGCCGTGGCCCACATCGTGCGCCTGATGGGGGAACTGGGTTGAGCGAGCCGGCGGAACAGGAGCCGAGGGGCCTCATCATCGTCCACACGGGCGACGGCAAGGGCAAGACGACGGCCGCCCTGGGCATGTGCCTGCGGGCGGTCGGCGGCGGCCTGCGCGTCTGCGTGCTGCAGTACATCAAGGGCCAGTGGAAGCCGGGGGAGCTGAAGGCGGCGGGCATGCTGCCGCGCTTTGACTACATCCCGATGGGCGTTGGCTTCACGTGGACGAAGACGCCGGAGGAGCACATGGCGGCGCTGCGCGAGGCCTGGGCGAAGACGCAGGAGGTCGTGCTCAGCGGCCAGTACGACATCGTGGTGCTGGATGAGATCAACTACGCCCTGGCCCTGAAGACCCTGCCCGTCGCCGAGGTGTTCACGCCCGCCGACGTGCTGGATCTGCTGCGCCGGCGTCCGCCGGCGCTTCATGTCGTGCTGACGGGGCGCGGCGCACACAGCGACATCGTGGAGTACGCCGACCTGGTGACGGAGATGAAGCTGATCAAGCACCCCTACCAAAAGGGCATCAAGGCGGCCCGCGGGGTGGAGTTCTAGACCCGGACGCCGGTTCGATGTAGCATGGACCCACAACGCGGACGGGTGCCCCGCTGCATGAAGCGGGGAGAATAGGGAAGACCGGACCGCGCGCCATGAGCGCGCGCAAACCGGCGCGGTGCCGCCACTGTACCCGAAGAGCCCCCTGAATGCGCCACTGCTGCATGAGCGGGAAGGCGCCGGACCCGGGGGCGATGACGCGGAAGCCAGGAGACCTGCCCGTCCGCGACGCGTACCACCTTCGGATCAGAGGGGGCGCCGTCGTGCTGCGCAGATTCCTGGCCCTCATCCTGCCCCTGTTGCTGCTTGGGTGTGGACGAGCTCCCGCCGCGCCGGTGCATCCCAACCCATCGGTCTCGACCTTCCCGCTGAGCATCCTCGACGACACCGGCCGCACCGTGGCCATTCCCCACCTGCCCCAGCGGATCGTGTCCGTCACCCTCGGCACGGACGAGATCCTGACGGGGCTGGTCGCTCCGTCGCGGATCGTCGGCGTGACCAAGTACGCCTCGGATCCCGTGGAGTCGTGGGTCGCCGACAAGGTGGCCGGCACCGCCCAGATCGCCTCCGCCAACGCCGAGCAGATCCTGGCGCTGAAGCCGGACCTGATCTTCGTGGCCAGCTACACCGCGCCGGGCGTGGTCGACCAGCTGTCGGCCTCGGGGATTCCCGTGATCGAGTTCAAGGACTTCGCCAGCGCCGCGGACATCGAGAATCACATCCTGACCATGGGCCGGGCGGTCGGCAACCTCGCCGGCGCCGAGGCCATGGTGAGCACCATGAAGAGCCAGCTCGCGGCGGTGGCCGCCAAGGTCGGCTCCCTGCCGCCGGTCGACATCCTCTACTACACGCCGGACGGGTACGTCTTCGGCAAGAACACAACCCCGGACGAGCTGATCGGCGACGCCGGTGCCGTCAATGTCGCCGACGCCGCCGGCATCACGGATTGGAAGCAGATCTCCCTGGAGGCCGTTGCGGCCATGAAGCCCGCCTGGCTGCTGACGGACCAGTCGCAGCCGGGGTTCGCCGGCAAGCTGCTGGCCAACCCGGCGCTGGCCGCGGTGCCCGCCATCGCCGACCACCATGTGCTGGCCCTGCCGGACCGGGACCTGTCGACCGTCAGCCAGTACTTCTCCCAGGCGGTGCAGGCGGTGGCCACGGCCCTGCACCCGAGCGCCTTTGGCAAGTAGCGCCGTCACGCCGGGCGCTGCACGGGCGACGGTCCGGGACGCCAAAGGGGCGGCGGCTGCGCACGCGCGGCCGGCGGTTCACGTCCTGGCGGCGCTGGCGAGCCTGCTCCTCGTGGCGGCGTGGTGCGGCGTGGCGTTCGGCTCGGCGCCGCTTCCGCTTGGTGAAGTTTTGGCGGCCATGGTGGGGGCCCCAGCGCCCGCCCTGGTGCGGGACATCGTCTGGAACCTGCGCCTGCCGCGGGTCGTGATCGCGGGGGCGGTCGGCACCGGGCTGGCTGTGGCCGGATGTGTCCTCCAGGGCGTCTTCCGCAACCCCATGGCCGACCCCGGCGTGCTGGGCGTCAGCGCGGGCGCCGGCCTTGGCGCCGTCATCGCCATCTACGCCGGCCTCGGCGTTCGCAGCCTGTGGTCGCTGCCCGGCATCGCCTTCGCCGGGGCCCTTTTGACCGCGGCCACGGTGTACGGGCTGGCCACCCGAGCCGGCCGCACGCCGGTGCTCACCCTCCTTCTGGCCGGGATCGCCGTCGGGTCGCTGCTCACGTCGGCCATCGGGCTGGTGATGATCCTGGCCCATGAGGTGCAGATCCAGACGATGCTGCTCTGGCTCATGGGCGGCTTCGACGGCGAGACGTGGCAGCAGGTGGCTGTGGCCGTGCCCGTCATCCTGGCGGGTAGCGCCGCCTCGCTGCTCTTTGCGCGCGAGCTCAACATCCTGGCGACCGGCGAGGAGTCGGCGCGCGGCGTGGGGGTCCCCGTGGAGTGGACCAAGCGGGCCCTGCTGGCCCTGTGCGCCCTCGTGACGGCAGCCGGCGTGTCGGTATCCGGGACCATTGGCTTTGTTGGCCTGCTGGTCCCCCACATGCTGCGGCTGATCGTCGGTCCGGACCACCGTGGGCTCCTGCCGGCCTCCGCCGTCGGCGGGGCGGCCTTTCTCATCCTCGCCGACCTGGGCGCCCGGCTGGTCATCCGCCCGGCGGAGATCAGCGTGGGCGTGATCACCTCGTTTCTCGGCGTGCCCTTCTTCCTTTACCTGCTGCGGCGGCAGCGCGGGGGGATGGGCCTGTGAGCGCCGAGGCCCTGCGGGTTGCGCAGGGGGTCTGGGTCCGCGGCCTCCGCCTGAGCGCTGGCGGCCGGGAGATCCTGCGCGGAGTCGACCTGGAGGCCGCCCCCGGCGAGCTGGTTGGCCTGGTCGGCCCAAACGGCGCCGGCAAGACGACCCTGCTGCGGGCCCTGGCGGGGTACCTGCCCGCGGACGCCGGCGAGGTCCGGGTCGCGGGCGCCGACCCGCGGCGTCTGCGAGCCCGCAACCTCGGCCGCCTGCTGGCCCAGGTGCCGCAGGTCGCGACGCTCGACCTGGACTTCTCCTGCCTCGAGGTGGTGCTGATGGGCCGCTACGCCCACCTGCGCCCCCTCCAGCGGCAGGAGGGCCCGGGTGACCTGGCCGCCGCCCGGTCGGCCCTTGCCGCGGCGGGCCTGCGCGAGCGTGAGGCCGATCCCGTGGCCGTGCTGTCCGGGGGCGAGCGCCAGCTGCTGCTCTTGGCCCGCGCCCTGGCCCAGGACGCGTCGGTGCTGCTGCTGGACGAGCCGACCGCCAATCTGGACCTCCGCCACCGCCTGGCCGCCCTGGACCTGGTGCGGGGCTCGGTCGCCCTGGGGATGACGGCCGTGGCGGCCGTCCACGACCTGGAGCTCGCGGCCCGCTACTGCGACCGGATCGTGCTGCTGGCCGGGGGGACGGTGCTGGCCGCCGGACGGCCCGAGGCCGTCCTGACCCCGGCCGCCATCGCCCGGGCCTTTGGCGTCACGGTCTCCACGTTCCCCGACCCCATGACGGGCGCCATCCGCCTCTCGGTGCTGGGGCGGGCGGAATCGTGATGCGGATCGCCGCCCGCCCGGGCTGGGCGGGGATCCGTGCCGTCCACACCGGTCGGGTGGCCGTGCTGGACGACCGGCTGATCATCCGCCCCGGGCCCCGTGTGGTGGAAGCACGGGTTTCTCCCGTGCTTCACGGGTTAAGTGGAGGGATTGGAATGGATGGCCGAACAAATCGCGGAGGCCGCACACGCGAGCTGACCCGCCTCGCGCTCCTGATCGCGCTCTCGGCCGTCGGCGCCTTCATCAAGATCCCGGGCCCAACCGGCACCACGGCCCTGGATGCCCTGCCCGGCTACCTCGCCGCCTTCCTGTTCTCGCCGGGCGCGGGCGCCCTCGTCGCCGCGCTCGGCCACCTGGCCAGCGCCGCCACGGCCGGCTTCCCCCTCACCGTTCCGATCCACCTGGTGATCGCCCTCGAGATGGCCGGGTGCGCCGCCCTCGCGGGGGTCACGGCCCGCCGCTTCGGCAAGGTCGCCGGCGTCGTCGTGGCCGTGATCTGCAACGGCGTCGTGGCGCCTGGCATCCTGACCTTCGTGCCGAGCCCCGTGACGGAGGGGCTGTTCATGGCCCTGCTGGCCCCCCTGCTGATCGCCGCGACACTGAACGCGGTGGGCGGCGCCGTGGTGGCGGCGGCCCTGCGCCGCCGGCTGCCGACGTGAGGGTGCGGGGCGCCGCTGTCTGCCGCATCCCCATGGGGTACATGGTGGCGACGTGCGACGCCCTGAGCGCCATCGGCCCCATGCCGGGCGACGCCGTCGCGGCCCCGTGGCCCGTGGTGGGCCGCTTCACGGCGCGCGTCGCCCTGATGGGGCTGATCAGCCTCGGCGCCGAGCCGGCGCTGGTCACGGCGACGGCGACCGCCGAAGCTGCCGTGGCGGGCGTGGTGGAAGAGGCGGCCCTCGCTGGACTGCAGGCGGAGTCGGTGGCCTGGAGCAGCGAGCACAACATGACGGCCGCGCAGACGGCCGTGGGCGTGACGGCGGTGGGCCTGGCGCCGGTCCTGCGGCTTTTGCGGACGGGTCAGGGGCTCGCAGTGCTCGCCCTTGGCCGCCCGAAGGTCGGTGCCGCGGTGAAGGTCGAAGATCCGGAGGTCGCCGACCTGCCGGCGCTGCATCGCGTGATGGCGTGCCCGTCCACCCTTGCGGCCACGCCCGCGGGGTCCGGCGGGCTGGTCGCCCGAGCCCAGTGCCTGGCTGGCGAGGCAGGCATGCGCTTCATCGCAGACTTTCCAGACGGCTGGCCTGCCACGGCCTCGGCCGGCCCCGCCACGTCGCTGGTCTGTGTGAGCTCTGAGCCGGCCGCCGTCGGCGCGGCCGCTGGACTGCCGTGGGCCGTGATCGGTAGGCTGGTCCCATGCTGACGCTCATTCTGGGAGGCATCCGCAGCGGCAAGAGCCGGACCGCGGCCGGGATGGCCACGGGCCGGGTGGTCTTCCTGGCCACCGGCCAGGCCACCGATGACGAGATGAGGGCCAGGATCGCCGAGCATCAGCGGCTTCGCCCGCCTGACTGGGTCACCGTGGAGGAGCCCCTGCGTCCGTCCGGGGCCGACATCCCGCCCGACGCCACTGTGCTGCTGGACTCGGTGGACAACCTCGTCGCCAATTGGCTGCTGGCCGGCGCCACCGCCGCCGAAGCCGAGCGGCGGGCCGTGGACGAGGTGCTCGGCCTGACGGCCGCGCGCTGCATTGCGGTCTCCTGTGAAGCCGGATTTGCCCCGGTCGCGCTTTCGCCCCTTGGCCGCGCCTTCCAGGACGCCCTTGGGCGGGTGAACCAAGCGCTTGCGGCCAAGGCGGACCGCGTCCTGCTCTGTGTGGCGGGCATCCCCATGACCGTCAAGTGAGCGCCGCATGGCTGCTGGGAGCGGCGGCCGTGGACGCCCTGGTGGGCGACCCGCCGTCGTGGCCACATCCGGTGACGTGGCTCTCACGGGCCGCCGCGGCCCTGGAGAGCCACCTGCCCAGGACCCGGGCGGGCGGCACCGTGATGGTGCTCTGCGTGGCCGGAGGGGCTGCGGCCATTGCGGGGCTCCTGCCGCTGGCCGCGGGGCGCGCCGCCTGGGTCGTGCGCGTCATCCTCGGCGCCTTTGCCCTCTCCGGCCGCAGCTTGGTGGATCACGCGCTGGCTGTGGCCCGGGCGCGCGACCTGCCCGGGGCCCGCGCCGCCGTCTCGCGCATTGTGGGTCGTGACACCGCCGCGCTGGGCAGTTCGGACGTTGCGCGGGCGTCCATCGAGAGCATCGCCGAGAGCGCCAGCGACGGGTACATCGCGCCCCTGTTCTGGCTGGCCGTCGGCGGGCCGGCCGCGGCGTGGGCGTACAAGGCCGTCAACACCCTGGACTCCGTCTACGGCCATAAGGATGAGCGCAACCTTCACTTCGGGTGGGCCTCCGCGCGCGCCGACGACCTCCTGAACCTCATCCCCGCGCGCATCACCGCCCTTATGCTGGCGCTGGCCTCCGGGGCCCCGCGCAAGGCATTGAAAGGGGTGCTCCGCGGGGCCGCGGAGCACCCCTCCCCGAACGCCGGCTATCCGGAGGCGGCCATGGCGGGCGGCCTCGGCATCGCCCTCGGGGGTCGGGACTTTTACGGCGGCGAGCCCGTCGACCACCCCGTCCTGGCCCCGTGGGGGCGCTCCGCCCAGATGGCCGACATCGGGCGAGCGCTCCGCTGCTTCGTGCTGGCGGGGCTGCTCGCCCTGGCGCTGACCCAGGCATGAAGGGCCTGTGGGCGGCCGTCCGCTTCCTGACGCGGCTGCCGGCCCCGGACCCCGGGCCGCAGCCGCCGGGTCAGCAGGCGCCCTGGTTCCCGCTGGCCGGCGCCCTGGCTGGAGCCGTGGCCGCCGCTGCTGCCGCGCTTGCCGGCCTGCTCTGGCCAGCGCCCGTCCAGGCCGCCGCCGCCGTGGCCGGCTCGCTTTGGGTCACCGGTGGGCTGCACCTGGACGGATGGATGGACCTCGCCGACGGCCTCGGCAGCCACCTGCCCCCCGCCGAGGCCAGGCGCGTCATGCGCGACAGCCGTGTGGGCGCCGTGGGGGCCATGGCCGGCGCCATGGCCCTGGTCATCCGCTTCGCGTTGGTCCTCACCCTGCCGGCCCCCTGGCGCTGGCGGGCCCTGATCGCCGCCGCGGCCAGTTCCCGCGCCGGGATGGTCTGGGCCGCCGCCCGCGGCCCCGCGCCCGAGGGCGAGGGCCTGGGTGCGGCGTTCGTCGCGGCCATGAGCTGGCAAGCGGCGGCGTGGACGCTTGCCGTTGGCCTGACCCTCGCCGTCTGGGCGGCCGGCCCCGCTGGCGCCCTGGCGCTGCTGGCCGCCGTCGCCGCGGCCGAGATCCTGCGCGTCCGGATCTCCGGCCTGGGGATGACGGGCGACTGCCTGGGCGCCGTGGCCGAGGTGGGGGAGTGGGCCGCCCTGGCCCTGCTGGCGGCGCACTGGCCAGCCTGACCGCAGGCGCGCCGGTGATCTTGGCGCCCGTCCGGGCGCCTTTGAGGAAGTGGCGGCTTGCAGATGCGGCATGGCGGCGACCCGCGCCCCTTCGGCGCCGATCCCGCCGAGATCCTCGACTTCTCGGCGAACCTGAACCCCCTGGGCCCGCCCCAGGCGGTGCGGGACGCCGTGGCGCAGGCCGACCTCGGCCGCTACCCGGAGCCATACAGCCGAACCCTGGCGCGCGCCATCGCCGCCCGCCTGCACGTCGACCCGGAGGCGGTGGCCGTGGGCGCCGGCGCCACCGAGCTGATCCACCTCTGCGCCCGCGCGATGCCGGGCCCGGACGTGGCCATCGACGTGCCCACCTTCTCGGAGTACCGGCCCGCCTGCCAGGCCGCCGGCCTGCGCGTCGTCCACGGCCACCGGGGTACGGGTGCCTTCCTCTGCAACCCCAACAACCCGACGGGCGCCCTCCTGCCCCCCGAGGCAGTGCGCGAGCGGGCGGCCGGCTGCGGGCTGCTCGTGGTGGACGAGTCCCTGATCGACTTCGTGGACGACCCCGAAGGCAGCAGTTTGGTGCGCGCGGCCGCGCGCACTCAAGGCCTCGTCGTGCTCCGTTCCCTCACCAAGTGGTTTGCCATGCCGGGCCTGCGTGCGGGCTACGCCGTCGCCCATCCCGACCTTGTCCGGCGCTGGGATGAGCGCCGCGATCCGTGGAGCGTCGGCGCGGCCGCGCAGGCTGGTGTCCTTGCCGCCCTGTCCGGAGCGACCGCCGACTACGAGCGAGCCACGCGCGCCTGGATCGGGCCCGCCCGCGCCAGCCT
>DATLTP010000250.1:0-6454 GCA_035533535.1 Bacillota bacterium | reverse complement strand
CGCTTCAAGGCTGGCCTGCTCGCTACGTGGGTGGTTACCTACTCCAGGACGGCCCGGATGCCCCGCACGCATCCCACGCCTGGGCCGGAGTTCTGTTCGGCGGGCGGTGGATTGGGGTGGGACCCGACGAATGCCTGCCCGGTGGACGAGCGCTACCTTCGCGTGACGTCAGGTCGCGGCAGCGCGGATGCCCCACCGGTGCGGGGCGTATTCATGGGCGCGCCGGACGCGGCCATGCGGGTGCGCCTCGAAGTCGCGGCCGAGGTGGCTGCTACGCAGTGACCGAGTTGCCTCTCCCGGTGCGGCTTCGATCCCAATCTCTGCGAATGCTTTGTAACGGGGGGTTACGTCACGGTCATGCCACCGATTGACGTGGAGGCCGTTCGTCGCCGGCTTCAGGCGCTGGCCGCCATCGGCGCCGGTCCTTCCGGTGGCGTGAACCGGGTGGCCTTTTCGCCCGCCGACCGGGAGGCGCGGGCCCTCTTGGTGCGGTGGCTGCAGGAATCGGGGCTGGAGGTCCGCGAGGACGCGGCTGGCAACCTCTTCGGGCGCTGGTCGGCGCCTGCCGGCGTTGGCGGTCCCACGCTGTTGCTGGGCTCGCACATCGACTCCGTCCCGGATGGCGGCCCGTATGACGGCTGCATGGGGGTGGCCGCGGCCCTGGAATCGGTCCGGGCGCTCCGCGGATCCGGAGTGCGCCCGCCGCTGGCCGTCGAGGTCGTGGCCTGGCAGATGGAGGAGTCCAGCCGCTTCGGGCAGGCCACCTTCGGCAGCCGGGCTTTTGCCGGGCGCCTGCGCGCCGAAGTGGCCGGAGCGTGGCGAGACCGGGAGGGGCGCGGGCTGGCGGACTACGGGGTGCCTCCGGTTGCCCTGGACACAGCCCGGGCCCTCCCTGGGCAGGTCGCCGCCTACCTGGAGATGCATATCGACCAGGGCGTGATCCTGAAGGAGGCGCAGGCGGCCGTCGGCGCCGTCACCGGCATCGCGGCCCCGCTGCGCGTCCGGCTGAGGATCGTCGGCGAAGCCGCCCACTCGGGCGCCGCCTTGCCCGAACAACGCCACGACGCCCTGATGGGGGCGGCCCGCGTGTTGGTCGAGGTCGAGGAGCTGGTGGCCCGCGAGCGTCCGTGGGGGACCGTGGCCACCGTCGGCGCCTTCGCCGTGACCCCCAATGCCATCAACGTGGTGCCGGGCGAGGTCGAGATGGGCCTTGACGTGCGCGGCGTGGACGTCGGCAGCCGCCGCCGCCTCTGCCGCGCCATTCTGCAGGTCGGCGCCCGCGTGGCCGCCCAGCGGGGCCTCGGCGTGTCCCTGGAGGTGCTGGGCGAGGAGGAGCCCGTCGCCCTGCCGGAGGCGATGACGGCTCTGGTCGAGCGAGCGGCGGCGGCTGAGGGAGTCCCGTGCATGCGGGTGGTCTCCCTTGCCGGCCACGACGCCATGCAGCTCGCGTCGATCGCGCCAGCCGGCCTGGTCCTGGTCCGCAACATCAGTGGCACCAGCCATTCCCCCCGCGAGGCGATCGCCGATGAGGACCTGGCGGCCGGCTGCAGGGTCTACCACCGTGCCGTCTGTGCCTGGCTGGGCTCCGTCGTTGCATAACCCTCTTCCATGGATAGCGGAGCCGCGTTCGATGAGATCACCGAGCGTGCGGACGGTACCATCGTGGCCCGCCGGGGCCGCGTGCGCTTCGTGGTGACCCAGCGCAGCCCGTGCACGGCGGCCGCATCGCAGGCCGCGGCCATTCGCGACGCCCTCGCCGCCGCGGCCCTGGACGCGTGGATGCAGCGCCTCCAGGTGCCAGCCAATGCGGACGCAGCCGGCCCGTCCGAGGCCGAGGCACACGCGCCCGCCCCCGGCGACTAGGCGCTCAACACCGCCACCCGACCTCCATGCCGACCTCGCCGCCAGGGTCGCGCCAAACTCGAATTGGCCCGTCCACGGCCAGCCACAGCAGCTCGCGCCGCCGCGCAGCCGGTAGCGTGTGCCATACCTCTGCCGCGTTCATCCCGGCCAGGTCCGCGGGCGCCTGGGCCAGGCACGCGTCCAGCTCGCTCAGCCGCCGCCGCATCAGTGCCAGACGGCCCGCCACATCCGCCGCCCGCCGCCTGCCGTCCTCCCGCAGCAGCCCCTCGCCGGCGCGGGCCGCCGCCGCTTCGGCCCGGGTCCCCTCCCGCCTCAGCGTCGCCATGGCCGCGGCCAGGGCCCGCCGCTCCTCGCGCACGGTTTCCAGCGCCCGCGCAATCGCGTCGGCCGGCAACGGCCCGGAACCCAGCCGCCGAATCAGGCAGCCGGCCACCAGCGCCTCCGCCGCCTCCGCCGGAACGTGCCCGCGCCGGTTGCACGTTCCCCGGCGCGTGCGCGCGCAGACGTAGTGGCCCCCGCCCCGTCGCGCCCCAGCCTTGTACACCATGGCGGACCCGCACGGGCAGCGCGCCAGGCCGGTCAGCAGATGCGGGCTGCCCGCCGCCCGGCTCCCGCTCCTTGTCTGCCGTGTCCGGTGCGCTGTGATCTCCGCCTCTGCCTGCGCGAAGATCGCCTCTTCCACCAGCGCCGGCGCCGCCCCAGTCGGGCCGGCCACCCGCGGCGCCGGGTTCACGACCCGCACCCGGTGCCCGTCAGCGTCAACCCGCAGTGACGTCCGGCCATAGACGACCTCGCCGATGTAGGTCCGGTTGTGCAGCACCCAGAGCGCGCTGCGCGCCGACCACTCGCGCCCTGACCGCGTCAACAGCCCAGCTGCGTTCAGCCGCCGGACGATGGCCCCAGCCGGCACGCCCGCGGCGGCCCAGGCGAACATCAGGCGCACGACGGCCGCCTCGGCGGCCAACTCCACCCAGCGCCCGCGCGCCGCGGGATCCGGCGCGTACCCGAAGGCCGGCCGCGCGTGCATCTGCTCGCCGCCGCGGATGCGCTGGATCTTGCCGGACTGCGTTCGGTCGCGAATGGCCGTGCGCTCGAAGTCGGCGAACATCGCCAGGATGCCGAAAATCATACGGCCAAGGTCGGTGGTGGTGTCGATGGGCTCGCGCACGCTCTTGAGGTGGCAGCGCCCCTCCCACTCGCGCAGCACAAGCTGCACCGCGTCGACGAGGTTACGCGAGAGGCGGTCGATCTTGTAGACGACGACGCAGCCGACCTCGCCCGCCGCCACCAGCCGCCGCAGCCGCTCCAGCCCTGGCCGCAGGAGATTGCCGCCGCTCCAGCCATCGTCGACGAAGCAGAGGTCGTCGCGCACGCGCCACCCCTGGCTGAGCACGTAGTGGCGGCAGGCCTCGTGCTGAACGGCCAGCGTCGTGCCCGCCGCCTGATCCTCGGTGCTCCAGCGGATGTAGACCGCGACCTGACCGCCGTCGACGCCCATATGCCGCAACCAACGCGGCGCGCGGCGGTTTGATGACGTCGACGCTGATGGATGTGTTGCAGGACGACGGCGAGAATGTGGTGGACACGGTCGGGCGCCGCTTCGAAGCCACCCGGGTGCGCGCCGTGCTGAGCCGCCTGGGCTACCGCGAGCGGCAGGTGCTGCAGATGCGCTACGGCCTGCTGACGGGCGAGCGCCTGACGCAGCGCGACATCGCCAAGCGCCTGGGCATCTCGCGCAGCTATGTCTCGCGCATCGAGAAGAAGGCCGTGAAGCGGCTCTTCCGGGAGCTGCGGGCGCTGGAACCGCAGGATTGATCCGGACGGCTGCGGCCGTGGCCGATACGATACAATTCCCGTGATGAACTGGTCACGGCCGCTTGTTCCCGATGCCTGGGTGCCCGAAATCACCGCCCTGGACCCGCAGGTGCTGCGCGGGCGGGGATTTCGCGGCCTGATCGCCGACCTCGACAACACGCTGGCCGAGTGGAACGACGCCGCGCCAACGCCGGCGGTCGCCACCTGGCTGCAGCGGGCCGAGGCCGCTGGCCTGCGCGTTTGCATCCTCTCCAACAACGGCGGCGAACGCGTGGCGGCCTTCGCGCGCGGAACTGGCCTGCCGAGCGTGGCGGGTGCCGGCAAGCCGCGCCGCGGCGGCTACCGGCGGGCGCTGGGCCTGCTGGGGACGGCCGCGTCGGAGACGGTGATGGTTGGCGACCAGATCTGGACTGACGTGCTTGGCGCGCGGCGGATGGGCATGTACGCCATTCTGGTGCAGCCGCTGGCGCCGCGGGAGTTCATCGGCACCCGCTCCATCCGCTGGCTTGAGCGCGCCTGGGTCGCGCACCTGAAGCGCGGTGGCGCGCTCGGCCTGCCGTTTCTGGGCGGCTGATGGTCCACCTGGCCGTGATCGGCCACCCGATTGCGCACTCCCTGTCACCGACTTTGCACGCCTCGGCCCTTCGGGCCTCGGCCAAACCCGGTTCCTACGCTGCCTATGATGTGAAGCCGGCAGGCCTTCAGCCTGCCATTCTGGGTTTGGGCGCCTTGGGCTTTATCGGCGTCAACGTGACCATCCCGCATAAAGAGGCCGCCCTGGCGTTCTGCGACCACGTCGACCCCGAGGCGGCCGCCATCGGCGCCGTGAACACGCTGAAGTTCACGGAGCGCGGCGTCGAAGGCTACAACACCGACGGCCGTGGATTTCTCGCGTCCCTGGGCGATTGGTCGCCCGCTGGGGCGAACGTCCTCCTCTTGGGCGCCGGCGGCGCTGCCCGCGCTGTGGCGTTTGCCCTGCGCAACGCGGGCGCCTCTCGCATCGGCATCGTGAACCGAACGCCGGCCAGGGCGCAGGCCCTGATGGCTGAACTCGGCGTGGACGGCGACGTTCAGCCGGAGGAAGCCGACCTGCTGGTCAACTGCACCAGTGTGGGCATGGCGCCAAACGCGGATGCCAGCCCATTTACCGACTGGGGGCGGCTCCGGCGGTCTTGCCTGGTCTACGACCTGGTCTATCGCCCGGCGGACACGGCCTTTCTGCAGGGCGCCCGGAGCCGTGGCCTGACGGCCACCGGCGGTCTCGCCATGCTCGCGCACCAGGCCGCCCTGGCCTGGCAGATCTGGTTCGGCGAGCCAGCGCCCATCGACGCATTTCTTGAGGCGGCGGCCCGTGCCTGAGACGCGGGTCCAGAAGGTCTCACTCGCCGTCGCCCAGGCCTGCCTGCTGGCCATCGTGGCCCTCGTGCCGCTCATCGTGCTGCCGCAGCTCTCCGATCCCTTGCAGCTTCCCAAGCTTCAAGCCATGGAGGTCCTCGAGGGGATCTGCGTCGCGGCCCTGCTCGTCGCCCGCACCCCGACTGGATTGTGGCGGCGTTGGCGCGCCGCCACAATCTTCTGGCCCGCTGTCGCCTACCTGGTCTGGGTCGCGCTTTCCACCGTGACGTCGACGGACCTGAGCAACAGCATCTGGGGGATCTCTGGCCGCTGGTCGGGGGCGCCCACGCTCCTGGCCTACGTCGTGCTGGCGTTCCTGGTCATTGCCGCCTTGGAGCGGCCCCGTGACCTGCTGCTGGCCGCCATGGCGGCGCTTGCCGCCGCCTGCCTCGTGTCGCTCTACGGGCTCGCTCAGTATGTCGGCTGGGACTTCGTGCGGTGGAACGTCGATTGGGTGCAGTCGGCCTTCTCGACCATGGGTAACCCCGACTTCCTGGCCAACTACGAGCTGTTGTACGTCTTTTTGGCCGCTGGGCTCTACCTGGCCGGCTCCCCCCGGCGCGGGCGCTGGCTGCTGCTGCCGGCCACCGGCCTCTGCACGGCGGCCCTGTGGGCCAGCCAAACCCGCAGCGGCTGGCTGGCCTTCGTGGGTGTCGCCGCCCTGATGGTCTGGTGGGTGCGTTCGGGCGGCCTCGGCGACCCGGAGGCCCGCGGCCGCTTGCGGCGCCTGGTGATCGTATGGGTCATCGCCATCGCGGCCGTGTTGGGCTGGCAGCCCTCCATCCGCGCCCGCATCGTCTCGGTGGCGGTGGATGCCGTCCGCGCCGTCGGCTATGCGCTCAACGTCTCACTGCCAACGCCACCCGGCCAGGCCGGCAACTCCATGGCCCAACGGATCTGGATTTGGCGCGGCGTCGTCCCCATGATCGCGGCGCGGCCGTGGACGGGCTGGGGGCCCGACACCATGTACGAGGCCTTCCCGCGGTACCAGGCGCCCGCCAAGGCCAGGGTCTTCCCGCCCGACATCGTCATCGACCGCGCCCACAACGACTACCTGCAGGTGGCCGTCGACAGCGGCCTGCCCGCCCTGGCGGCGTACCTCTGGCTGCTGGCGGCGGCCCTGCTGGCCGGGCTGCGCGCCTGGAGGCGGTCCCTTGGCGGCGACCCGCGGGTGCGGGCCCTGCTGCTGGCGTGCCTGGCCGGCGGCATCGCCTACTGGGCGGAGCTGGCGGTCAACATCGCCATGCCCGCTTCGGCGCCGCACGGCTGGTTCTGGCTGGGCGCCCTGGTCGCGGCGGCGGCGTGGCGCCCGTCAGCCGCTGGGGCGACGCCGGAGGCGGCGCTCGCTGCGGGCCAGGACCAGGAGCAACAGCCCCATGAC
>DATLTP010000249.1:0-19419 GCA_035533535.1 Bacillota bacterium | reverse complement strand
GGGGGCCTACATCTGCGGCGAGGAAACCGCCATCATGGAGTCCCTGGAAGGGAAGCGCGGCCACCCCCGGACCAAGCCCCCCTTCCCGACAGCCGCTGGGCTGTATGGGATGCCCACGGTCATCAACAACGTGGAAACGATCGCCAATGTGGCACCCATCGTCGCCAATGGCGGCTCCTGGTTCGCCGCCGTCGGTCCCGAAAAATGCCCAGGCACCAAGATCTGCTCGGTCTCCGGCCGCGTCCGGCGCCCCGGCAACTACGAGATCGAGATGGGCACGCCCCTGCGCGAACTGATCGAGGAGCACGCCGGCGGCCTGGAGCCAGACCACGAGCTTAAATTCATCCTGCCGGCCGGGGCCAGTTCGGCGCTGGTGCTGCCCAAGAACCTCGATGTGGCGTTGGACTTCGACTCCATGGGCGCCATCCGCTCCATGCTCGGCTCCGCCGGGATGCTGGTCTGCGACGAGCGCGACTGCGCGGCCCACGTCGCCTACCTTGGCGCGCGCTTCTACCACCACGAGTCCTGCGGCAAGTGCACCCCCTGCCGCGAGGGCACCGGCTGGACCGAGCGCGTCCTGCACCGCATGGAACACGGGGAGGGGCGGCCGGGCGATACCAAGCGCTTGGACGAGCTCTGTCGCGGCATCGGCGGGCGGAAGTGCCTGTGCCTGCTCGGCGACTTCTCCGTCACCTACCTGCAGTCCGCGCTGGGCAGCTTCCGCTCCGAGTTCGAGGCGCACGAGCATGGCGGGCCGTGCCCGGTCGGCAGCGCCGCCCTGGAGGTGTCCGTCCGATGAGCAGCACCCCTCCGGCTCCGGGTGCCGGCCCGGCGGGGGCGGCCCCGCCGCCCCCGCCACCGACGACCGTCAACTGCACGATCGACGGCCAGCCGCACACCTTCCCGCGCGGCACGCTCATCGTCACCGCCGTGGCGCAGGTCGGTCGGCCCATCCCCTACTACTGCTACCACCCCAAGCTGGCGCCAGTCGGGGCCTGCCGGGTGTGCATGGTCGCGGTCCAGGGGGCGCCCCTGACGCGGCCGGGCATGGGGGCCATCGTGACCACCGCCTGCACCACGCCGGTCTTCGAGGGCTTGCAGATCGAGACCATGTCCGAGCCCGCCAAACTCGCCCGCAAGCAGGTGCTGGAGTTCCTGCTCATCAACCACCCCCTGGACTGCCCGGTCTGCGACAAGGGCGGCGAGTGCGACCTCCAGGACTTCACCCTCGACTACGGGCCGGGTGTGAGCGGCTTTGCCGAGGGCAAGATCCTGCGCAAGAAGGCCGACGACCTCGGCCCCTTCCTCGTGCTCGACCAGGAGCGCTGTATCATGTGCCAGCGCTGCGTGCGCTATGAGACCGAGGTGACTGGCGAGCAGAACCTGGTGCTCAAGGACCGCGGCGACCGCACCGTGATCGACACTGGGCGTGGCGAGCCGTATGCGGGCTACTTCTCCGGGAACAACACCGAGCTCTGCCCGGTGGGTGCGCTCACCAGCCGCACCTATCGCTTCAAGGCCCGGCCGTGGGACGTGCGGCCGGTGCAGACGGTCTGCCAGGGGTGCGCGGTGGGGTGCAGCGCCACCGTCAATCTGCGCGGCGCCTCCATCGTGCGGCTGCTCGCGCGCGACAATCCGGCCATCGACGGTGGTTGGTTGTGTGACCGGGGCCGCTACGGGTTCGGCCACACCACCTCCACCGAGCGCCTCGCCACCCCCCTGGTGAAGCGCAGCGGCGAGCTGGTGGCGGTCTCCTGGGACGAAGCGATCGCGGCTGCCGCTGCCGGCCTGGAGGCCGGTGCCGCGGTCCTGGGCGGCGCCCGCCTGACCGACGAAGAGGCGCTCCTGCTCAGCCAACTCACCCGTCTCGGCCTGAAGACCAACGACGTGGACTGGCGTGTCGGCTACCAGGGCTTCGCGGCCCCGGAGGCCATCGGCCTCCAGGGCGCGCAGATCGCCGACATCGACACCGCGGACCTGGTGCTCCTGGTGGACACCAGCCTCCTGGAAGAGGCGCCCGTGGTCGAACTGCGCCTCCGCCGGGCGGCCGGCAGGAAGACCGCGGTCATCGACCTCGGGCCGATCAAGAACTTCCGGCTGGGCAAGAGCAGGCGCATCGCCTGCCCCCCAGAGGAACTCCCGGCCAGGGTGGCGGAACTCGCCGAACAAGTCCGCGCCGCCAAGTCCCCACTGGTGGTCTGGAACGGTCACGGCGGCGCCGCCCTGGCCGAGGCCATCGCCGGCTTGGGGGCGAAACTCCTCGTCCCCGGCGAGTTCAGCAACGCCCGGGGCGCGGAGATCGCCGGGTTGGTGCCGAACATGCTGCCCGGCTACCACACCCTCAAGGACTCGGCCGCGGTGGCCAAGGCCTGGGGCGGTAAGCCCCCGAGCAAGGCGGGTCGCGACGCCCGCGGCATCCTGGCGGCGGTGCGTGACGGTGCCCTCGCCGCCCTGTACCTCGTCGGCGCCAACCCGCTGCGGACCTTCCCCGACGGTGCCCTGGCCGCCGCCGCCCTGGATAAGGTCGGCTTCCTGGTCGTGCAGGACCTCTTCCTCACGGAGTCGGCGCACCAGGCCGACGTGGTGCTGCCGGCCCTCGGGCCACTGGAGAAGGACGGGCACGTGACCAACATGACCGGGGTCCGGCAGGCGGTGCGCCGGACCGTCGCCGGACCAGCGGGGGCCAGGGCGGACCGAGAGATCTTCGGGCTGCTGGCGGCGGCCCTGGGCGTGCCGTTGGCGGACGCCCCGGTGGGCGCGGCCAGTGAGCCGGCCCTGCTCCGGCTGCCGGCGGCCGGCGCCGCGGCGGCCGTGCGGGAGGGCCTGCGGCCCCTGGTGCGTCCCTCGCTCTTCGCCGGTGGCGGCACCGCGGCGCACGACCCCCATCTGCAGCCGGTGCGTGGGGAGATGGCGGTGCGGGTGCACCCGGACGATGCGGCCGCGCTGCACTTGGTGGAGGGGGCGGCCGTGCATCTGCAGAGCGGCGGCCTGGCGCTCCGGGCGGTGCTCCACCGGGACCGGGGCGTCAGCCGTGGGGTCGCGGTGCTCCCCGCCCACGCCCTGGGGGCCAACCGGCTCGCGCTCGGGCAGGGGCTCACCCCGGTCCCCGCTGACGCGGGAGCGGGGGTGACCGCATGAGCCTCGGCTACGTGCTGCTCCGTTCGGTGATCCTGGTGCTGCTGCTGATGGGCGCCTTCGCCTACTTCATGGTGGCCGAGCGCAAGGTCATCGGCTACTTCCAACTGCGCTGGGGGCCGGTGCGGGTCGGGCCCTGGGGCCTGCTGCAGCCGATCGCCGACGCGCTGAAGATGGTCGCCAAGGAGGACAGCGCGCCGGCCACGGCCGACAACCTGATCTTCCACTTGGCGCCGGCGATCTCCCTGTTTATCGCCCTGGCCGCGTTCGCGGTGATCCCGCTCGGGCCCACCCTGCACTTCGGCTCCCTGACGCTGCCGCTCTCCATCAGCGACCCCAGTTCCGGCCTGCTCTTTGTCCTGGCGATCGCCTCGCTCGGGGTGTACGGGGTGAGCCTCGGCGGCTGGGCGAGCCAGAGCAAGTACTCGCTGATGGGGAGCCTACGGGCCTCGGCCCAGATGGTCAGTTACGAATTGGCGCTCGGTCTGGCGGTGATCTCCACCGTCGTCCTCACGGGCAGCCTGGACCTCAACCGCATCGTCGGCCTGCAGGCGCACCTGTGGGCCGTGGTCCCGGACATCCTCGGCTTTGTCATCTTCCTGATCTGCTCGGTGGCCGAGTGCAACCGGGCGCCCTTCGACCTGGCCGAGGCGGAGGGCGAACTGGTCGCGGGCTTCCACACCGAGTACTCGGGGTTCCGCTTCGCCAACTTCGTCATGGCCGAGTACATCAACATGTTCACGTTCAGCGCCCTGGGGGCGCTGCTCTTCCTGGGCGGTTGGAACGGGCCCTTCGGCCCCTCGGCCTGGTGGCTGCTGATCAAGATCGCCGCCTACCTCTTCTTCTTCATCTGGCTGCGGGCCACGTTCCCGCGCATCCGCTACGACCGGCTGATGAACTTCGGCTGGAAGGTGCTCGTGCCGCTGGCCTTCCTGAACCTGATCTGGATCTCGGTCTTCGTGGTGCTCGGGGGTGGTCACTGATGGCTGGGCTGGAGCGGGTCTGGGCGCTGGGCAAGGGCCTTGGCACGACGTTCGGCTACCTCTTCAAGCCGCGCGTCACGGTCGACTACCCCGAGCGGGAGCGCCCCGTGGCGGAGCGGTTTCGCGGGCTGCACATCCTCGACCGTCACGACGACGGCCTGGAGAAGTGCGTCGGGTGTGAGCTCTGCCAGGCCGCCTGCCCCGCGCACTGCATCACCGTCGAGGCGGCGGAGAACGCACCGGACGCACCGACCTCGCCGGGCGAACGCTACGCCTGGCGGTACGAGATCGACCTACTGCGCTGCATCTTCTGCGGGTTCTGTGAGGAGGCGTGCCCGACGGGCGCCATCCAGCTGACCCCCAGGCACGACCTGGTCGGCTACACCCGCGGCGAGTTTGAGGTCGACAAGCGTTGGCTGACGGTGCCGGACCCGCGCAGCATCGCGCCGCCCGCCGCCGGCCGGCCGGGCAAGGGGCCGATCGCCGGATGATCACCTTCCTGCTGGTCGCGGCCGCCGCCATCGCGGCGGGTATCGGGGTGATCGCCGCCCGGAACGCCGTCCACAGCGTGCTCTGGCTGGTCGTGCACCTGTGCAGCCTGGCCGTGCTGTACATGACGCTGCAGGCCCAGTTCCTCGGCCTGGTGCAGATCCTGCTCTACGCGGGCGCCGTGATGGTCCTCTTCCTCTTCGTCCTGAGCCTGCTCTCGGCCCGCAGCGCGGCGGCGGGGCCGGGCGGCGGCCGGCTGCCCCTGCAGGTCGGCTTCGCGGTCGGTGCCGCCGTGGTCGTGGCCCTGCTGGTGATGATCGGGGCGGCGGTGGGGACCATCGCTCCAGCGGCCGCCGCGACCACCGGCGGGGCAGCGGGCGCCGCGACCACCGGCGGGGCAGTGGGCGCCTTCGGCAGCGCGGCCGCCTTCGGTCAGGCCCTGTTCGGGCCGTACCTGCTGCCCTTTGAGGCGACCGCCCTCGCCCTGCTGACCGCCATCGTGGGCGTGGTGGCCCTGAGCGCGGGCCACGACGAGGCGATGCGGCACGGCCTGCCCGTGGAGGAGCAGCAGCACCCGGAGGGCGCGCCCATCGAGGTCAGCCACGCCGCGGCCGCCGAGCCTGTCCTGACGGGGGGCGAACGCTGATGCCGGTCGGTCTGCCCCTGTACATCGGGCTGAGCGCCGTCCTGTTCGTCCTCGGCGGTCTGGGGCTGCTACTGCGCCGCGACCCCCTGGTGATGGTCATGGCCATCGAGTTGATGTGGAATGCCGCCAACCTGGCCCTGATCGCCACGGCGCGGCACTATGGCGATCTGGGCGGGCAGGTCTTCGCCTTCGTGGTGATCACCGTGGCCGCGGCCGACGTGGCCATCGGCTTGGCCCTGACCGTACTGCTGGGGCGCACGCGGGGGACCTTGGACGCGGATCGCTTGAAGTGGTTGAAGGGCTAGGGACCGCGGCGCCCCGCCACGATCCCGGCCCCGGGTTCCCAGTCGCCGTGGATCCGGCGTGGGCCTGGCGGCCCGCGCCGAGGGGGGTGCAGGGAAATCTCTACGGTGGGTTTGTTCGCCCTTGGCTGCCTCCTGCTGCCCTTGGCCGGGGCCTTGGTGCTCTCCCTGGTGCGCCTGCCCCGCCGCTGGCAGGGGCTCATCGGCGCCGGCAGCATCCTGCTGGCGCTGCTGGCGGCCCTGGGGATGGTCTTGACTGGCGGCGGCCCAGGCGCCAACCCGTTTGGCGCCAACGGTGCCCTGCGCGGCCCCGGTGTCGACCTGCACCTGGGCACCTGGGCGGCGACCGGCAGCCTCACCATCCCCCTGGGCCTTTGGGTGGACGGGCTCTCGGCCGTCTTCGCGCTGGTGATCACCGGCGTGGGCTTGCTCATCCACGTCTACTCGCTGGCCTACATGGGCGCCGAGGCCGATGCCGACTACGGCCGCTACTTCGCCGGCATGAACTTCTTCGTCGGTGCCATGCTGCTGCTGGTGCTGGCGGATAGTTTCCCGCTGCTGCTGGTCGGCTGGGCCGGCGTGGGCTTTGCCTCCTACCTGCTCATCGGCTTCTGGTACCAGCGCCCGGCGGCGGTGATCGCCGCCCGCAAGGCCTTCATCCTCAACACCGTGGGCGATGTCGCCCTGGTGCTGGCCATCGCCCTGCTGGCCGCCAGCGTCGGCCACCTGGACTTCGCCGGCGTCCTGGGCGACCAGGGCGCCGCGGCCCTCGCCGCACACGGCGGCGCGACCACCTGGATCGGTCTGCTGCTGTTTCTCGCGGCCGCCGCCAAGTCGGCGCAGTTGCCGCTGCAGTCCTGGCTCTCCGATGCCATGGAGGGCCCGACCCCCGTCAGCGCCCTGATCCACGCCGCGACCATGGTGACAGCCGGCGTCTACCTCATCGCGCGCTGCCACGCCGTGTATGCGGCGAGCCCGACCGCGGCCGCCTGGGCCGGCGACCTGGGCGCCCTGACCGCCCTGGGGGCGGCCACCGTCGGGGTGTTCGCCTATGACATCAAGCGCCTGCTGGCCTACTCGACGATGAGCCAGGTCGGCTACATGATCTCCGGCGTCGCCTTTGGGGCCATCGCCGCGGGCGTCAGCCACGTGGTCACGCACGCCTTCTTCAAGGCCCTCCTCTTCATGGCGGTCGGCCTGGTGATGCACGCACTCGGCGACGAACGCGACATGCGCCGCTTGGGGGGCCTCAGTCGGCACCTGCCGCTGGCCCGCTGGGGTTTCCTGGCCGGGGCGCTGGCCCTCGCGGGCATCCCCCCGTTCGCCGGCTTCTGGAGCAAGGACGCGGTCATGGGTGGTCTACTGCACGGGGGTGACCTGTTCGCCTACGTGCTGCTGGCCCTGGCCGCCCTCCTCACGCCCTTCTACATCTTCCGCGCCTACTACCTGACCTTCGGGGGCGAGTACCGCGGGCAGGCGGCGGTGCACGCGGACGCGGCCCCCTCGATGAACTGGCCGACGGTCGTCCTGGGGGTCCTGGCCGTGATCGGCGGCGGCTTCGCGGTCCTGCTGCAGACGGCCTGGGGCACGCGGATCGACGCCACCAGCATGATCATCTCCACGGTCCTGGCGCTGATCGGTTGGGGCGCGGCCTGGGCGATCTACCGCTCCGGCGAGGCGGCCGCGGACATCTGGGCGAGTAGCCGCCTGGGCGACATCGCGCGCGCGGAGTTTGGCTGGGAGTCGCTGTGGCACGGGGTGCTCGTCGGGCCGGCGCACGCCCTGGGTGCCTGGCTCCTGGTGGGCTGGGAGGGTCGGGCCTGGCCCGCGGCGCAGGCGGCCATCACCGGCACGGCGGAGGCGCTTGGCCGCGGGTTGTCGCTGTGGCAGTCGGGCCTGGTGCGGCGGTACGCGCTCTCGATGTTCTGCGGCGCCGCCTTGGCGCTGGTCTGGGCCTTGGCCAGGGCGCACTAGGTGGCCGCCGCCAAAGGGGACTGTTGCAGCGCCACCCAGTGCCCGGGTTGGCGTCCCGAGCTGACGCAATGGCTGCGCGGCCGCGCGGGCCATGGGGGGGTTGCATCCGGTGTTGACGCTTCTCTGGGCCCTGCCGGTCGCCGCCGCCGTGGCGATCGCCATCCTGGGCAAACGGGCCACCTGGCTCGGCCCGCTGTGCGCCGGCCTGGCCTTCGCCCTGGCCCTGCGCCTCTGGCCGCAGGCGGGCACCCTGCTGGGTGCCACCCCGTGGTTTGGCGGCGCGTACGGCGCCGTGGTCTCCTACTCCCTCGGCCTCTCGGGGCTGAGCCTGCTGCTGGTGGCGCTGGCCCTGCTGGTGACCGCCCTCTGCGGCCTGGCCGGCCGGCGCTACGGTCCCGGCTTCGTCGCCTGGCTGACGCTGCTGGGCGGCGCGGCCACCGGCATGTTCCTGGCGCGCGACCTGATCCTCTTCTACGGGTTCTGGGAACTGATGCTGATCCCCACGTACTTCCTGCTGGTCGGCTGGGGTGGCGCCGGCCGCCGCGCCGCCGCCTGGAAGTTCCTGCTCTACAACGTGGCCGGCAGCGTCGCCCTGCTGCTGGGGGTCGCCGCCCTGGTGGCCTTCCACGCCCAGATGCCGGGGCTCGGCGTCGGCACTCTGTCCGCCTCGGCCCTGCCCCCCGCGGTGCTGGGGCCGGTGGCCCTGGCCCTGCTGCTCGCCTTCGCCGTGAAGACCCCGCTCTGGCCGCTGCACGGCTGGGTGGCCGACACCTACGCCGAGTTGCCGGCGCCCGCGGCCGCGCTGGTGGCGGCGGTGCAGAGCAAGGCCGGGCTCTACGGCCTGCTCGCGATCCTGCTGCCACTGCTGCCCGGGGGCTTCCAGTCCTACGCGCCCTGGCTGATCGCCGTCGGCATCGTCAGCGTGCTCTACGGGGCGTTCTGCGCCCTCACGGCGCGCGATGCGCGGCGCCTCCTCGCCTATTCGAGCGTCAGCCACCTCGGCCTGATCGCGGTGGCCTTCGCGACCCTCCGCCCCGAGGCGCTCTCCGGCGGCATCCTGCAGATGGTGGCGCACGGGATCTTCACCGCCGGGCTGTTCCTGCTCGTCGGCATGTTGGAGGACCGCGTGGGCGGGGCGGACCTGCACGCGCTCGGCGGCCTCTATCGCAGCGCCCCGGCGCTGGGGGGCGGCCTCATCCTGCTGGCCATGGCGGCGCTCGGCCTGCCGGGGCTCGCCGGCTTCCCGGGCGAACTGCTCATGGTGATCGGCATCTACCACTACAGCCTCTGGCTGGCCATCCTCGGCGGCATCGGCTTGGTCGTCGCCGCGGCCTACATGCTCCGCTGGATCCAGCTGGTGCTGCACGGGGCGGCCGCGACCCCGACGCGCGACCTCGGCGGCGGCGAGAAGTGGCTGCTGGCGCCCCTGGCCGTGCTGGTGCTGGTCATCGGGCTCTGGCCGAATCCGCTGCCGCAGCAAGCCGCGGGCGCGGTTGCCGCCATCGGCACGTTGGCGGGCGTCGCCCCCTCGGCCGCTGCGACCCCCGCGCAAGGAGGGAACGGCTAGGTGAACGCCCTCGGAGGAGCCGCGGCCCCCATCGTCGTTCTGGGTGCGGGGGGCGTACTCATCCTGTTGCTCGACCTCTTCTGGGAGGGGCGGCAGGCCCTGCTGCGCGCCGTCACGCTGGCCGTCCTGGCCCTGGGCGGCATCGCCGCCGTGGCGGCGCCGGGCTTTGGCAGCGGCTTTGGCGGGGCGATCCTCGGGGATCGCCTCAGTCGGGTCAGCGACCTCCTGGCGGTCGTCGCGGCCGCGGCCGCCGTGGTGCTGCCGCCCCCAGCCGGTTGGGGTAAGCGCTGGTCGGCCTACCTGGCGTTGCTGCTGTGGTCGGCGGCCGGCATGGCGGTGGCCGGCGGCGCCGGCAACCTGATCATGCTGTTTCTGGGCGTCGAGGTCCTCTCGCTGGCGCTCTATGCCCTGGTGGCCTTCTCCGTGGAGGACGGCCGCGCGGCGGAGGCGGGCTTCAAGTACTTCGTCCTCGGCGGGCTCGGCTCGGCGCTGCTGCTCTACGGGTCGGCGCTGGTCTATGCCGCCAGTGGGACTCTGAGCCTTACGGCCGCAACAGCGGCCTCCGGACCCCTCGCCACGATGGGCCTGGTGCTCATCGTCGCCGGCCTTGGCTTCAAGCTCGCCTTGGTACCCTTCCAGCTCTGGACCCCGGATGTCTACGAGGGTGCGTCAACCCCCATCACGGCCTTCATGGCCGTGGGCACCAAGGCCGCGGCCTTCGCGGGGCTGGCGCGCGTCGCCACCTCGGGGTTTCTGACCAGCGGCGGCTGGGCGGGCACGGTGCTGGCGATCGGCGTGCTCTCCATGTTCGCCGGCTACCTGCTGGCCATCGCCCAACCAGGGCTGAAGCGGCTGCTGGCCTTCTCCGGGGTGGCCAACGCCGGCACGCTGGTGCTGGTGCTGCTGGCGCCCGCCGCCTGGCGCGAGGCCGCCTTCATCTATCTGGCGGCGTACGCGGCCGCCACGCTCGGGGCCTTTGCCGTCGTCTCCGCGGTCGAGGACCCGGGGTTGGGGTCGGGCGGCGCCGATGGTCTGGACCACCTCCGTGGCCTCGGCCGCCGCTACCCCTGGCTGGCCGCGGCGTTGGTGGTCTCCCTGCTCTCCTTGGCGAGCGTGCCGCCGACCGCCGGCTTCGTCGGCAAGCTGCTGGTGCTGCAGGCCCTGGCCGGGGCGGGCCACGCCTTTGTGGCGGTGCTGGTGATCGCCGCGACGGTGCTCGCCCTCTACCCCTACTTCAAATTGGCCGTGGCCTGCCTGCAGCCCGCCGATGGCGACGGCCCCCGGCTGCGTGCCTCCAGCGGGTGGCCGGTGGTCGCCGCGGTGGCCGCCGTGGCCACTCTGGCGATCGGCATCTTGCCCGGAGTGGTTTTGCACGGCTAGAATGGTAGCCAACCCTGGGCTGGCCCTCGGGCCGGGCCCAGGCAAGTGTGCTTGCTGCCGAGGCGGGCCCCGCGCGGGGGCCCGCCTGCGCCGTCGTCGTGGACTGGGCGTGGCGGTCGTGGGCGCAGCGTGCCCCACCCCTGCCGCCGCCAGCCACGGCCGCCCGCCGTTGGGAGAGTGCTTCGGTGAAAGCGACACTGGAACGCGCCCCGGGGAGCCGCGTGGTCCTGGACATCGAGGTATCGCCCGAAGAGATGCAGACGGACATCGAGGCGGCCATCCGCCGTCTGGCGCGCCAGGTCCGGGTGCCCGGCTTCCGGCCGGGGAAGGCGCCCCAGCCCATGGTGGAGCGCGCGCTCGGTCGGCCGCGCGTGCTCCAGGAGGCCCTGGACCCGATGGTGACCCGGGCCTATCGCGCCGTCATCGACGAGCAGGGGCTCGCGCCGGTCGATCAGCCGGAGATCGACGTCCAGACCTTCGAGGAGGGTGTCCCCCTGCAGTTTCGCGCCACGGTCGTGGTGCGGCCGGAGGTGGCCCTCCCCGATTGGTCGGGGATGACGGTGACGTGCGAGGTCGCCCCCGTGAGCGACGCGGACATCGAGCAAACCCTGGGGGAGCTGCGCGAGGCCAAGGGGACCTGGGTGCCCAGCACCGAGCCGGCGGCGGCCGGCGACATGGTCATCCTGCGCACCAACGGTAAGGTGGAGGGTGGGCCGAAGATCGGCGAGCCGCGCGTCGAGGGCGTGCTGGGCGATGGCCGCCTCCGGGCGGAGATCGACGCCGGGGTGCTGGGCCAGGCCGCCGGCACCGCCCTGGATCTGGATCTGACCTTCGGGGCGGCGGACCCAGTGCGGGCCCTGGCCGGGAAGGCCGCCCATCTGCGTGTCGAGGTGCTGGAGGTCAAGCGCCGGGAGCTGCCGGTCCTCGACGACGCCTTCGCCGCCGAGGTCTCCGAGCGGCAAACGCTGGAGGAATTGCGCGCAGACCTGGGCAATACACTACGGCGGGTCGCCGAGGGCCGCGCCGACCAGGCCGCGCTGGATCGGGCGGTCGCGCAGGTGGTCGAGGGCGCTACCGTCGAATTGCCCGACATCCTGGTCGAGCGCAGCGTGGACAACCTCGTCGCCGGTTTGGAGCGCCAAGCCAAGGACGCCGGCGTCTCGCTGGAGGTGGCCCTGGGACGGCAGGGGACGACCGTGGCGGCCGCCCGGCAGGACCTGCGCCCGGACGCGGAGCGGCGGGTGAAGGTGCAGTTGGTGCTGGATGCCGTCGCCGCGCGGGCGGGGCTGGCCCCGACCGAGGCGGAGATCGACCGGGAGATCGTGCGCATGGCCAACGCCGGTGGCGTCGACCCCGTCGCCTTCCGCAGCGTGGCGATGCGCCCCGACAATCTCGCCGCCATTCGCGGCGATCTGACTCGGGGTCGGGCGGCGCGCCACCTGAGGGACGCGTTGCTGCATCTGGAAGCCACGGATGGCTCCGCGTCGGCGGAGCCCGAGGCCCCGGGGGCGGAAGCGGACCCGGCGGCGGAACCGGCGCCAGTGAAGCCAAGGGGGAAGCAGGCATGAGGGCGGCCGCACGGACCCTGAGCCGGCTGCAGCACATTCGCCAGAACCTCCACGCCTATATGGTGCCCATGGTGGTGGAGCAGTCCGCGCGCGGCGAGCGCGCCTACGATATCTATTCCCGCCTGTTGAAGGACCGGATCATCTTCCTCGGCTCGGCGATCGACGATCAGGTGGCCAACCTGATGATCGCCCAGCTGCTCTTTCTGGAGGGGGAGGACCCGGACCGCGACGTGCAGATCTACGTCAACTCCCCTGGGGGCAGCGTCGATGCGGGGCTGGGCATCTACGACGCGATGCAGTACATCAAGCCGCAGGTGATGACCATCTGCGTCGGTCAGGCGGCGAGCATGGGCTCGGTGCTGCTGTGCGCGGGCGCCAAGGGTAAGCGCTACGCCCTGCCCAACTCGCGCATCATGATCCACCAGCCCTGGGGCGGTGGGGCGCAGGGCCGGGCGACCGACGTCAAGATCTGGACCGACGAGCTGCTCAAGGCCTACGAGAAGATCGCCGACATCTATGTCAAGCACACCGAGCAGGCACGGGACAAGGTGATGGCCGACCTGCAGAAGGACTACTTCATGTCAGCCGAGGAAGCGAAGGCATACGGTATCATCGACGAGATCATGCCGTCGCGGACCGGCAAGGGGGAAACGACCCCGCAGCCGAACAAGGACCGCTGAGGGCCCGCCATCGGCGGCCCGGGGGTCCGGACCGCTCCACGCAGCCGGGGCAACACGGGGGGCCGTCCCTTCGCGAGAGTGGTCGTCGGCTCCGGGCCCGTACGGACCGTCGGGGAGGTCGAGTGCAGTGTTCAAGTTCACCGACGAGAAGGGCCCACTGAAGTGCTCCTTCTGCGGCAAACACCAGGACCAGGTCAAGAAGCTCATCGCCGGCCCCGGCGTCTACATCTGCGATGAGTGCGTCGAACTGTGTAACGACATCATCGAAGAGGAACTCAACGACGACGTCGATTTCAACCTCAAGGACATCCCCAAGCCGCGGGAGATCAAGGAGGTCCTCGACCAGTACGTCATCGGCCAGGAGAAGGCCAAGAAGACGCTGGCCGTCGCCGTCTATAACCACTACAAGCGCGTCAACATGGGCGGCAAGGTCGACGAGGTCGAGCTGCAAAAGAGCAACATCCTGATGCTCGGCCCCACCGGCAGCGGCAAGACGTTGCTGGCCCAGACGCTCGCCCGCATCCTCAATGTGCCATTCGCCATCGCCGACGCCACCTCCCTCACCGAGGCGGGCTACGTCGGCGAGGATGTGGAGAACATCCTGCTCAAGCTGATCCAGGCGGCGGACTACGACATCGAGAAGGCCGAAAAGGGCATCGTCTACATCGACGAGGTCGACAAGATCGCCCGCAAGTCCGAGAACCCCTCCATCACGCGGGACGTCTCGGGCGAGGGCGTGCAGCAGGCGCTGCTGAAGATCCTGGAGGGCACGGTGGCCTCGGTGCCGCCGCATGGCGGTCGCAAGCACCCCCACCAGGAATTCATCCAGATCGACACCACCGACATCCTCTTCATCTGTGGCGGGGCCTTCGACGGTCTGGAGAAGATGATCCAGAACCGCATCGGCAAGAAGACGATCGGCTTCGGCTCCGAGCTGGTCAGCCGCAGCCACGACGCCCAGATCGGCGAGATCCTCAGCCAGATCATGCCGGAGGATCTACTCAAGTTCGGCTTGATCCCCGAGTTCGTCGGTCGCCTGCCCGTGACCGCCACGCTGGATGCGCTGGATGCGGCGGCGCTGGTGCGCATCCTCACCGAGCCGAAGAACGCCCTGGTCCGCCAGTATCAGAAGTTCTTTCAGATGGACAGCATCCAGTTGGAGTTCGAGGACGAGGCGCTCGCGCTGATCGCCCACGCCGCGATGCAGCGGAAGACGGGGGCGCGCGGCTTGCGCGCGATCATCGAGGAGATCATGCTCGAAGTGATGTTCGACATCCCCTCGCGCACCGATATCAGCAAGTGCCTGGTCACCAAGGATGTCGTGGCGGAGCGCAAGTTGCCGGTCCTGATCCCGCGCAAGCGCAAGAAGGAAGAGCCCGCCTGAACGCGCCGGGAGGGGCGCCGGTCACCCGGCGCCCCTCCCCTGTTGCCCCGCCGTGCCACGCCGCCTAACCCAGCGTGATGTCGCCCCAGTCGGTCGTGCTGTTATAGAAGTTGCTGCCGCTACCAATCCACAACGCCTGACCCACGCGGGCGCCGCTGGCGTCGCCGTAGTCCTGGGCGAGGTCGAACTGGTACTTCTGGCCCTTCTTCGGGGCGGTCACGCCGAGGATGCTCCACGGCACCGTCAGTTGGGTATAGAAGCCCTTGTTGGCCACCTTGCTGACCAGCGGCGTCGGCTGGGCCGGGGCTGTGCTGGCGCCGGTGCCCGCCCCCAGCGTGCCGTCACTGATGACGCCCCACTGGAAGGTCTGGCTGTCGAAGGCGCCGCCGTGGTCATCGGTGCCGGAGACCGTGTACTCGGTGGCGTCGCTCTGCCACCAGTTGGCGCCGCCGGCCGCGTTGATCGGCCATTCCGCCGAATATGCCTGGACGTATAAGGCCTTCGCCGACCAAGCCACCTTGAAGGTGGTGGCATCCCCAGAGGGGATGCTGCCGGTGCCGACGACGGTGATCGGCGTCCCCTTGATGCTCGCCCAGCACTTGCCGGTGGCCGTCGCCACGCCGCTGTCCGGCTCGGCCGCCACCGTCACGGCATTCGCGCTACCCGCGGCGCCCGCCGCGCAGCCGCCAGCGCCGCCGCCCTTGGTGTTGGTGGCGGTGGCCCCGCCGCCACCGCCGCTGCCGCCGCATGCCGCCAGCAGGACGGCCCCTGCCATGACGGCCAGAATCGATCCCGCAACGCGTGAGCCTGGCACGATTCGTTCCCCCTTACCCTGAGGGCGCCCCGCCATGGCGCGCACGCCCATGCAGGCGGACACCCATTCGCCATCCCGGCACCGACCCCTCTGCCCGGGTCTGGAGGGACCTGGACGGGGCGCCTGCGGGTGAGCGCCAGGGGAATGGCGGGGGCGGGCACTGCCGGATAGCATGCTCCATAGGACGGCGGAAGCGGGTGAAGGCTGTGCCAAGTACGAGCGGCTGCGGCGACCGCATGGAGGAACCCGCACGCCCCTGACGAGGCAGACGTCACCCGCCAAGGAGGCCAAGGGCCGAGGCCACGCCGACGCGGGCCAGCCGCCGTCATCGACGCTGCGGTTCTTGGTCGCCCGGCCGTACCGGGCCAGGCGGCGCCCAGCACCCGCGGGCGGCGCAACGCGCGCGTGGCTGACGAGGTGCATTTCACCCGCCACGCACGCAATCGACTGGGGCGTCGCAGACGCGGGGCACCCCCCCGTCCTCGAAGCCGAGGTGCTGGCCGCCTTTTACCGCACCGGACCAGGGGGAGGACAGCACCCGCGGGCGACGCAACCTCTGGAAGCGGCGCGGCCAGGATTGGCTCCGCATCACCTACCTGCGCAAGCGTGGCCGACGCGAGATCATCACGGTCCTTGTCAACGCAGTGAGGCGCACGTTACGCCGCCATGCCCGGTGCTGCTGGCTCACGCCTCGGTGCGACGGACCATGCGCGCCCGTACATTCCGCGGGAACCAGTCGTCTAGTGCCTTTTCGGTCCAGGTCAGCGTCCAAGATGTCTCAGGCGCCTCCGGGCTCAACGGCGCCCCGCTGCCTCTCCGACCGGGCGCTGCGGCGCCTCTTCATGCGAGACTACTCGACCGGCCCGCACATCCTGCTCCGCCGCCGCGAGCGCCGCCCGCTTCGCCTCCGTCACGGGCAGATCGTCATACGGGGTCACGGCCATCCTAACCAAGGGCGGGTCGCCGTCACGAAGGCCCTGCAGCCATTAGCGCGCTCGCCACGGCTCCAGGGCCTCCACCATCGCGTGCAGCCCCTGCGACAGCGGCCCCATCGGCAAGCCGTCCACCTGGGCGCGTAGGTACGCCTTGGCCGGGTCCACCGCCAACGCCATACCTCTCTCCCACTCGCGCCCCCATCCCGCCAACCGTGACTCGCCGGCGCCCAGGGTAGGGGCATCCTTGCCCCTCCTTCCAGCTGACTCGTGCCGGCTGCACCGGGCTGCGCATGAGTCATTCTCGCGACCAGTCCGGGCCGCCGTCGGCCGCCCCGCCAGCAGGGCGCCGTCCGCTGCTCCTGCCGCTGGGTTGCTCGCCAAGCGCCGGGCGGCGAGGACCGGGAGGATGTTGAGGATGAGGGCTTCGATGCGCGGACCCGGCGGCAGGCGGCAGCGCGTGAGGTCCCGTGGCAAAGCTGGTCGACCGCGGGCGATCAGGCTGGTGCTGGCGTTCGCTTGCGCGTCGGCGCCCACGGCGTCGCCGACAGGAGCCGAGCGCCTCTACCAGGACCACCCGGTCACGGGATTGCGGGGGCGCGGGCCCGCGCGACTGGCAGGGCACCCGCGCAGTCGCGAGATTTGGCGACCAAAGGCCGCCCCCGGCCGTCTATGGCCGGCGAAGCGAGGAATACTACGCCGCGGTGAGTGGTGCGGGGCCCCGGTCCGGGTGCCCCGTGAGAGTCCCAAGGTCTAAAAGCCCCGGGCCGGTGGCCGGCCGGACGCAGGCGGCAGGGCCCCGTCTCGGCGGCGGCCCGACCCGCGCGGGCGGCCCAGTCCCGCCGCCTGGCCCGTTGACGGCGGCCCGACCCGCTGCGGCGGCCCAGACCCGGCGCCGTGCCCGTGCCCGTTGGCGGCAGCGCGACCCGCCCGTCGCGTCCCAGTCCCGCTGCCCTGCCTCTGCCCGTGCTATCCCGCCCAGTCGCGAGCCCCCGCCCCCGCCCGCTGGCGGTGGGACGGGCCGGTGCCAGGCTTGTCCCGCCGCCCAAAGGAGGCGACCCCGATGTCCTTGGGCGTCATCCTCACCTTCATCCAGGTCATTTTCGCCGTGGTCATCGGCCTCTACTTTTGGAACCTGCTCAAGAGCCAGCAGGGCAGTCGCGTCGCTGTGGCGCGGGAGTCGCGCAAGGAGATGGACCGCATCGCCCGCCTCCGCGCGATCGCGCTGACCGAGCCCCTCGCCGAGCGCACGCGCCCGCGTAACTTCAGCGAAGTCGTCGGCCAGGCCGACGGGATCCGCGCCCTGCGCGCCGCCCTCTGCGGCCCCAACCCGCAACACGTCCTCCTCTACGGCCCCCCCGGCGTCGGCAAGACCGCCGCCGCCCGGCTCATCCTTCAGGAGGCCAAGCGCAACCCGCAGTCCCCGTTCCGCCACGACGCCGTCTTTGTCGAGATCGACGCCACGACGGCCCGCTTCGACGAGCGGGGCATCGCCGACCCGCTGATCGGGTCCGTGCACGACCCCATCTATCAGGGCGCGGGGCCGCTGGGCATCGCTGGCATCCCGCAGCCCAAGCCGGGCGCGGTCACCAAGGCGCACGGCGGGGTCCTCTTCATCGACGAGATCGGCGAACTCCACCCGGTGCAGACGAACAAGCTGCTCAAGGTCCTCGAGGACCGCAAGGTCTTCCTCGAGAGCGCCTACTACAACCCGGAGGACCCCGCCGTGCCCCGCCACATCAAGGACATCTTCGACAACGGCCTGCCCGCGGACTTCCGCCTGGTCGGCGCCACCACGCGCTCCCCCGACGAACTCCCCCCAGCGATCCGCTCCCGCTGCCTGGAGGTCTTCTTCCGTCCCCTCCAGCCCGAGGAGGTGGAGCTGATCGCGGTCGGCGCCGTGCGCCGGGTGGGCAAGGGCGCGGAGCCGGGCGCCCTGGCCTGCGTCCGCCGCTATGCCCAGAGTGGGCGTGAGGCGGTCAACATCATCCAACTCGCCGCGGGCGTGGCGCAGACCGAGGGTCGCGGCGTCATCCGCACCCAGGACGCCGAGTGGGTTGTGACCAGCGGCCAGTACGCCCCGCGCATCCTGCCGCACATTGCGGATTTGCCGCACATCGGCGTGGTCAACGCCCTAGCGGTCGCCGGTCCGAACATCGGCTACCTGCTGGAGGTCGAGGTCACCGCCAGCCGCGTCGCCCCCGGCCAGGGTCGTCTCCAGGTCAACGGACTGATCGAGGAGGAGGAGATGGCGGCGCCAGGCCGCACCCTGCGCCGCAAGAGCATGGCCCGGGGCTCCCTGGAGAACGTGCTCACCGTGCTCCGCGACCACCTGCCCGCGGGCTGTGACCCCGACGACCACCACATCCACATCAACTTCCCAGGCGGCATGCCCGTCGACGGCCCCTCGGCCGGGATCAGCATGGCCGTCGCCCTCTACTCGGCGCTGGTGCGCATCCCCGTGGACAACACCGTCGCCATGACCGGCGAGCTCTCCATCCGCGGCCTGGTGCGCCCGGTGGGCGGGACCCCGGCGAAGGTGGAGGCGGCGCGCCAGGCGGGCGTACGCCGGGTGCTCATTCCGCTGGAGAACTGGCAGGAGACCTTCGCCGACCTGGAGGGCATCGAGGTCGTGCCCATCGCCGACTTCGGTGCCGCCCTGACAGCCGCGCTGACCTGGCCGACCGCCATCAAGGGCGTGCACCACCGCACGGAGGCGGTGCGCCGACCGGCGGTCCCCGTGGTGGCGGCGGGGGTGATCGAACCGGAGGCCGTGGCCCTGCAGGCCCCGCAGGCGGTCACCCTGCCGGGGGCCAGTTGCTGAACGCCGGGCGAGGGGTGCCTCGCGGCGAGCCTGGCCCCAGCGGCGGCTGCTCGGCGCGGCCTGGGTGCGGCGGGCGTGGGCGGCCCGACCGCGACGCCGGGCGGCGGCTCTAGAATCAGCGCGGCCCCTCGCCATGGAGCGCCGCCAGCAGGGCAAGGTCGGCGCGGACCGCTTCGTCGGCGAGCAGGCCTGGCTCCACCGTGGCGCCGCTGGCCACCAGCAGGGCGACCACCGCGTCGACCTCGGCACCCGCGGCGAGCAGGGCCTCCGCCACCGCCACGGCGTTCTGGGGGGACCTCTGACGGTAGTCCTCGACACCGTTGGCGCCGACGTAGTGCAGCAGCGTGGCGCGGTGGCTCCGCACCGAACGCGCGCGCGCCAATGCCGGGGCTTCGCGCAACAACGCCTGCAGCGTGGCGAGGTCGCCGGGTGATGACCGCGTCCACCGCCGCCTCGAAGCGGGCGACGGGGGAACCCGCCTGCGCCAGGGCTTCGAGGTGGCTGCGCAACGCCGGCCAACCCGCGAAGCCGTCCTCGCGTGCGATGATCGTTTGTGCCTCGCTCAGGGTGAAGCCGGGGCCGGCAGGGTCGGCCACGGCTTTGCCCCGCTCGACCCGGCGCCCGGCGTCGGCATCGCCTGCGCGCACCGCCGCGAGGAGCCGCTCCGCCCGCTCCGCAAACTCCGCCAGGGTGGACCCAGACATGCCGATGCCCTGCCTTTGCAGCCCGCACCCGGTCCGG
>DATLTP010000248.1:0-2517 GCA_035533535.1 Bacillota bacterium | reverse complement strand
ACGCCCTCCGCCTGGGCGGAGGGCGCCGCCGCCACCAGCTCGCCCAGGCCCGCGACATCCAGACGCAGGCGAACCACGGCGCCCGAGTACGTGCGGTCGATCAAGACGCCCGCTACGGCGTTCGCCTCGCCGCCGAGCCGGATGTTCTCAGGCCGCACGGCGATGACCACGCTGGTGCCTGGAGTCGCCTTCTCCGCGACCCGCCACACACGACCGCCGGCGTCGACAATTTCCGTCGCCGTGCGGGCAACGCCCTCGAAGAAGTTCGCCTCCCCCAAGAATCCGGCCACAAACCTCGACACGGGGTGTTCGTAGAGCGCCTCGGGCACCCCGACCTGCTCCAGGCGGCCCTCGCGCATCACGGCGATGCGGTCTGACAGGCCGAGGGCCTCGCCTTGGTCATGAGTGACGTAGATGAAGGTCGCTGCGGTTTCTCGGTGCAGTCTGCGGAACTCGACCTGGAGCTCCTCGCGGAGCTTGCGATCGAGGGCGCCCAGCGGCTCGTCCATCAACACGGCCGGGGGTGAGGCCGCAAGGGCGCGGGCGAGCGCGACCCGCTGTTGTTGCCCTCCGGAGAGCTGGCGGGGCAGGCGGTCCTCCATGCCCTCCATGTGCATGAGGTCGAGCAGCTCCCCCACGCGCCGGCGGATCTCTGGCCGCGGCCGCCGCCGCATCTCCAGGGGGAACGCGATGTTTGCCGCCACATTCATGTGCGGAAAGAGGGCGTAGTGCTGGAAGACCATGCCCAGGTCCCGCTTGTGGGGCGGGGTGCCCTGCACGTCGCGGCCCGCGATGCGCACTCGGCCTTCGGTCGGCTGGAGAAACCCTGCCAAGAGCATGAGTGTTGTCGTCTTGCCCGAGCCGCTGGGGCCCAGGAGCGTGAAGAACTCCCCAGGCATGACGGACAGGCTGACGCCGTGTAGGGCTGTGGCTGTGCCATAGCGCTTGGCGACGTCCAGCAGCTCGAGGGCCGGGGTGACCGCGGGGGCGGGCGCAGGCCCGCCCCCCGGCCCAATTAGCTCTGGATGATCCACGATTGCCAGCGCGACGTCACCTCGGTCAGGTGGGCGGCCCACCATTCGGCGTCCTCATCGAAGCCGATCTTGAAGTGATCGGGGCTGCTCGGCAGCTTGGCGGCGTCGGCTGCCGCGACGTACTGGTAGGCCTTCTTGTTGGTGGGCCCGTATGCGATGTAGTGCGCGAGGTCAGCCTGGGGCTTGGGCTGCAGGGCGAAATCGATAAGCTTGAGCGCGTTATCGGGGTTCGGCGCACCCTTGACGATCGCCCAGTACTGCTTGAGCCGCATGGCCTGGTTCCACTCGATCGCGTAGCCGCCGCTGGTTGGCACGCGCCCATTCCAAAGCCCGCCGGCCACGGCCTCGCCGCTCTGCAGGAGCTGCGCCGATTCGGCCCCGGTGGTCCACCACTTGATAATGTTTTTCTTGATCTTGGTGAGCGAATTGAATGCGCGGTTGAGGTCGATCGGATAGATCTTATCCATCGGCACGCCGTCGGCGAGCAGGGCGAACTCCAGGGGTGCGCCGCCAGCCTGACTGTCTTCCAGGGTCCGGGCACCGGGGAACTTCGTCACGTTCCAGAAGTCAGCCCAACTGCCGGGGTGGCCATTCGGGAAGGCGGCCGTGGCGTAGCCCAGCACAGTGGCGAAGTAAATGTTGCCAACCATGTACTGCTGCTGGACGCCCGGCTCCAGGTCGGAGGGGTTGGTGCGCTTGAACTTGCTGTAGTCGATCGGCGCCAGGGCGCCTTTACCCTGCAGCAGCAGCGCCTCGGAGGCGCCTGTGTCGAGCACGTCGAGCTGGGCACTGCCGGACTGTGCCATGGCTAAGACCTGAGAGGCCGTAGCAGGGATCGTCTTGACCTGGATGCCGGTCGCGCTCGTGAACGGGTCGTAGATGGCCTTGCGCTCGGCCTCGGCATAGGCGCCGCCGTCGGAACTGACGATGACGACGCCGCTGGAGGTGCCCGACCCGGTCGCTGCGGCGGACGACGTTGAGCCCGTCGCCGCGGACCCGGATGAGGAGGCCCCAGAGGAGGGCGCGGTCGCGCCACAGGCCGCCAGGAGGCTGCCAATCCCCGCCACCGCGACGGTTCCTGCGGCCATGCGGGCCCCTCGCGCCAGCAGGCGACGGCGGGTCAAAAACTCAAGCTGCCCTGGACCGATGTCCTGACTCATGAGCGGGTCCCATCTCCCTTCGGTCGCGGATCCGAGTATGGGTCGTCGGCCAGCACGCCCCAGTCGCGCACCATGCGGTCGTACTCCGCGAGGACGCGCCGGGCGCGCTCACCGCTGTGGACAGCCACCGCGGCGAGGACGGCGTTGATGAGGGACGTGAGGCCGACCTCGGAAAAGTGCGAGGCCGCTGCGTCCCGCGCAACCAGTAGCGTCACGGTGGCCAACCGCGCGGCCGGCGACGAAGGGCTGTCCGTGATCGCCACGACGGTGGCCTCTCGGTTGCGGGCCGCCTGCATGACGTCCAGGGTCGCCTGAAAATAGCG
>DATLTP010000247.1:0-5234 GCA_035533535.1 Bacillota bacterium | reverse complement strand
TCCAGGCAAGCTCGAAGCCGCAGCCCTCGTAGGTCTCGCAGAGGGCGGCCGCAGCCTGGCGCCAGGCCGTCCACCACGGCACGCCGGTGGCCGCCACCTCGGAGGCCCGGTCCAAAAGGAAGGCGGCCGCCGGCAGGAGCGCCGGATCGGCGTCGGTGGCCAGCGCCGGGGCCGGCCCGGCCGGGCGGTACTCCAGGATGGCGCGCCCGCGGATGGCACCGGCGAAGGCCCAGGCGCCGCTCAGGGCCACACCCCCGGCCGAAGCCACGGCCGCCCGCAAAACGAGGTCGTTGGGCGCGCGGTCGCGCGCCCATGACGGATCCTCAGCGACCCAGGCCACGAACCCGGCGGGTGGCTCGGGACAGGGGCCGCGCCCTGTCCACGCCCACAGGTCCACGCACATATCCATGCCTTCGCCCCCTATCCGTACCAGCCGCCCGTGACCTCGAGGACGGCGCCGTTGATGAACGACGAGGCCGGCCGCGCCAGAAACCGCACGGCGTCGGCGATGTCCTCGCTGGTGCCCGGCCGGCCGACCGGCGAGTCAGGATCGCGCATCTTCTCCGCCTCGTCGCGGCTCAGGCGCCGGTCGTTGATGATGCCTGGGCAGACGACGTTGAAGGTGATGCCGCTGCGGCCCTCCTCCAGGGCGAGCGTGCGGCTGAGCGAAACCACGGCCGCCTTGCCGGCCAGATGCGGCCCCTCGTTGCGGCTGCCGAGGGCGTGCTGCGCCCCCGAGGCCCCGAGGCTGATCACGCGGCCCCAGCGCCGGCGCCGCATCCCAGGCAGGGCGGCCATGGTCGCGTAGAACGTGGTGCCGGCCGTGCCGGCCATGATGCGCTCAAAGTCCGCGTCGGTGTGCTCGCGGATGGGCTTGTACGCGAACTCGCCCACGTTGTTGACCAGGACGTCGAGGCGGCCGAAGCGCTTCTCCACGCCGGCCACCATCGCCCGCACCTCGTCGGCCTTGGTGCCGTCCGCGCCGAACGCCGCCGAGCGGACGCCCATCGCCTCGGCTGCGGACGCCACCGCCTCCCCCGCATCCGGGTGCGTGTGGTAGTTGATGGCCACGTCCGCGCCGGCGCGGGCCAGGGTCAGGGCGATCACTCGCCCGATGCCACCGCTGCTGCCCGTGACCAGCGCCACCCGCCCCTTGAGCTCCTGCTCCTGGGGATCCGACACGAGATCGCCTCCATTGCGGACCAGAACCCGTGGCGCGCGTGGCACGCGCGAGCTCCTGAGCCTAAACGGGCCGCGCGCCGCCATAGTCCCGATCCAGCGTACCGTTTGCCGCCGCCAACCGCATACTCTTCCCAGCCCGCGGACAACCTGCCGGCGCGGAGGGAAGAGCACCATGCCGGTTTGCGAGGTCTCCATCGTCCCCGTCGGAACCGACGCAGCCTCTTACTCGGACGCTGTCACCCGTGCCTGTGACGCCTGCAGCGACCGCGGGGTCAAGCACACGGTGACGGCCATGGCCACCGTGCTGGAGGGCCCCCTGGAGGACATCCTGTCCTGCGCGCAGGCCATGCACGAAGCCGTCCTGCGTGGCGGGTGCCAGCGGGTCGTGACCCACATCGCCATCGACCACCGCACCGACCGGCCGGATAGCGCCGACCGCCGCGTCCAGGCCGTCGGCAAGACCAGGGCGTAAGGATGCCTGGCCCTCGGCGGGGCAGGGCGGCGAGTCCAGCCTGAGGCCCTGGCGAAGCGAGGCGGCGGAGCCGATAGCCCCCAGGTGGCACCAGGCCCCGCCTGGCCGAATGTCGTCTGTGCCCTTGGCGCGAGAGCACTGGCGCGCTATCCTGGTGATGGAACCTCGGTTCGCGGAAAGGCGGGAGGCAGCATGCGGCACACCCTGGCCGGCGGCGACGAGGACAGTCCACCGTACAGGCGAGGCCGCCAAGCGGCCATCCGGCCGAAGGCGGCAGCAAGCGCCTGAACCCGTCATGGGTCCGTCTATCAGCAAGCTGGCTGCCCACGCAGCCGGATCGCGCACAGCGCGAATATGGAGCGGCCCGAGTCGCACGACTCGGGCCGTCGCTATCCGGGACGGGGTTCCCATGCCCCGGCCCCCGCGGTGCGGCATGACCTACGGCGAGCAAGGGCCCGCATGATCAGCGACGTCCTGCAGCGCCTCGCCGCCATGCCGGCTCGGCTGGCCACCATCGTGAACGGTCTCGACGAGGAGCACATGGACGCGCGCCCCCCTGGGGGTGGGCTCTCCATTCGCGAGACCCTGGCCCTGCTGGCCGACCTGGAGCTGAATGTGCGCTGGACTGCACAGGCGGCCCGTGTCCTGCGGGATCGGGCCCCGGTGCTCGCGGCCGTCGAGCCTGACGTCCGGGCCTTCGAGCACGGCTACCGCCACCAGGACCCCAGAGTGGCGCTCGGCACCTACACGATGGCGCGCAAGCACTTGCTTGCAACGCTCGCACCCCTGGCCGACGCGGAATGGGAGCGCACCGCAACGACCGGGGATGGCGCCGTCATCACCCTCGCGGCGTGGGCCAAGCGGCTCGCCGACGAAGACGAGGGGCACCTGCGGGCCATCGAAAGCAACGCCTGACCCGCCGCCGCAAGCCACCCGAATGCGTGAGCTCTTCCACCGGGCGTAATCTGCCAGTCCGGCCGGAAGGCTACAATGATGGGCGTAATGACGTTGCGGCCCACCACCGCGCACATAGGCACAGGGGGGTTCCCATGGCAGCCACCACGACGATCCCGGCCGCGGACCCGCAGCTCGAGTCCCGCTCCATCAACACGATCCGCACCCTGGCCATAGACGCCGTCCAGAAGGCCAACTCCGGCCACCCCGGCCTGCCGATGGGCGCCGCGGCCATGGCCTACGTGCTCTGGACGCGCTTTCTCCGCCACAACCCCAAGGACCCGGCCTGGCCCGACCGCGACCGCTTCGTCCTTTCCGCCGGGCACGGCTCCATGCTGCTTTACGCCCTGCTGCACCTGACCGGCTACGACCTGTCGCTGGACGACCTCAAGTCGTTCCGCCAGTGGGGCAGCCGCACGCCGGGCCATCCGGAATACGGCCACACCCCGGGCGTGGAGACGACGACCGGCCCCCTGGGCCAGGGCATGGCCACCGCCGTGGGCATGGCCGTGGCCGAGCGCTGGCTGGGCGCCCGCTTCAACCGCCCGGACCACACCATCGTCGACCACCGCACCTATGTGCTGGTTGGCGACGGCGACCTGATGGAGGGCATCTCGGCCGAGGCCGCCTCCCTGGCCGGCCACCTGCAGTTGGGTAAGCTGATTGTTCTCTACGACGACAACCACGTGTCGCTGGATGGCCCCACAAACTGGTCCTTCACCGAGGACCGCTGCGCCCGCTTTGCCGCCTACGGCTGGGACGTGCAGCGGGTCGAGGATGGCAATGACACCGCGGCCGTGGCCAGGGCGCTGACTGCCGCCTGCGCCAGCACGGACCGGCCGCACTTCATCGCGGTGCGCACCCACATCGGCTTCGGCAGCCCGCACAAGCAGGACACGAGCGCGGCCCACGGCGCGGCGCTCGGAGTGGACGAGGTCCGGCTGACCAAGGAGGCGCTGGGCTGGCCCGCGGACGCGCAGTTCCTGGTGCCGGACGATGTGCGCGCGTTCTTCCGGCAGGCCGTGGACCGAGGGAGCAGGGCCCAGGCCGAGTGGGATTCGCGGCGCGCGCAGTACGCGCGCGCCCACAAAGACCTGGCTGCGGCCTTTGACGCGGAGCAGCGGGGGGCTTTGCCGGACGGCTGGGAGGACGCGCTCCCCCGCTTCGATGTAGGGGGACCCGCCCTGGCCACCCGCGCCGCCTCCAAGGAGTGCCTCAACGGGGTGGCGCCGGTCCTCGGGGCGCTGCTTGGCGGATCGGCGGACCTGTCGGAGTCGACCTACACCATGCTGGAGAAGTACCCGGCCATCACGCCGGACGACTTTGCCGGCAAGAACCTGAACTTTGGGGTGCGCGAGCACGCCATGGCGGCCATGTGCAACGGCATGGCCGTGCACGGCGGCGTCATCCCGTACTGCGGGACGTTCCTGGTCTTCTCCGACTACATGCGGCCCGCCATCCGCCTGGCCGCCCTGATGCAGGCGCACACGACCTTCGTCTTCACGCACGACAGCATCGCCCTCGGCGAGGACGGACCCACACACCAGCCCATCGAGCACCTGGCCGCCCTGCGGGCCATCCCGGGCCTGACGGTGCTGCGGCCGGCGGACGGCACCGAGACGGCGGCGGCCTGGCAGCACGCCCTCTCCCCCGGCCACGGGCCGGTGGCCCTGGTCCTCAGCCGGCAGAAGCTGCCGCTGCTACCCGGCGTCCGGCGGCAGGGGGCGCTGCGCGGCGGGTATGTCCTCAGCGAGCACGGCGCCGCGCCCAAGATCGTGCTGATCGGCACGGGCAGCGAGCTGCAACTGGCGGTGGCCGCGGCGGGCATCCTGGCCAAGGAGGGCGTGGCGGCCCGGGTCGTCAGCCTGCCGAGCTGGGAGATCTTCGCCGCGCAGGATGCCGGCTACCGCAATTCCGTCCTGCCGCCGGGGGTCGCCCGGCTGGCCGTGGAGGCCGCGGCCACTTTCGGTTGGTGCCGATTCGCCGATGATGTGGTTGGGATCGACCGCTTCGGCGCCTCGGCGCCGGGTGAGGTCAACCTGGAGAAGTTCGGATTCACCGGGGAGGCCGTGGCGGCACGCGCCAAGGCCCTCCTGGCACGGGGGTGACGCGGATGGCCAGCGGCCGCTTGCAACAGTTGCACGATCTCGGCCAGAGCATCTGGCTGGACTACGTCCGGCGGGGCATGATCGCTTCGGGCGAGCTGAAGCGCCTGATGGCGGAGGCTGCGGTGACAGGGGTCACCAGCAACCCGTCGATCTTTGAGAAAGCCATCGACGAGAGCACGGACTACGACGCTGAGATCGGCGCAGCCGGTCCCGGGGCCTCGGTGGCCGAGATCTACGATCAGCTCACCCTGGCGGACATCGGTGCCGCAGCGGACGTGTTGCGGCCGGCCTACGACGCCGCAGGCGGGCGGGACGGCTTCGTGAGCATCGAAGTCTCCCCGGAGCTCGCGGACGATACGGAGGGCACCATCGCCGAGGCGACGCGCATCTGGCGGCACCTGCAGCGAAGCAATGTCCTGATCAAGGTTCCGGCGACCGCGGCCGGATGTCCCGCCGTGCGGCGGCTGATCGCGGCCGGGATCAGCGTCAACATCACCCTGATGTTCTCGCTCAAGCAC
>DATLTP010000246.1:0-6607 GCA_035533535.1 Bacillota bacterium | reverse complement strand
CTGCTGCAACGGTTGTTGCACAGCTCGGATCCCTCGCTGGTCCTGCTGCTCGGCCTCCCTGTGGGATTCGCCGTGGGCGGGGCCATCGGCTGGCTCATGGAGTTCAGCCTGGTGCGGTTCCTCTACGGCCGCCCCCTCGATACCCTGCTCGCCACCTGGGGCGTCAGCCTGCTCCTGCAACAGGGTGCCCGGAGCCTCTTCGGCGCGCCCAACGTCGCGGTGAAGAGCCCCGCCTGGCTCTCGGCGGCGTGGCGGATCGGTCCGGAGCTGACCTTCGCCGACGCCCGCCTGTTCATCCTCGGCCTCACCGCGACGGTGCTCCTGTTGCTCTACGTCTACTTGTTCCGCACCGTGGCCGGACGGCGGACGCGCGCGGCCATGCAGAACCGGGAAATGGCGGGTTGCCTCGGGGTCTCGACGCGCACCCTCGACGGCCTGACCTTCGGCATCGGTTCCGGCCTCGCGGCCCTGGCCGGTGTGGTCCTGACGCTGATCGGCCCGATCGGGCCGACGATCGGTAGCGACTACATCGTTGACGCCTTCATGGTGGTCGTGCTCGGGGGCGTCGGCCAGCTCGCCGGGGCCGTCTCCGGCGCCGCGCTCTTCGGTACCGCCAAGGCGCTGTTCCAGTTCTACACCACCGCCAGCGTCGGTACGGTGCTCGCCTTCGCCATGATCGTCGCGTTGCTGCAGTGGCGGCCCCAGGGCATCATCGCCCGCCGCGGCCGCCAGTTGGATTCTTGAGCCCAGTCGGTAAAGGGGGGCCGCCGATGTCCGCGAAAGCCGGGGCCGGGGGCGGGCCCGCCGGACTGGCCCCCGCGGCGACGCGACGGAGCCGGCCCATCGCCCGCTCGCCCCTCTTGGCGCGGCTGCTCCCTGTCCTCGGCGTCGGCGCGCTGGCCGCCGCGCCGTTCGTGTTGGATCCGTTTCACCTCGGGCTGCTCGGTCAATTCCTCTGCTTCGGCATCGCGGCCATGGGCCTGGATCTGCTCTGGGGCTATGGCGGCATGATGAGTCTGGCCCAGGGCACCTTCTTCAGCCTGGGCGCCTACTGCATGGCGATGTACCTCAAGCTCGCGGCGTCGGGCGGGTCGCTGCCGGACTTCATGGTCTGGAACGGCGTCTCCCAGCTGCCTGGCTTCTGGTATCCGTTCCACCACTTCGCCTTCGCCCTGGCCGCCGCGCTGCTGGTGCCCGGGCTGCTGGGGGGATTCGTCGGACTCCTGATCTTCCGCCAGCGGGTGCGCGGGGTGTACTTCGCCATCCTGACCCAGGCCTTCGCCGTGGTGGTCACCACCCTCTTCATCGGCGAGCAGGGGATGCTCGGCGGCTTCAACGGCCTCACCAACTTCACCTCGCTGTTCGGCATACAGCTCGCCAGCACGCGGGGGGTGCTCGACCTGTATGCCGCCAGCGCCCTCGCCGCGATTTGCGCCTATGCGGTCTGTCGTGCCCTGGTCACCGGCCGCTTCGGGCGCCTGCTGATCGCGATTCGCGACGGGGAGAACCGCGTGCGCTACCTCGGCTACGACCCGGCCGTCTTCAAGGCCTTCACCTTCGGCTTGGCCTGTGCCCTTGCCGGGCTGGGCGGGGCGCTCTACGTCGGCCAGATCGGGATCATCTCGCCCGCGGCCATGGGCGTCGTGCCCTCGATCGAGATCGTCGTTCTGGTGGCGGTCGGCGGGCGCGGCACAATCGCCGGCGCCATCATCGGCGCCGTACTGGTCAAGTTCCTGGAGAACGGACTGAACAGCCTCTTCCCGGGTGGCTGGCAGTACCTCCTGGGCGCCCTGTTCATCCTCACGGTGGTGGCCTTTCCGCGGGGCATCGCGGGCGTGGCCGCAGACGTGGGGCGCCTGTGGCGACGGGTCGCACCCACTGGGGCGGCGGAGTCGGGAAGGGGGATGGGAGTGTGAGCACCGTCCTGGCCATCCACGGCCTCTCGGTGGTCTTCGACGGCTTCCATGCGGTGCAGGACGTCAGCCTGACGGTGGAACAGGGGTCGGTACATGCGCTCATCGGGCCCAACGGCGCGGGGAAGACCACCCTGCTCGATGCCGTCTGCGGCCGGGTGCGCCCGGCCGCCGGCCGGATCCTGCTGCAGGGTCGGGGCGACATCGGTCGGCTGCCCGAGCACCGGCGGGCGCGGCTCGGCATCGGCCGCAAGTTCCAGACGCCCTCCATCTTCCCCGGGCTCACGGTGCGCGAAAACCTGGAGCTGGCCGCGGCGCCCCCCTCCCTGTCCGGCACACTATTCTCGGGGTTGCACGCTGAGCGGACGGCGGCGATCGCTGAGATCCTGGAGACCACCCGGCTGACCGGGGCCCAAGACCTGCCGGCCGGGGCGCTCGCCCACGGTCAGAAGCAGTGGCTGGAAATCGGCATGCTCCTGGTCCAGGAGCCGACGTTGCTGCTGCTGGATGAGCCGGTCGCCGGCATGACCGCGGCCGAACGCGGGGAGACGGCGGCCCTGATGGCCACCATCGCGCAGCGTGCCACGGTTCTGCTGGTCGAACACGACATGGACTTCGTCCGCCGGGCCGCGGGGACCGTCACCGTCCTGCACGAGGGCCGGGTGCTCTGCGAAGGCAGCATGGCGGAAGTCGCCGCCGATCCGCGCGTCGTGGCCAGCTACCTCGGGCGGGAGGCGGTGCGCTATGCTGCGGGCTGAAACGGTGGATGTCTCGTACGGCGAGGGCCTCGCCCTGCACGGGGTGAGCATCGAGGTGCCGCCGGGACAGGTCGTCTGCCTGATGGGCCGAAACGGCGTTGGCAAGACCACCCTGCTGCGTACGCTCGCCGGCGTGCTGCGACCCCGGGCCGGTCGTGTCACCCTCCAGGGCCGGGACGTGACCACCTGGCCGACCTATCGCCGCGCCCGCGCCGGCATCGCTTACGTGCCCCAGGGCCGCGGCATCTTCCCGCACCTGACGGTCCGGGAGAACCTGTTGCTGGGCGTGGAGGCGAGCGGACGACGGGATCCGGCCGCCATCGAGGAGGGCCTCACCCTCTTCCCGGCGCTGCGCCGGCTCCTGCGCCAGGCGGCGGGCACTTGCAGCGGCGGGCAGCAGCAGCAGCTCGCCATCGCCCGGGCACTGGTCGCCCGGCCGCGCTGGCTGCTGCTCGATGAGCCGACGGAGGGCGTCCAGCCCTCGATCGTCGGTGAGATTGAGGCGGTCATCGCTGCAATCCGCGCCGAGGGACGAACGGCGGTGCTCCTCGTCGAGCAGTACCTGGAGTTCGCGCTACGGCTTGCCGACCAATACTACGTCATGGAGAACGGGATGATCGTCGCCTCCGGGGCGATCGCCGAGATGGACAGGGCCCGCGTCGACGCTGCTCTGGCGCTCTGAAGGGTAGACCAAGCCGCTACCTCAACCGGCGGGCGTTCCTCGAGGCACGCAACCCTGTCCTTTCGGCGGATGCAAAAACAGTTGGTAGGGCGGTACACGAACGGGCGCCGAGAGTAGCAACCGGAGGGTGAACCCGAGGAGGTCAACGTCCACTACGCCCGGCAGCCCGAGCATGTACGCGAGGGCCAACTGGGAGAGCGGTAGCCCCTGGCCGTGCGCCAGATCCGCCAGCGCGCGCACCAGCGGAGGTGCAGGCCGCGCGCTCCGCAGCGGAGGTGCAGGCCGCGCCACGGCGCGGCGCAACCCTCCGCTGGCGCGGGCGCAACCCTCCGCGTTGGCCATAATCTGCGGTGTGGCCAGCTTGGCCAGGGCGCCTTCGTCGACCAGCCGATCTCCGGAGCCGGCGCGTCCCGGCTCCAGGTACCACTCTGTGAGCAGGCCCCGGGCGAGCGGGCTAGAGGCGACGAACGCCAAGCCGCAGCGGCCGCGTATTCGAGTACGCCGCGACAAGCGGCCGATTCACCCTGCACCATGTCCCACTGGTTCTGCACCGCCAGCACCCGGCAACGCACGCTGAGGTGCGCCTCCGCGGCGACATACAGCGCCACTTGGTCCACCGTGAAGTTGGACACCGCGAAGTAGCGGATGAGCCATGGGCCATCGTCGGCGATCCACACGAGGCAGAGGACGCCGTGCAGGAGGCTTTGCTGCGGGCCTTCACGCACCTTGGCCAGATGCGCGAGGCAGGCCGCTATCCCCCGCTCCGCACCCACTTCTCCTCCACGCGACCCACCTTCCACACGGCGTACGCGATCGCCCCGGTGGCCATGAACAGGGCGGCGATCAGATACCCCAGGGTCTCGAAGTCGACGTTCTGGACAACCGCCCCGAGCCCTACGTTCCAGTGCAGTTCGCCGGTGACGACCTGCAGGAGCTCCACCGTGCCGTCCACGAAGGCGACCAGAACGGACAGCCCCGTCACCGGTTCTGCACGCTGTCCGCACATCCCACGGTAGGCATTCTTAGTTCTGCGGCGTATCGCCGCCTGCGCAGGCGGCCACGATCGATGGGCCCCCTGGGCATCTGCTCGGCGCAGCCGACAACCGGATCGAGAGGGGTCGGACGATTTGCGGCACCCGCTGTGGCGTGCCGGCGTTGCGCTCCTGGCCTGCGGGGTCCTGGCGGGCTGCGGGGGCGGGGCCACGGGGCCTTCCGCTAAGGCGGCCGCGCAGAATTGCGCCAAGGGAACGGCCGGTGCAGCCGGCACCATTGCCGTGGTGCAGGAAGCCGATGCCGGCGTTGGCACCATCGATGGGAAGTGCTGGGCCTCCATCCTGCCGACCCCGATCACCAACTCCGTGATCGGCACGGCGCCCGCTGGCGTGTCCGCCTGGACCAAGGTCGCGTGGTCAGCAAAGAACCTGTACGCCTTGGTCTGGGTACAGGAGTGGCCCCTGCCCGCCTCCGGGGCCAACCTGTGGAACGGTCAGACGGTGGAATTCTACGTGAGTGGCAACAACGACAAGAGCGGCCCGTACGGCCCCCAAGACGGCCAGTTCGGGATCATGGCCGGGAACACCACCCTGAACAAGGGCACCGACAACCTTCCCGCCGACCCCACGCCCCTGAGCGAGGTGGTCCAGAACAAGGGCTACTATGCCGAGCTGGTCGTGCCGTGGTCCGTCCTCGGGGTCACCGCTCCGGCCAAGGGCCAGACGTACAAGTACGATGCGGCGGCGGACTTTGGCGACGCCAGCGGCAAGCAGATCGCTCAGACGATGTGGGTCGGCACGCAGAACAACTACCAGGTGACGACGGATTGGGGTTCGATCGCGCTGGGCTAGGGTGGGTGCTGTAAAAGTCCCCTCTTGCGAGGCCACGGTCTCCAAGTCCCTTGGTGCCCAAGGCCTCGGGGCTCCGGTCCAGTTCCCGCCACGACCTTTGTCGCGCCGTCCTGGCCAGGCGGGGGCCGCACGAGTCCCATGGGGCTGCCCTGCGGGCTGGGCGGCGCGTGGAGGGGGTCGCATAGCCGTTGGCCAGGGCGTCGGGCCCGCGTCAGGATGTGCGCATCCTGCGGCTGTACTACTTCGAGGGGTCGCATAGCCGTTGGCCAGGGCGTCGGGCCCGCGTCGGCGCCACCCTGGCCCGTTGCCCGCACCCGGCAGGGGCGCGCCGAGGCCGCCGAACGAGCGCCCGTGACGGCTGCGCCGCGCCGTAGCGCGTAGCGGCCACATAGGGGGTCGACCGCATTGCCCACGCCTTGGACCGTCACCGACACCGGTTCAACCCTCGACTTCCGCGGCCCGGGGGCCTCTCGCCTGCTCTACCACCCCGCCGCGCGCCTGCCGCACTTCCACCCGGTGGTGACGCCCGCCGGGCGCTGCGTGTCCCTGGCCGTGCCCCAGGACCACCCCTGGCACGTGGGCCTGTACTTCGCCTGGAAGTTCGTCAACGGGGTCAACTGCTGGGAGCCCGAAGGGGGTGGGGCGCAGGCGGGGCCGGCCGCCGCGGAGGGTTGTGCCGCAGGCGGGGCCGACGGGGTCGCCCTGCGCCAGAGGCTCACGTGGGGCGACCCCAGCGCCCCGTCCCTGCGCGAGGAGCGGCACATCCGGCTGGCGACCGTCGACACCGACTGTGTCCGCCTGGATTGGGACGCCCACTTCACCGCCCTGCGGGAGACGACGCTCGACCGCACGCCGCCGCCCCCGGAGGTGGCCTGGGGCGGGTATGCCGGTCTCTCGGCACGGCTGCCGCGCTCCTTCTACGATGCTGAGGTCTGCGACGCGGAGGGGCGCACGGGCGCGGCGGCGGTGCACGGGCACCGCGCGGCCTGGTGCGCCTGCGCAGGCAAGGTCGACGGCGAGGTCGGCGCCTGGTGCGGGGTAGCCCTCCTGGAGCATCCCGGCAACCCCGGCTTCCCCGGCCACAGCTTCGCCTTGACGGGGGGCGCCCTGCAGTTCCTGCAACGCGCCGCGCTGTGGGCGGCGCCCGTCCACCTGGGCGAGGGCGACGACCTCCACCTGCGGTACCGGGTGCTCGTCTTCGACGGGCGCGCCGACACCGGACGGATCTCCGCGGAGGCGGGGGCGTTCGGGCGGGGGGCGTGCACCCCCGCGCCCTAGCCCCAGGCCCCCTCCCTGCCCCTGCCTCTCCGTCCTCCCTGTCCCAGTCCCTGCCCCGCCCTCGCCGCCCCTGCCCTGCCTCGTCCCTGCGCCAGGCCCCGCCCCGTCCCTACCCCGGCCCCTCCCTGCCCT
>DATLTP010000245.1:0-6686 GCA_035533535.1 Bacillota bacterium | reverse complement strand
GAGGGCCGCGAACTGGGCCCGCGTCACCTGGCCCGCGGGGTCGAAGGTACCCGGAGCCGTGCCCTTGATGATGCCCTGCTTGGCCAAAGCTGCGACGGCGGCCCCGGCCCAGTCTGACCGGAGCACCGGCCGGCGCGCCTGGACCGGCCTCGCCGGCACCGCCGCCGACGCCGTCGAAGTCACCGAGCGGCAGCTGCTGGCCAGCTTCGGGGAGGCGACGGGAGGGCGCTGCGGGCGGCCGCGCCCTCCGGCCCAGCAGAGCCGGCCGGCGCCCCTCGCGGGCGGCGAGCGCAGGGCCTGCCGCGGACGGACAGCGGTCACGCCGTCCCGCGCGCCGCACGCCGACAGGCGCCGGCATAACGCTCTGCTTGGGCCGGGCGCTCCCTCACCTGGGCGCGGAAGCGCCAGCCATACGTGAGCCAACCACAAGGGCGGGAACGATGCTGGCATCCCCCCGCGCCCGGCGCTGCTCAGCGCCGGGCGCGGTTGACGGACAGCGCTCCGTACGTGGCGACGGCGTAGGGCACCATGTACGTCAGCACGATCTTCACCAGCACCAGAGGTGTGATCACGCCCCGCGCCAGGACGTCTCCCTGGTTGATCAGCGTCAGCAGGCTCCCCACCGCCGCCGCCACCTTGACTCCGTTCCGCACCAGCGGCGGCTGCAGCAGCGCGCAGCGGCCGCACTTGTCCACGTACCCGTCGGGCACGGGGAACCGGAAGCAAAGGCCCCGCAGCGGGCGGCCACACCCGGCCATCGATGGAGGTCGCCCGCATGCGCCGCCGGCCGCTTCGGCCGGCCGACGGGCGGCGGGACGCGCCAGCTCCCGGACCCGGGAGGCCGAGCGGACGCCCTGGGTTGCTCACGTCGGCCTTCCCCCTTGCCCCGCAGCGCTGGGTGGAACGGGGTTCTCGCCGTCCCTGCTTCCCCGGCCGGCGATTGCAGCCGGCGGCGCCCGTCCTGGTGCCCTCGGCCCGGCCACATCGCCGGTGCCATCTGGCCTCACGCGGCCGTAGCACGCACACCGGTGTCAGGGCTCCAGGGCGTACCTGCCGAACTCCAGCGTCAGTCGCCACTCGCGGCCGCAACAGCGAACCCGATCCCCCGGCCGCGCGTCCTTCGGCAACTCGATCTCTCCGCCGCAGTCGGGGCAGCTGACCACATACACCTGTCTGGCCGACTGCTTCCCGTCCTACTGGACGAGCCGGAGAAAGGTCCCAGCTCAGTTGGGGCACTCGAAGCGGTCGCCCGCCCCGATGCCTGCGGGAACCTCCACCACCTGCCCTCAGTCGGGACAAAGCACGCGGCGCATCTCGTCGCCCCCCATTCTCAGCCGAGTCCGAGCAGGCGGGCCAGCCTGCCGCGGTCGAAGCCACGGATCACCTCGTCCCCCACGACGATGACCGGCGTCCCCCAGACGCCCTGGGTGCGCACGAGCAGTTCCTCCATGTATCGGGGTTCGGCGACCATGTCCTTCTCCTCGAACGGGACACCCTTCGCCTCGGGGAACTTCATCGCGGCGTGGCAGCTGGCTCAGCCCGGCGCGTGGTAGACGGTGACCTGCGGTTGCTCCATGACCCAGCCCCCTCTCAACTGCGACCTCGCGGCGGCCGGCGCGCGCGGCCGGCCCCGGTATCCGTATCTGCGGCTACAGCCGCTGGCCCGCGGTCGGTCCGGCCAACGCCGCAATCCCATCTTCATTGTCCTGCCCCGGAGCGGTCGTCTTCCGTAATGCGGCTTACGGTCGACGCCCTCGGGTTTCCCGCCGAGCCTTCGCTCCGCGGAGCATCCCCCGTCGCAGCGAGAGGGCGCCTGATTGCTGCCGATCATCCGGCGCCGGCCGGCAGCCTTCCCTCGCGCCGAAGCGCCGCGACGCGCTGTTCGGCAGCCAGGGCGGCGGTCGTCCCGTCGCCGACCGTCGTGCTGATCTGGCCAGCCAGCTGCGCTCGGACGTCCCCGGCGGCGGCGGCGAACACCCCGGGCAGGGAGGTCTCCATCCGCTCGTCGGTGACCAGGTAGAGGTTTGGATCGTGGCGCACGTGATCGCGGAAGATTCGGCTGCGCGGACGGAAGCCCACGAAGACGAACACCCCGTTCAACTCCAGGGGGCGGGATTCCCCGGTTTTCACGGAGCGCAGGCGGACGGCCTCCACCCGGCTCTGCCCGTCGATCGCTTCCACCCCATGGCTTCGCAGCACCGTCACCTTCGGGTGGGCGAGCAACTCCTGCTGGCACGGCGGAGGCGCGGAACTCGTCCCGGCGGTGCATCAGGCGGATGGAGCGCGCGTACCGGGTGAGAAACAGCGCCTCCTGGTAGGCGGAGTCGCCGCCGCCCACCACGGCCACCCGCTGATCCCTTGAAGAACGGCCCGTCGCACACGGCACAGTAGGAGACGCCCCGCCCGGCCAGTTCCGCCTCGCCCGGCACGCCCAGCTTGACCGGCTCCCCGCCGCTGCAGACGATGCCCGCGCCCGCGGCGTACTCGGGGCCGTCCACCGTCACCACCACGCGCAGCTCGCCGTCGGGGTAAATCTCCTGGACCGCGTACGGCTGGATGTCGAGTCCGAAGTCGCGGCATGCGCCTCCATGCTCTGCGCCAGCTCAGGCCCCGTCACGTGCCGAAAACCTGGGTAGTCCTCGATGTGCTGCGTGTTCCAGATCTGACCCCCGGCGACCTACTCCTCCAGCAGGACCGTCTTGAGCGCCGCCCGGGCACAGCACAGCCCGGCCGCCAGGCCGGCCGATCCGGCGCCCACGACGGCCACCTCACACGGGATTCGAATTCCTTCAGGATCGTCCGGCCACCCTGGTAGCCCCGGGCCCAAAGCTCCTCCAGCAACACGCTGCAGTTGGCCAAGTGCCCCTCCCATACGCGCCACGCGATACACTCAGCCCAGGGCGCCAGCTTGGATGCCCGCGCCAGCCGTGGTTTCAGGGTGGGGATCGTCTCGCTACGCAAGTACGTACGGACCGTCACGCGTGTGAGGTCCACCGCCGCGCGATCTCCAGAATCCCGACACCGTCCGCCCGCAAGTCGTAGATCGCCTTCCCCTTCCTGGCTCCCAGCACTTGTCTCGGGCACCCCCTGGCTTCCGTGGCTGGAAATCCAGGTGGTGCCTGCGCTGGGGGGTGGGTCATTTCTTATCCGGCTATGTGGGTCACTTTACAACCGGCCGTGACACATGCTGCCCCAAAAGACAGAAACACGGTGCCATCCTCCCACAAACGCCACAAGGTTTGAGATAGCCCCGCCGGCTGCTCCGCCACCGTCACCCCGGCCGCGGGGCTGCGCGCCCCAGTCCCCGTCAGCTGGTGGCACGCATCGGCGAGCCGTCATGTGACATCAGTTTGGGCGGGCCCCGACTTATCCTACATGGATACGGCCCAGGCGATGGCTTCCCAGGCGCTGCCAGGGAGGATATCAATCGGTGCTGCGGCTTAGGATTTCTCGCCAGCCTTCCGGCGAAAGCGCATAGCTTGCCACCGAACCGCTTGAGAACCGGCGCCATGAAGCCGGCTGCACCATGAGTGCAACGATTGCTGCGACGATCGGCATGGCCGAGCGCGGGTCTCCCGCGGTCGGCGTGAGCTCCTCCGTGCTGCGGTCGTAGGTGCCCTTGTGTCGCGCGGCGTCAAGGAGTTCCGCCAAGACGCCCATGCGCCCGCGTCCCTCCTGCGCGGCGCCGAGCAGAGCGAGCAGCAGTTGGTGGGTGGCGACCTCGGGCCGCCCGGCGGGCTCTGCGGCCGGCGTCTTCGCGGATGCGACGTCGAGGAGGACGCTGACCAGGTCTACGCCCGCCCGCCAGGCGTTGCCCGGCTCGACCAGCCGCGGATTGATGTCGATGAGCAGCGGACCCTCTCTGCTGACGATGGCGTCGGCAGACAAGGCGCCATGCCAACCGAGCCTTTTCCCCAGGAAGCCGATTTGCTCGCGGAATGGGCTCGGGTCGACGCTTCTCTTGTGGCTTGCGCCGCCGCTGACGCCTTCGCGCACCCGCAGGTTGGCATGGAACGCGACAAGTTGCCCTTCCGCGAATACGGACTGTGCCATCGCCAACTCGCCGCGGACAAGAGATTGGACCAGTACGCCACCGTTGCCGAATACGCCCTGCGCTTTGTACTCGGCGGCGAGGCGCTGCATCGCCACGGCGTCAAGCACCTTGCGTACGCCGGTGGTTGCAGTGCCAACGGGCGTCTTGACATAGACGGGAAACCGTTCCCAAAGCGCCAGGTCGCACGCACTGGTCACGATTTCGCCATCAGGTTGGGGCAGCCCCAGTTCTCCTAGCGTGGCAAACGCGCGCAGCTTGTCCTGCACGCGCGCCAGCGCTTCGAAGCGAGGTACTGCCGTCGCGACATGCAGATCCCGCAGGCGCCTCGCCTCCCGCGACAGCACGGCGACTTGCTCCTGCGTCGGGAAGAGGACGTCGAAGCCTCGATCGCAGAAGACGCCGAGCGTGGCCTCCATCCAGGCGAAAGCATCCGCCCCGTACGGCGGCACCCTGTGCACTCGCCGCACATGGCGGGTGAAGCGCGTCAGGCAGAGACGGTCCGGGGACAGCACCTCGACGACATGACCGGCCGACGAGAGTTGGGTGGCCACCTGGCGCGAGGTCAGGCCCGAGCCGTCCGTCAGCAGTACGCGCATTCGCTCACCCTATCGGTGAATTTTGCACTCTTTAAGTCCTGACCATTACCCAGATGTGATTCGGGACGCGAGACATAGGGTCTTGTGATGGGCGTCACAAGTTTGTCGAACGATTGTTGCCACTTCCCAAATATTAGTCCCATGATTTGCGTGGGTGCTCGGCGAAGCCGTTGGCCAGGATGGCCGACTTGGAGGCGCAACAACCACCCTGGGCTTGGGCCGAGTTCGCGGACGTGCGACTCGGCGATGCCCGTCTGGTCCAACGCCTGGTCGAACTGGCCACCACCTTCGCCGACAACCCCGAGGAGTCCATCCCCTGCGCCTGCGACAATTGGGCCGCAACCAAGGCCGCCTACCGTTTCTTCGACAACGAGCACGTCGACTTCAGCGCCATCCTCGACGCCCATCGTCGCGCCACCCTGCGCCGCATCGCCGGCCGCGACCTGGTGCTCATCGCCCAGGACACCTCGACCATGGACTTCACCAAGCATCACGCTACCAAGGGCTTGGGCCGCACCGGCGCACCTGGCCTGGCCGGGTTTTTCCTTCATTCCGGCTTGGCCATGACGGCCGAGGGGCTGCCGCTGGGGCTGCTGGCCATGCACCCATACATCCGCCAGGATCCCCCTGCGGACACCGACCAGCGCAAGGCGGCCCGAGCCACCAAGGACAAGGAGAGCGTGCGCTGGCTGGACATGCTGCGCCAGACAAGCGCGCAACTGCCGCCAGGGCTCACCGCCCTGACCGTCGCCGACCGCGAGGCCGACATCTTCGAGTTCTTCGCCCTGGCCACCGAGCTCGGCCAGCCGCTATTGGTGCGAGCCCAACACGACCGCAACGTGATCGCCGACGAACAGATCACCCACCTCTGGCAGGCCGCCGATGCCGGCGAGGTGCTTGGCGCGCTGACCACGCTCATCCCCCGCGAGCACGACCGTCCCGAGCGCACGGCCATTCTGGCATTGCAGGTGGCCAAGATCCAGTTGCGTCCGCCGCAGCAGATGCGCAAACACCCTCCCATCCCCGTATGGGCGATCTACGCACGCGAGATGACCCCGCCCCCCGACCAGGAACCGATCCACTGGCTGCTTTTGACCACCCTGCCCGTCGCCGACGCCGAGCAGGCTGCCCAGTGCTTGGTCTGGTACACCTACAGATGGCGCGTCGAGCGCTTCCACCACGCCCTCAAGAGCGGCTGCGGCTACGAAAAGCTGCAACTGGAGACGGCCGAACGGCTGTGGCGCTCGCTGGCCGTCTACGCGGTCGTGGCCTGGCGAGTCCTCTACGTCGACCTGGCAGCCCGGGCCTACCCCAGCCAGTCCTGCACCACCTTCCTCACCCAGGACCAGTGGCAGGCCCTGTGCTGCCACCACCAAAAGCGCCGCCAACCGCCCGACAAGCCGCCGGATGCTTACACCGCCGTGCGCTGGATCGCCCAGCTGGGCGGCTTTCTCGGTCGCAAGAGCGATGGCGAGCCTGGCATCAAGGCCCTGTGGCGCGGGATGCGCCGCCTGCAGGACATCACCGAGATGTGGCGCATCATGCGCTGCTGAGTCCGGTACCCGCCGGCCGGTACTGACCGCGCCGAGCCGTCTAAGCCACAGGCAGGTCGTCGTCCGTGAACGGCCTGGCTGGCATTGGCCCACCTCGCGCTGTGCCCGCCGCCACGATTCTGCAGCCCCTGCCCCCCACCGCCATCGCTACCTGCTCAGATCCTGCCGCGGCGGCTCGGTCCCAAAGCCGCAACACCGCCTTCAGGCTTGAAAGGTCGCCTGCCGCGGCGGGGCCGCGCACCAAGCCCTTCGCTCCCCGAAGGAGAACTGGGTAATGGTCAGGTTTGAGCCTGCCACTGGGAAGTGGCTTGAGGGGAACGTGGATATACCGTCCAGCCTATCCCAGGCGTCGCCAGTGTCATCCGAATTCTTGAAATATTCGCTGAGTTTTGGCGCCGAAAATCTGCTGGCGGTCACCTATCAGTGGTGGAGAGACGAGCTAGCCATCCAAATCAAGTATGAGGATTGCGTCGGCGACCCCTT
>DATLTP010000244.1:0-10924 GCA_035533535.1 Bacillota bacterium | reverse complement strand
CGATTGATTCCTCGATCAATTCCGCGGCAGCCAAGCCGAGCCCCCACAGCCGGGCACGAAAGGGCCCCGGTGAGCCTTCACAGGGTCACGACCACCCCAGATTTGGGGTCCACCAGCGGCGCGGATCCGCCCGCCCCTCCCGCCCCGCGCAACGATCCCCGAACACCGCCAGCCCTCGCATCGCTGCCACCCCCCCTCCCGTCGGGGCACGGCTCAGATGCGGGGCCAAACCGGCAGCGACAGCCGTCCGCGCCACCCGCTGTACCCCGCAAGGAAGATGCACGCATAAGCGAGCGCGGCCACGGCGCCAGTGATCAGGACCCGATAGGGCAACGCCGCCGCCGCCAGTACCGACCAGGCCGCGCCCGCGGCAAAGACCTGCCCGGCGAGAGCGGGTACGCCGACGGCACAGAATGTCCACCAGGGGGGCTGACAGCCGGTCAGCCCGTGCACGGCCCGCACGTTCAGCCCGGCGCTGAGCGCGAAGCCCGCGACCACGCCGATGGCGGCCCCGCGCACGCCCAGGCCGTAACTCCCCGTGAGGGCCAGCACCAGCCCCGAGCGGACGACCGACCCGCAGGTGACGCCGGGCAGTAGGGCGGCGGGCTGCCCCACCGCGTTGGCGACCGCCCCCGCCACATAGGTCAACCCCAGGGGGATGCCGACGAAGGCCAGCAGGCCCAGGGGCAGGGCCGCCCCCGGGTTGCGTGGGAAGATCAGAGCGCAGATGGGTTCGGCCAGCTGCCACAAGGCGAGCGCGCACGGGGCCGCCACCGCCAGGGACCAGAAGTAGGCGGAGGCACCGCGACGCCGCAGCGCGCCCACCCGGCCTCGCGCCCAGTCCGCGGCCAGATGCGGGATGAGCGCGCTCCCCAGGGCGCCCAAGAACACGGCCGGTCCCGCCGCCAGGGGCATGGCCATCCCGTTGAGTTCGCCCAGCCAGGCCGTGGCCGTGTAGTCATCCAGCCCCGCCGCCCGGAGCCGCCAGATGACAAACGCGGCATCCAGCGCGGTGGTCAGCGAGGAGACCACACCGCCCGCCCAGTTCGGCAGCCCCGCACGGAGCAGGGCTCGGATCGCCGCCCCTGCCGACGGCGGGAGCGGCGTGGGGGCCACGCCCCCGGCGACGGGTACCCTCCAGCGATCGGTCAGCGCGCAGGCGGCGATCCCGCCCGCCGCACCCACCGCGGGGGACCAGGCTAGGGCGGTCGCGGCGCCAGCGGCTGCACCCGGTGCGCCCCCCCGGAAGGCGGTGGCCGCCACCAGTGCCGAGCCGACGCGCGCCACCTGTTCGACCGCCACCGCCACGGCGGAAGCGGCCACGCGACCGCTCCCCTGCAGCCAGGCCTTCTCCCCCGCCAGCAGCGTGGCCAGCAGGATCCCCGGGGCGATCGCCCGCAGGGGACCGGTCGCCGCCGGGTTGCCGATGGCGCCGGCGAGGGCCGGGGCAAACACAAACACGGCAGCGGCACCGACGGCCGAGACCAACAGGAGCAAGCGGCGACCAGCGCGGCGCAGGCCCCTGGCCGACGCCGCCTCGCCCCGTCCGAAGGCGCCCGCCACCAGGGCGGAGGTGGCGACGGGTAGGCCGAGGTTGCAGATGCTGATGCCCGTGGCCAGCACCGGTGCCGCCATCTCGTAGAGGCCGACGACCTCCGCGCCGAGCCATTGGGCGACGAGCACCCGGTACACGGCGGAGAGCGCCTTGGCCAGCAAACCCGCGCCGCCGAGCGCCGCCGCCCCAGAAAGGACGCTGCGGCCGGGCACGTGGTCTGTGGGCGGCTTCATCCACGACCTCCCCGCGCGGGGGCGATCCGCCCCGACGGCGCTGCTACCGCATTGGTACTGCCCGGCCGCCCCGCTTATCCCCGTGCGGCAGCGCCGCGAATTGTCGATCTGTCCCTGGGATTTGGGAGGCGATGGCTGTGACGGAACTGTAATCCGTTTTTGGCAGGAGGGGTTGTCGAATTACGCAACAATACGTCGACGAAACGCCACCGCCGGGAGTGGGATCTGGACGACCGGCGACTGTTCAGGGGGAGTCCTGGGTTGAAGTCGAACGCACCGCTGCTCCGGCGCCGGATCTGTGGCGCCGCCTGCGCCGTGGCCCTGACCCTGGCGGTGCTGCCCGCCCCCGCCCTGGCCGCTGCGCCCGCGGGCGGCGGCGCCCCCCCACCCGGCGCGGCAGGCGCCACCCGGTTCACCGACATCACGGGCAACTGGGCGGCCGGTTACATCCAGACCCTCCTGGAGGCCGGCGTCCTCACCGTACCCGCTGACGGCCTGTTCGACCCCGGGGACCCCGTCTCGCGCCTGGACTTCTCCGTGTGGGTGAGCAAGGCGCTGGAACTGCCCGCGGTGGCCACGCCGCTACCAGTCCACGACGCCGGTCGGATCCCGCAGACGGAGCAGGGCAACGTGGCCGCGGCGGTCGCGGCCGGCCTGCTCCAGGGCTTCCCGGATGGTACCTTCCAACCCGACGCGCCGATCACGCGCGCCCAGATCGCCACGATCTTCGGCCGCAATCTGCAGAGCCGGGGCGAGGTGCCGGAGGCGCGCTATACCCAACTCTTCCTGGACGGCGCCAGCATCCCCGACTGGGCGCGGCCAGCCACCATCGTGATCAAAGACCAGCTCATCTACGGGGAGCCCTGTACGCCCCTGGCCTGCTTCGCCCCGGAGGCCTTGACCACGCGCGCCGAGGCCACCACGTTGCTCGTGCGCTTCCTGGAGTACCTCTCGGCCCACTACCACCAGGCGCCGTTGCGCCAGGCGGCGCCACGGGCCGGCTTCACCGCGGGGATGTGGTACAGCAACAGCGACCAGGCCTACGCCAACCTGCAGCAGGACGGCACGGGCGTCAACGAGCTGATCTACGGCGGTTACGACATCATCGCCGGCGGCCTGCTGCAGGGCTATGACAGCCCCCGCACGCTGGCCTGGGCGGGCCACCACCCGGATGTGCCGCTGTGGGTCATGGTGCAGGCCAGCTCGCTGTCCTTCCTCACCAGCGACCAGCAGGCCCAGTCCCTGCTGGGCAACCTCGTCACGATCGTGCGGCGCGCTGGCTACGCCGGGGTGAACTTCGACATCGAGGGGATCCCGGGGGCCGAACGCGCGGCCTATACGACCTTCATCACCAACGCGGCCGGCCTGCTGCACGGCAGCGGCGCCAAGGTCTCCGTCGCGGTACCCTCGGAGACCGCCGCCAACCTGGGCGAGTCCTGGGACGCCGCCTACGACTACCCGGCGCTCGGCCGCGTCGTCGATCAGCTGATCACCATGACCTACGACTACCACTATGCCGGCGGCAACCCGGGGCCGGTGGCGCCGATCTCCTGGGCCCGGGACGTCATCGCCTACGCCAGCGGCGTCATGCCGCCCTCCAAAGTCATCCTCGGCCTGCCGGTCTACGGCTACATCTGGAACGTCGCCACCGACGGCGGCACCGCCTACTGGGAGTCCGGCATGGAGAACGAGGCGGGCCTGCACGGGGCGACCATCACCCACAACGCGGGGGCCGACGAAGGGACCTTCACCTATGCGGCCGGCGGCAGCAACTACGTGGGCTGGTTCGTGGATGCGCAGGGTGCGGCCGATCGTTTGGCGCTCGCCCACGACGCGGGGATTGGCGGTGTGATGGGCTGGCGGATGGACTACAACTCGCCCGACTGGTGGCCGGCCTTCGGGGCCGACCTGGCCGCCTGGCGGTGAGCGGCCGCGGGCCTCAGCCCATCGCCGGGTCCTGATACCGCTGCGCGGCCGGGGGCACCGGCACGTCGTAGCACGTGCGCGGCGCCTCGGGCCAGGCCTCGCCGCGGCCAAGCGGCCCCACAACCGGCGGCGGCACGCAGGGACGGGCGGCGATCTCCGCGGCGGTGAGCCACTCGGGGGTGTAGGTGCCGCGCGTGGCCAACCGCTCCGGGCTGTACTCCGGACCGGTACCCCCCTGCGTCACCACGGCCACCACCACCGCCGAGAAGTAGTGCTGGATCCGGCCGTGGCGGAACACCCGGTAGCCCAGGGGGCCGAGCCGCACCTCCAGGCCCGTCTCCTCCAGCAACTCCCGAGTCGCCGCCGCCTCGGGGGTCTCGCCTGGTTCCACCGTGCCGCCGGGCAGGATCCACCACTGCTGCCCGCCCAGCTCGCGGCGGATGAACAGGGTCCGCCCCTGCTCGTCCCGCACGACGGCGCCGGCGCGTTCGCGCAGGTAACGCTGCAGCAGGACGCAGTCGAGGGTGCGCCCGAACTTGCTGCCGGTCTGTAGCAGCCGACCGACCTCGAAGAAGCCCTCGCGCACGCACATGCGCAGGCTCGCCGGGTTGTCCGCCGAGATCGCCGCGACCACGACGCGCAGCCCCAGGTGTGCGCCACGCCGACACAGCGCATCCAGCATCCGCCGACCGTGTCCCCCGCCGCGATGAGCGGCCGCCACATAGACCGAGCACTCCACCGTCCCCGACCAGCCACCGCGGGGGCTGTACGGCGAGAGGCTCCCCCAGGCCACCACCTCGCCGCCGACCTCCGTGACCAGCACGGGGTGCCGCTCCGGGGCATGGGCGCGCAGCCACGCGGCCCGCTCCTCCAGCGAGACGGGCTCGGTGGCCCAGGTGGCGGTGCCGCCGCCGACCTCGGCGTTGTAGATCGAGTTGATCACCGGCAGGTCCGCCACCGTGGCGGCACGGATGGACATCGACAGGCCCCCCCGGCGAAGTCGCTCTGGTGCATGGCCGCGCACGCGGCCCACACCCGCTGCGTTGCATTCGCCGGGGACGCGTCGTCCGCCTACTCGGCCCGATGGCCGGCGGTCACCGAGACCGCCCGGAGGCGCGTGCGCAGTTCTTCGGCCCGTTGGCCGTCGAGTACCTGGGCCTCCCGGGCGGCCCGCACCGACACCGCCGAGCCGCGGGGCTGGCCGGCCTCCGCCACGACCACCTGCGGGACGACCGGGCGCGTGTCGCTGCCATAGACCTCGAAGGTCTCACACTTGCCGCTGAACACCGCGCCCTCGGCGATGATCAACTGCCGGGCGCTGATATCGCCTTCGAGGCGGCCGGTGCTGAGGATCTCCAGCTTGCCGACGGTCCGCACATCGCCCTGCAGTCGCCCGCCGAGCAGCAGGTCCCGCGCGCTCACGTTGGCGAGCAGTTCGCCGGCCTCGCCGACGATCACGTCGCCCTCGGTGTCGATCTCCCCCTCCAAGCGCCCCTCGATGCGAATGATGCCGTGGCCCTCCAACCGCCCGTGCACCACGCACCCGGGGCCGATCACCGTGTCCACCGCCGCGCGGGCGCCACCCGCAGCCCTCTGCCACATCGGCCTCAACCTCCCGCCTGCTCGGCTTCGCCCTCCGCGCCTGCCGCCTCCCCGCGGCGGCCGACGCGCCCACCCCTAGCTCCCCGGCAGATACGTCGTCGGGTTGACCGGTGTGCCGTACCGGTCGATCTCATAGTGCACATGCGGGCCCGTGCTGGCGCCGGTACTGCCCGAGAGCGAAATCACCTGGCCCTTGGCCACATCCTGGCCGAGCCGGACCAGCAGCTGCGAGTTGTGACCGTACAGGGTCTGCAGGCCCTGCCCGTGGTCGATGCGCACCTCGTATCCATAGATGGTATTCCACCCGGCGGCCACCACCCGACCGGCGGCGGTCGCCTGCACGTGCGTCCCAGAGGGCACCCCGATGTCCACGCCGGTGTGCACCTGCGTCCCCTCGCCGCCAAATGGGGTCGGCCGGCTGCCGAAGGGCGAGGTGATCGGCCCCAGCACCGGCCAGAGGGAGGGGGTATGCTCGGCGGCGACGGACCAGGCCGCCATCTCCTGGCCCAGGGCGCCGACCATCTTCTGCAACTGCGGCACATCCTTGGCGATCCCCCGCAGGACCGCGTTGGCCTGCGCCAGGTTCCGATCGGTCGCCGCCAGCGGGGCGATCGTGCCGCGCCCCGAGTCCTGGGCCGGCGGGCTCGCCAGCAAGCCCTGGACCTGCGCCTGCAGCGCGGTCAGCATCTGGGCCTGCTGCGCCAGGACCTGCGCCTGCGCATCGACGGCGCTGGCCTGGGCGGCCGCGGCAGAATCCACGCCCTGCAGGTGGTGCAGTTCCCCCCGGGCGAGGCGCAGCGCGCCCCCCTCGGAGCCGGCCAGCAGGGCCGCCACCACGGCCACGGCGGAGACGCCGACGATGGTGGCGGCCACCAGATGCAGCGCCCGGGCGCGGACGCGCCAGACCCAGGGCGTCGCGGCGGAGTGCGGCAGGATCATGATGGTCAGCGTGGCGTTGGGGTCAGCGGGACCCGCGGCCGCACGGCCCCGGCGGGGCGGCGCGGGGCGACGGGCGCTGCCGGCCGGCCCCGCCCAGGGACCAGCGGGGCGCAGCGGCGGCGCCGACGGCACTTCCCACACCGGGGCTGCCGACGACCAAGTGCGTGCCAACAGCGCGGACCCCCTGCCAACCCGGCCGAACCCCCCGGGGCGTTCCCGGTTGTCGGCGCCGGTGCGCCGACGGTCGAGCCCGCCGCGGAAGTGGCGCCGGCGGACTCCCCCCCTGTTGTCGACGCCCGACTTGAGAACGTTGAGCTCATGGCTCCAGCTGCGACGCGGTCATGGGGGGTGGCGGCTCTCACTAGTTCGGGGTCCCGCCACGATAAGGGCAGGGGGGAATGGCGCATGCACGGCTCCAACGTGGGGATCGACATCGGCTACGGCTTCCTGAAGTGCCGCAGCGGCAGCAGGCACTTCGTGCTCCCAAGCGTCGTCGGCACCGCCCAGAATCTCGCCTACCGTTCAGAACTCAGCGGGTACACGGCCCCAGAGGACAATGTGGTCGTGGAGACCGACGGAAATCGCTACTTCGTCGGATCGCTGGCCGTGCGGCAGAGCGAGGTGGCCGCGCGCTCGCTGGCGGAAGACCGTCCGGGGGATCCGGCGGCGAAGGTGCTGTTCCGCACGGCGCTGGCCCTCCTGCAGGACCCTTCGACCTCCACGTTCAACGTGGTCACCGGCCTACCGCCGATCTCCTTTCGGGCGTACCAGGATCGCCTGCGCGACATGGTGGCAGGCGATCACCACGTGGTCCTGGGCGGGGAGCACCCGGTCGAGCGCGACTTCCGAGTCGCCTCGGTGCGCGTCATCCCCCAGCCCTTTGGCACGCTCTTCGACCTATTGTTGGACGATACCGGCAGCCCGCAGAACCTCGACCTCGGGGAGGCCCGCCTCGGCATCTGCGACGTGGGCTTCCGCACCGCCGACTGCGTGGTGGCCGACCGGCTCGACTACATCGATCGGCAGAGCTTCTCGACCACCTGCGGCATGTCGGCGGCCTACGCGCTGATCTCGACGCGCCTGCAGCGCGAGTTCGGCGTCACCAAGAGCAACTATGAGCTGGACCCCATCGTCCGGGCGGGCCGGTTGCGTCTGGGTGGCACCGTGCACGACATCACCGAGATCCGCAATGAGGCCTACCAGGCGGTGGCGGAGAAGATCCTCACCGAAATCCGCTCGGCGTGGCCGGTGCGTGACCTCGATGTCGTCTACCTCAGTGGGGGGGGCGCGGAGGCGCTGTCCCGCTACTTCCTGGAGGCCCTGGATACGGCGGTCCTCGCCGGTGGGCCGCAGGAGGCCAACGTCCGCGGGTATTGGAAGCTCGCCAACAAGCTCTTTGGCGGGCCCGAGGCGGACTCGCCCAACGGCCGCAGCTATGTGCGGCCGGAGCAACTCGCCCAGAGTCTGCCGGTCTAGGTGGCCGATGCAAAAGTCCTCTTTGGCGATAGCGGAGGTGAAGGCCGCGCGCTGCGCAGCCGAGGTGAAGGCCGCGCGCTGCGCGCGGGCGCAACCCTCCGCGGTGGCGCAACCCTCCGCGGTGGCCACGGGTGGGGCGCCCCGGCTGCCCCACGGCCTTCATGGCTCCGGTTCGGTGCGCGCACCGACTTTGGCGTCGTTGCCCTGCTTCTCCGTCGTGCCCCTGGCGGCGTCCGGGTCGGGCAATCGACCGGGTCGCCGCTTTCCCTTGCGCCGGCGGATTAGAAGAGCACCTGCGCCTCATCGCGGTCCAGGCGCGCGGAGGCCCGCGCGAACTTCTCCGCCAGGGTCGGATCGGCGCGCACGGCGCTGCGCAGCTGGCGCAACAGGTCGATGGCCCGCCGGATCGCGCCGATGAAGTCGCCCTCGGCAATGGTCGTCTGGCGGATGAGCAGGCTGAAGGGCTCCCCCTGGCTCCAGGCGGCAATGAGCGGCGCGACGACTGGATCGAAGCGCACGACGGCCCCCTGTTCGCGTAGCCGACGTGCCAGGCGCTCGACTTCGTTGACCGCCGCGACCTTGGGCAGACCAATGCAGGCGTCGTCGTGGCGGGCATCGTAGTCGATGGCGGCGAGGACGGCGCCGATGACGTCCTCCCCTTCGCGCTGAAAAAACCCATCGAAGATGAGCTCGGTGAGCAACAGGGGCTCCACATGCAGGTGGCGCGCGGTCTCGCCGCGGGCGAGCAAACGCTCCCCCTCGATGTAGCCTAGGCGGGAGAGCAGGGCGCAGACCCGGTCCATCTCCGCCTGATAGTGGCTGCGCTCAGCCGAGGCGACCAGGGAGGCCTGCGCCGCCTCCAGCCGGGTCTGGAGCTTGGTAAAGGGCGCCACCAGTGGGCGGCACGGCTCGGGGGTCTTCGGGCAATCCTCCGCCGTGGCCAACTGGGCCTCGATCTCCAGCAGTGTCCGATCGACGGCCAGGCGGGCCCGGCGGTTGCGCCGATGGCGGCGTTTGTGGCGCTGCTCGGCCTGTAGCACCAGCAAGTGGCGGCGGTGCAGCGGACAGGCCGCGGTGCCCAGGTGCGGGCACCCCCGGGCCCAGAGCCCCTCGCGCTCGGCAAGCAGCTGGTCGAGGTGCTCGCGCTCGGCGGCCTCCTCCTGGCGGCGCTGGAACTCGCGGAAGTTGCGGCTGAGCACATCCAGCGCGCGTTCCCGCCCGAACGTCCGCAGCAGGTTGAGGGCGGTGCTCTCGGTCACGAAGAACTGGCTGCGCACCGGTTCCAGCGGCAGTGTGCCATAATTGAGCAGGGCGCCGCGATCCCGCGCATCCACGCCGATGAAGGCCAACCCGCGCTGGTCCTTGCCGCGGCGTCCGGCGCGCCCGGTCATCTGCTGGAACTCCTGGACGGTCAACGGGCGGAACTCCGTGCCGTCGAACTTGCGGCTGCTCTCCATGGCCACGCCCCGCACCGGATAGTTCACGCCCACGGCGAACGTCTCGGTGCAGTACAGTAGCGGGATGAGGCCCTGGCCATACAGCGTCTCCACCGCGCGCTTGGTGGCCGGGAGTAACCCGGCGTGGTGGTAGCCGACCCCGCGCAGGAGGCACTCGCGCAGCGGGCCGCGGAGTTCCCGCGCACCCGGGTAGCGTGTGAGGGCCGCGGCGATCGCCGCCTCCATCTCGCGCTGCCGGCCACGGTCGAGGAACTGGTGGTGGCGCGCGGCGTCCTGGGCCCGCTCCTCGGTCCCCAGCCGCGAGAAGACGAAGTAGAGGGCGGGCAGGGCCTGCTCGCGCTGCATGGCGGCGACCAGTTCCAGATGACCGAGCCGCCTGCCCTCCCATTCCCGTTCGCTGCTGCCGTGCTGCGCCTCCGCAAACGTCGCCACCCCGTCCGGCGTCACATAGCGGAGCGCCAGCGGCACGGCCCGCCGCGTCTCCTTCACCCGGGTCACCGGTGCGCCGGTGGTCTCCTGAATCCACGCGGCCAGGGCATCCAGGTTGCCGATCGTCGCGGAGAGGCCCAGCAGGCCCGTGCCCTTGGGGAGCAGGATGATGCTCTCCTCCCAGGCGATCCCCCTGTCCGAGGCGATGTAGTGGATCTCATCGAAGACCACCCAGGCGAGGTCCTGCAGCCGCTCATCACCGGTGATCAGTTGGTTGCGCAGGATCTCCGTGGTCATGATGCACAGCGGGGCATCGGGCCGTACGGCGACATCGCCTGTGACGATGCCGACGCGGTCGCGGCCGAGCAGGCCACAGTACTCCTCGTACTTCTGATTGGAGAGGGCCTTGATGGGGGCGGTGTAGATGACCCGCCGGCCCGCGGCTGCGGCGCGTTCCACCAGGTAATCGGCGATCAGCGTCTTGCCGGTGCCAGTCGGCGCCGAGACCAGCACGCTCCGCTGCGCACTGATGGCCGCCAGGGCCTGGCGCTGAAACGGATCCAGCACGTAGCCCCGATAGGTCGCCGGTACATCATCCCCCGGGACGGGCAGCAGGGGTTCATCATTGACCGTTCGCACCCGATGAGTATAGCGGACTTGCCGTCGCGCATCACGGGCCGGTCGCGTTTGTGCCGCGATGTGCACCCCACAGGTTTTGGAGGATTGCCCCCCGAGACGGCGAACCGCGTCGAACGGGCACCCGTCGGGGCTGGAGGGGGGATCGGAGCGCGTGAGGCGATTGATCGCGGCAGGGCTGGCCGGCACGCTCCTATTCGGCTGCCTCGCCCCGACGGCTCTCGCCGACCAGCTCGGCACCTATCGGGCCCAGGCGCAGACGGTGGCCGTCCAGCTCTCGACGGCGCAAAACCACTACGACTCCGCCATGCAGGCCTGGAACATCGCCCACGGCGTGCTCGTGCGCGCGGAGGTCGCCCTGCGCTCGGGCGCCGCCCGCCTCAAGGGTCTGGCCGACCAACAGCAGCAGGCGGAGGCGGTCTTGGCCAAGCGCGAGCAGGAGGTCGCCGCGGCCAAGGTCGTCGTGGCCTCAGATCAACATAAGGCCGACGAGGGCCTGCGCACCATCGATGAGAACGGCTCGGTCTCCTTCCTGGGCGTGCTGCTGGGCGCCAACAACTTCGGCGACTTCCTGACCCGCCTGAGCATGCTGCAGAAGATCTGGACCATGGAGATGGGCTTCTTGGGTCAGGCGCGGCTCGCGCAGGCGCACCTGGAGGACCTGGAGCGTC
>DATLTP010000243.1:0-6639 GCA_035533535.1 Bacillota bacterium | reverse complement strand
TCGCGGAAGGTCCTGCCCGCAATCGGCGGCAGGTCGCGCGAGGACGTCCAGCCTCCGAGGAGGCTTGGCGCCCGGGAGATCCAGCCGCCGTGATGCGGGAGCACGCCTTGGAGCGCTCGGCCAACCCGAAAGAAGGCATTGTAGGCGGCGGCGCTGCTCCATGCCGCCGCCCAGCCCGCGAACAGCAGCCGCTGAGACCGTGGCGCCTTTGCGGCGCCCTCCTGGCGCAGCTCCACCAGCTGGTCATGGAGGTGGATGCCGACTGGGCATGCCTCCCAGCAGGCCCCGCAGAGGCTGCTGGCCTTCGGCAGGACCGCAAAGGCGGGGTCCAGCAGCGGCGAAAGCACGGCGCCGATGGGACCGGGATAGACGCTGCCGTAGGCGTGCCCGCCGATCTGGCGGTAGACGGGGCAGACGTTGAGGCAGGCCCCGCAGCGGATGCAGTAAAGCACCTCTTCGTGCGAGGTGCCCCGCAGCCGCGTGCGGCCGTTATCCAGGAGGATGAGGTGGAACTCCTCCGGCCCGTCCGTCTCCCCAGCCTGGCGCGGTCCGTCGATCAGGCTGACGTACACCGAGATCTTCTGGCCCGTGGCGCTGCGAGTGAGCAGGCACAGCATGTCGGGCAGGTCCGCCGCGTGGGCGATGATCTTCTCCACGCCGACGATGGCGATGTGCACCCGCGGCAGCGACGTGCACATGCGGTCGTTGCCCTCGTTGGTGACGATGACCACCCCGCCGGTGTCCGCCACCAGGAAGTTGCCGCCGGTGATGCCGATGTCGGCCGCAAGGAACCGCTCGCGCAGCCGGGCCCGGGCCAGGGCCGTCAGCGCCTCCGCCTCTGTGTCAGCCGGCGCTCCCAGGAGCTCGGCCGCCTCCGCCCGCGATTTGTGCAGGGCGGGCGCGATCAGGTGGGCCGGCATCTCCCCGGCCAGCTGGATGATGTATTCGCCGAGGTCGGTCTCCAGGGACTCGATGCCGGCTTCGGCCAGGGCGTCATTGAGCGCCACTTCCTCGGAGACCATCGACTTCGATTTCACAACGCGGCGCGCGCCATGGGCGCGCGCGATCTCGACCACCAGCCGCGTGACCGCGGAGGGCTCTGCCGCCCGGTGGACGTGGCCGCCCCTGGATTCGATGTTCTGGCGCAGCTGCTCGTGCAGCTCATCCAGCCGGGCGATGGCGTCCGCCCGGATGGCGCGGCCGCGGGCCTTCAGGCCGGGGGCGTCCTCGAGCTGGCCCAGGGCCGCCAGGCGCTGGGCGGCGAACCTGGTCGTCGACCGCGTGATGTTCTCGCGCAGGCGGATGTCGTCCAGGGCGATGGTGACGCGCTCGGCGAAGGTGGTCTGCGGCTCATGCGCGATGGGCATCGGCGCCGCCCCCCTCCGGGCCGTGGTCGAGCACCTGGGCGATGTGCATGACGCAGGTGTCGCAGCCCTGGCGCCGCAGCCGGCCCTCCAGGTGCAGCAGGCAGGCGGCGTCGGCGCCGATGAGGAGCGGAGCCCCGGTCTTTTGGATCCGCTCGATCTTGGCGTCGGCCATCGCCGTGCTGATGGCGGACTGGGTCATGGCGAACGTGCCCCCGAAGCCGCAGCACTGATCGGCGTCGGCGGGCTCGGTCACGCGCAGCCCCTGAACGTGACCGAGCATGGCGCGCGGATCCTCCCCCGTCCCAAGCTCCCGCTGCAGGTGGCACGAGCCATGGTAGGCGGCTTCCGCTGGCAGCTCCGCCCCAACATCCTCGACGCCCACCACGTGGCGGAGGTAGCCGGTGAGCTCCCATGTCCGGGCTGGGATGTCCGTCTGGCCGACCAGTTCTGGATAATGGCGCTTGACCATGGCGACGCACGACCCCGACGGGGCCACGATGGCCTCGCTGTGGGCGAAGACGTCGCAGAAGTGCTGGGCCATCGCCTTGGCCTGGCCGCGATACCCGGCATTGTAGTGCGCCTGCCCGCAGCAGGTCTGCTCCGCCGGAAAGTCCACATGCACGCCCTGGCGCTCGAGCACGCGCACGGCGGCCTCGCCGATCTCCGGGCGGAGAAGGTCGACCAAGCAGGTGACAAAGAGTGAAGCGCGTCTCATGTATGCCTCCCGGCGGCGAACAGCCGCCAAGCCCGTGCCGCCGCGTCGGCCAGTAATTCGCTGGTCTGGGCGATCGAAGCCTGCAACGTGATGGGTCCCGGGGCGATCGGCATCACTGCGGTAATGCCCGCCGCATACAGCTCGCCCAGGTCCGCCTCGTTAGGCGCAGCACCGGCCAGGCAGACCACCGGCACGCCGCCGGCCGCCCGGGCCACCGCGAGCGGCGCCTTGCCCCGGGTCGTTTGAGCATCGACCCGGCCCTCGGCCGTGATCACCAGGTCCGCGTCCCGCACCCGCTCGGCAAAGTGGACCGTCCGCAGGCAGAGGTCTGCGCCCGCCTCGAGGCGGGCGCCCGCAAAGGCCATGAGCCCGAACCCCAGCCCGCCTGCGGCGCCAGCGCCCGGACGCGTTGCCAGGCCTGGCGCCACCACCTCAGCCAGCCGGGCCAGCGCCGCATCCAGGCGTTCCACGGCTTGCACGTCGGCTCCTTTTTGCGGGCCGAAGACGGCGGAAGCCCCCATGGGGCCGGTCAGGGGATTATCCACATCCGAGGCGGCGATGACTTCGGCTTCCAGCAGGGGGCCTGGCTCCACACGCGCGAGCTGGGCGAGCGCCAGGGTTCCTTCTGGCAGCGGGCGTCCCGCCTGGTCCAGGAACTGCCACCCCAATGCCTCGGCCAGGCCGCGGCCGCCGTCGTTTGTAGCGCTGCCGCCGAGGCCGATGATGATGCGCTTGAACCCACGTTCGAGGGCGTCACGCACCAGTTCGCCCGTACCAAAGGTGGACGCCCGCAGGGGATCGCGGCGCGACACCAGCCGAAGGCCGGACGCCGCCGCCATCTCAATCACGGCGGTGTCGCCGACGACCCCGTACCGGGCTGCCACCGGCGAGCCGAGAGGGCCGCGGACGCGGCGGCTGTTCCAGCCGCCACCTGTCGCAGCGATGATGCACTCAGCGGTCCCATCCCCGCCATCGGCCACCGGACAGAGGTCGACCACTTCGGGCGGGCTCGGCGTGCTGAGCACGCCACGCTGGATGGCCAGCGCCGCGGACATGGCGTCTGCGGCGCCGCGCATGGCGTTGGGTGCGATCAGCACCTTCACCGGGCCAGGCGCATGTGGTGGTGCGATAGCGCAAAGCCCAACGCCTGCCAGAACTGCATCCCGCGGCGGTTGGTCGGGAGCACGTCCAGTTCCACGTCCTCGGCGCCCCGGTCGCGCGCGAATTGGATCATGCGCTCGGCCATCACCCTGCCCACGCCTTTACGCCGAAAGGCCGCAAAGACATAGAACTCCGCGATGTAGCCAATGGTGCGCTCGGGCAGCAGCCAGTCCGGCTGCATTCGCACCATGGCGAAGCCGCACCGCTCCGCGCCCGTGCTGCACCAGAAGGTGAAGCGGTCACTCCCCTGTTCGGAGTCGATCCGGGCAATGTAGCGTGCCGCCCAGAGGGGATTGGGGTCGACGCCCAGCTCGCGCCAGTACCGCCACATGGTCTGGCGGAACTCATCATCGCCCGGCTGCAGGGGCGTGAGCTGCAGTTCGGGCGGGCGCCGGGCGGCCATCAGCGCACGCGCCCGCGGGCGTCGACGGAGATGCGGCTCGTCAGGCGGCCGCCGCGCACGCCCACCAGCTCATCGGTCAGGTTGACGCACGGGCAGACGTGGTTCGGGATGATCTCCAGCCGGTCGCCCACGGCCAGGTCGCAATCGGCGGGGACCTCCATCACGCCATGCTCCTCGGAGAGCCGTGCCAGGCGCAGGTCCGGGTGCCCCCAGACCTCACCGAAGCCGGTGCCGCCCCGGAAGCTGTCCGATGTCAGGGTCTTGCTGCCCGCGTCGACCACCACGCGGTCTGCCGCCGGCCGGCTGACCACGGTGGCGAGAATGCTCAGGGCCACATCCTCCAGGCGGGCCGCGCCGAGCTGCATCTCGGTGCGGTCGTTGAAGATGTACGTGCCGGGCCGCGCCTCGGTGGCGCCCGCCCTGCCGGCGAGGTCAAGGTAGCTGGCCGTTGGCGTCGAGCCGACCGAGACCTGCAGCCCGCCGCCCATGGCCTTGGCCGTCTCGGCGAGCCCCGCAGCCTCGCGGACGGCGAGGTCGCGGATGGCCGCCTGATCCGCCGCCGAGTACGAGATGCCGGCGTGGTGCATCAGGCCCACCAGCGCCACCCCGGGCAGGGCCCGGATCCGCTCCGCCATGGCGACGGCCGGCTCGCCGGGCTGAAGTCCCAGACGCCGCGAGTCCGTGCTGTCGACCTCCAGGTAGACCGGGACGCGCCGGCCAAGGGCCGTGCCCACCTCCGAGATGCCGGCGGCCACCTCGAGGCTGTCCACGGCGCAGGTGAAGCGCGGCACCCGCAGCAGCAGGTCCTTCAGCCGCGCCAGCTTGAGCGGCCCGACCAGCGGGTAGGCCAGCAGAATGTCCTCGATGCCTGCCGTGGCCATGATCTCGGCCTCGCCCAGCTTGGCGACGGTGATGCCGGTGGCGCCGAGGGCAACCTGCCGCCGGGCGAAGTGGGCGCTCTTGTGCGTTTTGGTGTGCGGCCGCAGCCGCACGCCGGCCGCATTGGCACGTTCCTGCATCCGCTGCAGATTGGCCTCCGCGACATCGAGGTCGCAGAGCCATGCCGGCGTGTCCAGCTCGTCGAAGCGGTGCCTAGCGAGGTCCGACGTATGCGATCGCCTCGATCTCGACCTTCAGCCCGTGGGAGAGCTGCGCGCCCACGGTGGTCCGCGAGGGGTAGGGCTCGGCGAAGTGCTGGCGGTAGGCCGCGTTGAAGGCGTCGAAGTCGCGGATGTCCGCCAGAAAGGCGTTGATTTTGATGACGTCGCCCATCTTCGCCCCGGCCGCCCCGAGGATGGTCTCGATGTTTTTCAGCACCTGGTGCGTTTGCGATGTGATATCCGGCCCCGGGTACTCGCCCGTGGCCGGGTCGGTCGCGCCCTGCCCCGCCGTGTACACGAAGTCTCCCGCCCGCCAGCCCTGGGAATACGGCCCCTTGGGCTTCGGCGCGCTCTCGATCCTGACCGGTTCCTTCAACGACCCCGCTCCCCTCGAGGGTGGCCTTCGCGCCCGTGCGGCCAAACCCTGCCGCGGTATACTGGCCCCGGGGAGGTGCGTCCATGAAGAAGGAGATCACGGTCAATTACTGCTGGGAGTGAGGGTACCAGCTCGCAGCCGCCCGTGTGGCGGCCGAAGTCCTCTCCCAGCACGGCGCCAAGATCGCCGCGTTTCACCTGATTCCTGTCACCGGCGGGCGCTTCGAGGTGATGGTGGGCGGCGACACGGTGTTTGATAAGAGTGTCACCAAGCGCATGCCCCAGGATGGCGAAATCGAAGCCGCTGTTGGCAAGCAGCTCACATAACTTGATCGTCCTGCCCCGGGCGCTCGTGCTCCCCGACCGGGTGGCGCGAGGATGGGGCGTGGCCGTCGCAGACGGACACATTGCGGAATTGGGTCCTGCCGACGCGCTGCGCGCAGACAGGATCCTGTCGTTCCCGGAGTGGACGCTCTGGCCAGGGCTGATCGACCTTCACGTCCACGGCGGCGGCGGCCGGTACTTTCATCAAGACCACCGTGGGCTGCTGCCCACGATGATGAGTTGGGGCGTGACCGGCGTCCTGGCGACCGTCATCACCCGACCGCCGGACGAGACGCTGGCCGCTGTGCGCCGGCTTCGCACGTTAGCGGGCCAGCCGCAGTTCCTCGGCATTCACCTGGAGGGTCCCTTCCTCAACCCGAAGCGGCAGGGTGCCCAGGAGTCCACGCGGCTGCCGGATCCGGTGGAACTGCGCGCCCTCCTCGAAGCCGGCGGCGGCTGGATCAAGATGGTGACCCTCGCGCCGGAGATGCCGGGCGCCGGCGTGCTGATCGACATGCTGCGGGGCGTGCGCATCTCGGCCGGCCATACCGAAGCCACCGACCTCAGCCGGGTCCATCAGACCACCCACACGGCGAACGCCATGGCGGGGCTGCACCATAGGACGCTTGGGACCTTGGGTGTCGCGCGTGCGCGCGACACCCTGGACTGCGAGGTCATCGCCGACGGCGTGCATGTGCACCCGTCCGTGCTGAAGATCATGTGGCGGGCCAAGGGCACCGACCGCATCATCCTCGTTTCCGACGCCATGGCGATGGCCGGCATGCCAGAGGGCACCCATGACCTGGATGGCCGTCCCGTCACGGTGCGCGCTGGCAAGGCGACGCTTCCGGATGGCAGCATTGCCGGCAGCGTGAGCCCGCTCTACGCCGGCGTCCGCACGATGGTGCGGGAAGTGGGCGTGCCCCTGCACGAGGCGGTACGGATGGCCAGCCTCAACCCCGCACGGGCACTGGGGCTGGAAACGGAAATCGGCAGCGTGGCTGTTGGCCACGCTGCCGATCTTGTGCTCGTGGACCGCGACATGGTGCCGCGCCGGACCTTTATCCGAGGTTGCGGATGATGGCGTCCCCGAACTCGGAGGTCTTGGCCTCGCGCGCGCCCTCCATCTGGCGGGCGAAGTCGTAGGTCACGACCTTGCCGGCGATCGTCTTCTCCAGGGCCGCCACGATGGCG
>DATLTP010000242.1:0-6390 GCA_035533535.1 Bacillota bacterium | reverse complement strand
AAGATGACCTGCTGGATCTTCGGCGCGCCCTTCCAGTAGCCCGGGAAGGCCTGGAGCTGGGTGAACTGGCCGTTCTGGTACTTCACGAAGGAAAACGGCCCGGTGCCCATCGGGTGGGTGGACAGGTCGGCCTTGTCGGCGTTGGCGACCTGATCGGGGGTCGTCAGCGCATTGATCTGGGCCGCCGACTCGATCGGGGTCAGGCCGACGTACTGCAGGATCGGCGCGTAGACGGTGTCCAGGTTGAAGACGACCGTCTGGTCATCGGGCGTCTGGATGGCCCCGCCCTTCAGCCACACCTGGTAAAGCGGCTGGGCCTGCTGCTCGAACTGAGCGTGCGTGATCTTCGCCGCGCCGCCGCCCTTCGGCGGCGTCGCCTGGGCGACCAGGGCGTTCAGCTTGTCCGAATAGGCCTGGCCGCCCGCGAGGGCGGTGTACCGGCCCAGGATCGGACCCGGAAAGTCCGGGTTGAAGATAAAGTCGAACGTGGCCGCCACGTCCTTGGACGTGAGCGTGGTCCCGTCCTGAAACTTGATGCCCGGCTGCAGATGGAAGGTGACCTGCTTGCCGTTGTTGCCGATGTCGTAGGACGCCATCCAGGGGGTGTAGCCCAGCTTGCTGTCCAGGGAGAGCAGGTTGTCGTAGATCAGCCCGTCGATGTCGGTGTTGTACGCGCTGCTCACGATCAGCGGATTGAAGTCCGTGGACGGCGCCGTAGCTTGGAAGATGGTCACCGTCGAGGGGCCGGCGCTCTTGGCCGCGGCGCCCGTCGCGGACCCCGTCGCCGTCGCGCTGGCCGGCGCGGCTGGCGCCGCACTCCCGCCGCAAGCGGTCAGCACAAGCATGGCGCATGTGCCAACCGCTGCGGCGAGACGGCCGAAACCGAGTCTCTTCACCCAATCGCCTCCCCTGTTCCCGGACCATGGGGCGGTGCGCCCGCATGACGCGGGCGCACCGAAACGGTTTCGACCGATTTAGCATCTTTCCTGCATTCGGACCGCGGAGCCCGTTATGGCAGCCATCTCTGGGCCAATTCGCGCGCGACTTCCGGACGGGTGAACTCGGGGGGCGGCAGCTCGCCCCGCCGCAGCATGGCCCGCACGGCCGTCCCCGACAGCGTGACATGGTCGGCGGCTGGATGCGGGCAGGTCTTGGTCGTGGCCATACCGCCGCAACGGCGGCAATAAAACGCGTGCTCGAAGGCCAGGGGCGTGACGCCGACCTCGCCTGCCACATCCTGCACCAGGCGCTGCGCGTCGAACGGGCCGTAAAAGTCGCCAACGCCCGCGTGATCGCGGCCAACGATGAAGTGGCTGCAGCCGTAGTTCTTGCGGCAGATGGCGTGGAAGACGGCCTCTCGCGGGCCGGCGTACCGCATGGGCGCGGGGAAGGCGCCCAGCACCACCCGCTCGGCCGGGTAGTAGCCGGCGATGAGGACCTCGTAGGAGCGCAGCCGCACGTCCGCCGGGATGTCGTCCCCCTTGGTGTGCCCGACAAGCGGGTGCAGGAGCAGCCCGTCGCAGACCTCCAGGGCGCACTTCTGCAGGTACTCATGGGCGCGGTGGGCCGGGTTGCGGCTCTGAAAGGCCGCCACGCTCCGCCAGCCCCGGGCCGCGAATATGGCCCGCGTCTCGCCGGGGTCCAGCTCATGTGGGTCGCGGGCCGCCCGGCGCCGCAGGACCTTGACGGGACCGCCAAGGCAGACCGGCGACTCCGCCAGCAGCGCGGACACGCCGGGATGGCGGGGATCCTCCGTCCGGTAGACGCCGCGCGCCTCCCACAGCAGGTCGCGCCGGAAGCGGTCCTCGACCGTCATGACGGCAAGGCTGCCATCTCCGCCCACCAGGGCTACCTCCGAACCCAGGCGGCAGGCCGCAGCCTCCGCCTCCGGCACGGGCAGGGTCACGGGCACGGGCCAGATCAGGCCGCCCGGCAGGCGCATGCGCTCCACGCAGGCGCGGTATTGCTCGGCGTCCATGAACCCAGCGAGCGGGCTCATGGCGCCCGAGGCCAGGAGCTCCAAATCGTCCAGGGCACGCCCCTGCACGTGCAGGGCGCGCATCTCCGCCGTGCGGGCGATCCCCGCCGCGGCCTCGCCCGGCTCAGCCACCAGGCGCGGCAGCAGGCGCCCGCCGTGGGCCGCGGGCAGCTGATCCGCCGCTGGGCCGCCGCCTGGGGCGGGCAGCCGCGTCCCCAGCCCGGCGCCCGGCGCCTCCAGGCTCATCGGCTCAACTCCTCGGCGCCGTCCGCGGGCGCGGCCACCGTTGCGGAATGCGGCCCATCGCCGGGCACCGCATCCCCACCGACCGCCACCGCGTGCGCCGTCCCGCGCCCGTCCGCTGCACCCGGCAGATGCAGCCCGCACTCGGTCTTGCCCGTCCCCGACCAGCGCCCGGCCCGTGGGTCCTCCCCAGCGGCCACCGCCCGCGTGCACGGCCAGCAGCCGATGCTGGGAAAGCCGCGGTCGTGCATCGGGTTATAGGGCACGTCGTGCAGCCGGATGTACTCCCACACGTCCTCCGAGGTCCAGCGCGCAAGCGGGTTGCACTTCACGAGCCGGAAGCGCGCGTCCCATTGAATGAGGGGCGTCCCGGCGCGCGTCGGCGCCTGGTCGCGCCGCAGGCCGGAGATCCAGCACAGCCGGCCGGCCAGCGCCGCCGCCAGCGGCCGCACCTTGCGCATCTCGCAGCAGCGATCGGGCTCGCGCGCCCACAGGGCCTCGCCATACACGTCGGCCTGCTCCGCCACGGTCAGCTCGGGCCGGAAGGCGATCGGCCGGATGCCGTAGCGCTCCTGCAGCCGGTCGCGCGTCGCCAGCGTCTCTTCGAACAACAGGCCCGTGTCCAAATAGAAGATCCCGATTCGCGGCGAGGTGCGGGCGATCATATCGACCAGCGCGCAATCCTCCGACCCAAAGCTGCACGCGAGGACTGCGTCGGTGCCGAACCGCTCCCCCACCCAGGCGATCATGCGCTCCGGCCCGGCGTCCTCCCGTTCCCACCGCTCGGCCAGCGCTGCCAGCGCCGCCACCCGTCCCGGCTCCTCGATCACTTTCCGTGCCACCCCCATGCTGCCCTGACGCCCTGACGGCGTGCTGGACGCAGGCTATGTCCGGCCTGGCCGCGCGGCGCCTGGCCGGTCGGCGGACGCGCCGTGGCCGGTACGCGCCCCTCCGCCCCCGCTCGGTGCTTGCGGCGCTGGATGCGGCCGAGCCCGTCGCATTCCGACGGAGGATGGCCGTCGGATACAAGGATTGTTGACGTGATTGAAGAATGTGCCCATCCATGCAAGAGCTCATGGAGATCCACGAAGCGGCCCAGGTCCATGCCCTCAGCCACCCGATCCGGCTGCGCATGCTGGACATTCTGGCCCAGGGCCCGGCCACCAACCTGCAGCTCGCGGAGGCGCTGGGCGCCTCCCCCAGCAAGGCCTTCTTTCACGTGCGCCAGCTTCTGGCGGCGGGCCTGGTCCGCCGTGGGGAGAGCCGCGTGGTGGGCGGCGTCGTCGAAAAGTACTACGAGCCTGTGGCGCGGCGCTTTCTCCTGGAGCGCGGCGATCCGCGATCGGCGGGCGAGCCGCGGGCGGGCGGCATGCTGGCCGCGGCCCTGGCGGAGTACGAGGCGGCCCTGGAGCAGTTTGGCCCGACGGGCGCCGACTACGACGCGGCGCGGCTGACGGTGCGGCTGCGCCCGGAGGACGAGGGACGGGCACGGGCTCGCATCTGGGAGCTGATGGACGACCTGCGCGCCATGGAGCGGCCGGACGGGCGCCCGTTCGCCCTGACCTGCCTGCTTCATCCACGCGCGGACGAACCTGCCTGAAGGGATTGCCAACGACGTGGCGTATCGGCTTGATCGAGGTTGATATATCAGGCCGCGCGCGCTGTCGCGCTCGAGGCCGGTTCCGGAGGTGAGGCTCCGACGGCCGTCACGCGCCCGCAGCCCCGGCTGAGCGACACCGCATACAACGTGCTGCGCCCGCGCATCGTCAGCCTGCGCTTGCCGCCCGGCATGCGGCTGGACGAAGAGGAGCTCATTGCCGATCTGGGCGTGGGTCGCACCCCGCTGCGCGAAGCGATCGCGCGCCTGCAGCACGAGGGCTTGGTCATGGTGATGCCCAGGCGGGCGACCATCGTGGCGCCCCTGGACCTGGGCGACCTCCACCAGCTGATCGAGGCCCGCCTCGTGCTGGAGCCGGACGTGGCAGCGCGCGCGGCCCACGGCTCCAACCCGGATCTGGCGGCGGCCCTGGCCGAAGCCGTCGACGCGGCCGACCGCGCCGCCCGCAGCGGCGACGTGGACGCCTACGTCGACAGCGACCTGCGCTTCCATGACGCCGTGGCCGACGCCTGCGGCAATGTGCACCTGGCCAGGGCCAACAAGCACGTCAACATCCTGTCCATGCGCTTTTGGCACCTCGGCTTCCGGGTGGCGGGGCCGCCCAGCGCGGCCAACCACCACCGGACGCTGATGGCCGCCATCGTGGCAGGGGATGAGCCGGCGGCGCGGGTTTGCGCCGGCGCCCATATCGAGAACTTCCGCCAACGGCTCCGGACCGCGCTCTGACAGTACTGGGGGTAATCGGATGAACGAGTTCCCACGTCTCAACCGCCGCCAGCTCCTGCGCCTGGCCGCCGGCACCGGCGGCGCCCTGGGCCTCTCCGCCCTTCTGGCCGCCTGCGGCGGCGGCAGCACCGCCTCCACCTCGGCGGCGGGCGGCGGCAGCACCGGGACCGCCAGCACGGGCGGCACTGCCGCCAGCTCCACGGTGAGCGCCGCCGCCAGCGGGACGCCCAAGCCCGGCGGCACCCTCCGTTACGGCCTGTCCGCCGACATCGTCAACTTTGACGCCCACGTCTCGACCGGGGCCGCGGCGGCCGACGCCAAGAACATGATCTACGAGGCCCTTCTCACCTATGACAAGACCGGCAAGATGATCCCCGGCCTCGCATCGGACTGGAAGGCCGTCGACCCGCAGACGTACCAGTTCACGCTGCGCCAGGGCGTCAAGTGGCACACCGGAGACCCGCTGACGGCCGATGACGTGCTGTTCACCTTCCAGCGCATCGCCGACCCCAGCGTGGGGGCTTACAACGCCGGCCGCTTCAAGAGCATCAGCAAGATCGACAACCCGGACCCCAACACGATCGTCTTCCATCTCTCAACCCCGAACGCCGTATTCCCGTACGTCATCGCCGACGTCAACTCGGCGATCGTGAACCGCAAGTATACGAGCGGCCACGATCTGAAGACGGCGCCCATGGGCACCGGCCCTTTCACCTTCGGCGGCCGCCAGCCGGGCGTGCAGATCACCCTGAAGAAGAACCCCAACTACTGGCAGCCGGGGCTCCCCTACCTCGACGGCATCACGTTCTTCCCGAAGCCCGACGACAATGCGCGGACGACGGCGCTGCTCTCGGGCGACGTCGACATGATGGATTACGTGCCGTACACGCAGATGGGGGCCATCAAGTCCAATCCCAAGCTGAAGATGTATGGCGACGAGGAGATCGGCGTCGGCTGGCTCGCCTTCGACCAGACGATGAAGCCGTTCGACGACCTGCGGGTGCGCCAGGCCTGCGCCTACGCCATGAACCGCGACGTCATCGCCCAGACGGCCTTCCAGGGCTTCGGGGCGCCCATGAACGGTGGCCTGATCCCCCAGGGCTGGATCGGCTACGACCCCAGCATCCAGAGCACCTACGCGTACAACCCGGACAAGGCGAAGGCGCTGCTGGCGGCCGCCGGCTTCCCCAACGGCTTCAAGACCAAGGTCCTGAGCACCTCGACCTACACGGTGATCTCGGGCCCGGCCCAGGCCGCTCAGGCCCTGCTCAAGGACGTCGGCATCGACGCCCAGCTAGACCTGCAGGAGTGGCAGATCTTCCTCAAGACGGTGGCGGCCGGCACGTACCCGGCCCACGTCTGGGGCTCGGCCCTCGCCTACACCGACCCCGACTCGCTGACCAATTTCCTGTCGGGCAAGGAGGGCACCCTGCCCAAGGACATCCACTACGACGACCCGCAGATCGACCAGTGGCTGGTCCAGGGCCGGCAGACCCTCGACACGGCCAAGCGCCAGACCATCTACGCGCAGATCGACAAGCGCGTCCTCGACACCGTGCCCATGACGTGGCTCGTGCGGCGCGAGCAGGCCGAGGCCTCGCAGTCCTACGTGAACGGCTACGTGCACCTGTCCGCCGATTCCTGGTCGCAGATCATGCTGCGCCAGACCTGGCTGAGCAAGTAGGGCGATGGCCCGCTATGTGCTCCGGCGCCTGGTCTACCTGATCGTCCAGGTCTTCTGGGTGGCCACCGTCGCGTTCGTCCTGATCCACCTGGTGCCGGGCAACCCTGTCCGCGCCATGCTGGGTCAGGACGCGCCGGCGGC
>DATLTP010000241.1:0-2344 GCA_035533535.1 Bacillota bacterium | reverse complement strand
CATCGCGATCGGGCGCATGCTACACGATGACGAGGTGACCAGCGAGCGGCTGGCCGACCCGGAAACTGCTAGCGAGCACGGTATCTGGGACAGGGCTGCTCACGGAAATTGAGAGTGTGGCCGGTATTGTCGGTTGGGTCGATCGACCGTGGCAAGAGCCGGGAGATGGGCTGGCGGAGAGCCGAGATGGCAACGCCCTCGTCAGAGTGATCTGACGAGGGCGTTGGCGTCGTTGGGGGCGCGGGGAGGCGGCGTCAGTACGGCAGGACGAGCTGGATGGGGCGGGGCTGGACGAGACGGACACGGACGTTGGCGTCGCCGCGAGTTGAACAGTTGACGGAGTCGGCGACCAGGTTGGCCACGGCTTCGGAGAACAGGGCCAGGCTGTGGGCATCGGCGAAGCGCAGGCGCAGGGAGTAGCCGGGTAGGTCGAGGTCGAGCTGCGGATGCACATGGGTGGCGCGGGTTCCGGAACGACGCACGGTGGTCACCAAGGCGAAGGGGCGGCGGTGATCCAGGCAGAGGTCGGGCACGCGGTCCACCTGCTTTCTGTGTGGAGTCAGGCCAGGCCGCAGTCGATGGCCGCGGCCTTGACGGTGCGGGGCTCGACCAGGGGCGGATCGCCGCCGGAAGCGGCCAGTATGGCGGTCTGACACAGTCGGTTGATGAGGCGGGGCACGCCGCGGGTGAGATGGAAAACGTCGTCGATGGCCGCGGGAGTAAAGGTGATGGCGGGAGTACCGTCCAAGCCCAACTGCAGGTCGATGTAGGCGGCGGTCTCGGCGGCGGTGAGCCCGACCAGGTGGTAGCTGGTGGTGACCCTCTGAGCGAGGGCGGCCAGGGTCACCAGGCGCAGGCGCTGGCGCAGCAAGGGCGCGCCGATGAGCACGATGGCGGCCGGGGAGCGGTTGTCCATGTCCGCGTTCTGCAACACCCGCAACTCGCCGAGGGTGGCCAGGGGGAGCTCGTCGGCCTCATCCAGGAGCAGAAGCGGAACCGCACCGGCCTGGCGGCGGGCCAGCAGCGCAGATCGGACCAAGCGGCCGCACTCGCTGGCCGACCAGGGAGCCTCAAGGCCCAACTGGTCGGCCAACAGGCGGTAGAGGGCGCGGGGGCTCAGGGTGGGATCGGCCAGGTAGAGCGGCGCGCAGGTCGTCGGGTCAAGCCCCTGACAGAAGGATCTGACGGCGGCCGTCTTGCCGACACCGGGCTCGCCAGTGATCAGCATCAGGCCGCACTGATCCAGGGTGTGGCGGAGGCGGGCGTGCAGTTCTGGCAATTGCGATGTGGGCAGCAGTTCGCTGATTTCCTTGGTGAAGGCCCTCATCGAAGAACCGCCTCGGCTCGGCAGAGATCGAGATAGACGGCGATGTGGTGGCCGGCGCCCTTTTGCGCGACGAAGTGGGTCAGCACGGGCAGCCAGATCTGCGGGTCGAAGGGTCCGTAGCGCTGCCAGTGACGGCGTACGATCTGCAACTCACGGGGCTGCAGGGGGCGGCCGAGGACCGCGGCCAAGACCTCGGCGAACCCAGCCGGCGCGGCCGAACTGGCGGCGGCGAAGGCGACGGGGCTTGGCGGTGTGGCTTGGCGGGCGCGGCGTTGCAGCCCGGAGATCTGGTTGAGCGCTGTCGGCGGGATCATCGGGCCGCGTTCGGGCAGGGGGCTGACCTGAGGGTGGCGCTCGCGCTTGAGCTCGCCGGCCGTCACCGTCTGGCGGAAGCTGCCTTGCTGGAGCGTGAGGAGCCGGAGTTGCCGCTGGCAAGCCAGGCGCGGCTGTTGGGACTGAACCGATCGGGGCTGTACTACCGGCCGGTGCCGCCCCCCGCCGAGGAGCTGGCGCTACGGCGCCGGATCGATGAGATCTACACGCGGTGGCCGTTTCTGGGGTCGAGGCGGATCGCGGCGCTGCTGCGCCGGGAAGGGCTGGCGGCCAACCGTAAGGCCGTGCAGCGCCTGATGCGGGACATGGGCATCGCGGCAATCTACCCTGGGCCCAATCTCAGCCGTCGGCGCCAGCAGGCGCAGATTCACCCCTATCTGCTGCGCGGACTGGCCATCACCGCGCCCGACGCGGTGTGGGGCATCGACATCACGTACATCCGGTTGCGGCGGACGTGGATGTACCTGGTGGCGCTGATGGACTGGTTTTCGCGTTATGTGGTGGCTTGGGAACTGGCCGATTCGCTGGAGCCCGGGTTCGTGCTGGCGGCGGTTGAGCGTGGCTTCACGCGCGGCCGGCCGGGGATCCTCAACAGCGACCAGGGCAGTCAGTTCACCAGTGGCGCCTACGTGAGTCTGGTTGAGGGGGCAGGGGTGCGGATCAGCATGGACGGCCGCGGACGCG
>DATLTP010000240.1:0-4721 GCA_035533535.1 Bacillota bacterium | reverse complement strand
GGGCGCGGGCCGCGAAGCGCACGGGGTGCTCGCCGGCCGGCCGGACCTGGACGTCTTCGACGAAGCGACTCATCATCTCGCCAACTCGGGCCGGATTCGGCGGCACGTGCATCGACCCGCGGATGAAGACCGGCACCGTCCTGAGGCGTCCCGCCTCGTCGCCGAGAATCCCCTGCATCAGCAGGCGGTGGAGGTCGAGGATGGCGGCCTCGGTCAGGGGCGCGCGCACCAGATCCAGGAGCAGATCCCACGCACCCCGAACGTTGACGACCTCCAGGTGCTCGCGCAGGGTCTTACCCGCGACCGTGACGCCGTGCTCGAGCACGACCTGCGTCTCCTGCAGGGTCAGGGTGTTCCCCTCGATGGCGGTGGTCTCGTGCGCGAAGCGGATCAGGAAGTCGTCCATCAGGCTTCGCAGGGTCTCCGCCGGCAACGGGCGCGCCTCCGCGATCTTCTGCTGCTGGGCCGTGAGCCGCGCCAACAGATCGGTCATAATCCGAAGCCTACACCTTCAAGCCCGGCCAGCGACGACAGCGTGTCCGGTTCCGGCACGTACTCCAGCCCAACATGGCCCCGGTACCCGGCGGCCTCGACGGCCGCCAGCACGAACGGCCAGTTCACCTCGCCCGTCCCCGGCTGGTGGCGGCCAGGGCAGTCGGCCACCTGGACGTGGCCGATCTGCCCCACCAGCCGCCGGAACGTCTCCACCACGTTCCCCGCACCCCGCTGCTCATGGTCAGCGCGGGTTTCTCCCGCGCTGATGCGGTATTCATGGTAGACGTCGAACTGCAGCCAGGCGTTCTCGCAGAGGACCTCCGCCGCGGCATCCGCCCGCGGTAGCAGGAACCCCGGCACATCCAGGGGGTTGCACGCTTCCACGAGCAAGCGCCTGCCGTCCCGCGCCAGGGTCGAAGCCGCCACCCGGACGTTCTCCGCCAGCGTGCGGAGGTCGCCCCGCCGCCCTGCCAGGCAGTTCAGCTGTGGGCAGTCCAGCGCATCCGCCCAAGAACGGGCCAGGTCCAGCCCCCGCCGGAACTCGTCCACCCGCTCGGGGTCGGCGGCGATGCCGCGGTCGCCCCCAGCCCAGTCCCCGGCCGGCAGGTTGAAGAGCACGAGCTTCAGCCCGGCACCCCGCAGGGCGGCCGCCACCTCCCGGGGCGCCTCCGCGTACGGGAACTGGAACTCGACAGCACCAAAGCGGGCGGCGGCAGCCGCCCCAAACCGCTCCAAGAAGGGCCGCTCGGTGAACAGCATGCTGAGGTTGGCGGATAGGGGCAGCACATTTCACACTCCCACCCGCCTGCTTCGTGCGGGCGGCAGGCCGGCCCTTCCGCCCAGGTGAATATCTCCCGCGGGGGTGGGGGCTTTGGCGCGGGTGGTCGTGACGGCGTCGGCGTACTTCACGCACGGACCTGGGCCCGATGACCCGCTGGCGGCCATGGGCGCGGAGGTCGTGCGCCGGCCGGCGGGCATGGACCTGGTCGCCGCACTGCAGGGCGCCTCCGGGGTGATTGCGGGCTCCGAGCCATATTCTGAGGCCGCTTTCGCGGCCTGCCCGGGTCTGAAGGTCCTGGCCCGCTGGGGCGTGGGCTTCGACGCCGTCGACCTGGCTGCGGCCAGCCGCCACGGGGTGGTCGTGGCGACGGTGCCCGGCACCCTGGAGGAGGCCGTGGCGGACTTCACCTTCGGCCTGATGCTGTCGCTCGCGCGCCGCATCCCGGAGGCCGACGCGCTGATGCGGCGGGGCGGCTGGTCGCGGCTCATGGGTTGGGACGTGCAGGGCCGAACCTTGGGCATCGTGGGCCTCGGCCGCATCGGCACGGCGGTGGCAAGACGCGCCCACGCCTTCGGCATGCGGGTGCTGGCGTACGACCCGCAGGTGGATGCCTCGACGGTGGCCGCGCGGGGGGCTGAGGCCTGCGACCTGGCCCGGCTGCTGCGGGAGGCTGACTTCGTCACCCTGCATGCCAATCTCACGGCGGCCAGCCGCCACCTGATCGGGCCGGCGGAGCTGGCGATGATGCGGCCGGGGGCCTGCTTGATCAACGCGGCGCGGGGCGGGCTGGTGGATACGCAGGCCGTGGTGGAGGCGCTCGAGACGGGGCATCTGGGCGGCGCCGCCCTGGACGTGTACGAGAGCGAGCCGCTGCCGGCCGAGCACCCGCTGCGGCAGGCGCCGCGGTGCATCCTGACCCCACACATGGCCTCGGCCAGCCGCGAGGCCGCCCAGGCCATGAGCCTGGCCGCGGCGCGGGCGGTGGCGGATGTGCTGCAGGGCCGGCGGCCAGCATCGGTGGTGAACCCGGAGGTGTATGGCCAATGATTGAGAACCGGGTGCGGCAGCGGCTGGCCGCCGGCAGGGCCGTCCTGGGCTCCTGGCTGACGACGGCGAGCCCGCTGGTCGCGGAGCTGATGGCCACGCGGGGCTACGACTGGCTGATGATCGACCTCGAGCACTCGCCGGCGAGCTGGGAGACGGCGGCGGCCATGATCGGCGCCATCATCCGCCGCGGCGTGGCGCCCTACGTGCGCGTGCCATCGGGCACGGCAGAGAACGTGAAGCGGGCGCTGGATGCTGGCGCGATGGGTGTCCTGGTGCCGATGGTCAACTCGCCCGAGGAGGCGGCGGCCATGGTGGCGGCCACGCGCTACCCGCCGGAGGGCCAGCGCTCGATCGGGGGCTGGCTGCGGTCGGCGCGCTGGGACACGGACGCGGCCGGGTACCTGGAGGCCGCCAACCGCGAGGTGCTGCTCATCGTCCAGGCGGAGCACGTCCGCCACCTCGAGCGGGCCGATGCCATCGCGACCGTGCCAGGGGTGGGCGTGGTCTTCATCGGGCCAAACGACTTCTCAGCCTCGTACGGGCGGCGGCGGGGCGACCCGGCGATGGAGGAGGCGTACGCGGGCGTGCTGGCGGCCTGCAAAGCGGCGGGCGTGGCGCCTGGCTTCCATGCGGCTGACGCGGCCGAGGCGGCCCTGCGGCTGCGCCAGGGCTTCCGCTTCGTGGCCGTCGGCACGGACGACAGTCTGCTGGCGCGGGCGGCGTCGGCTGACCTGGCGGCGCTGGCCGAGCTGCGGGGGGATTAGGCCAGAAGCTCGGCCTCCCGCTCTGGCGTGAGGCCAACCCGTACGGTGGGTTGAAGAGGGTCAGGATATGGCCGCCCGCAAGGGCGGCCTCAACGAAGGCGCGGCCGACGAAACGGGTGCCGCCCAACACGAGCATGCCATCACCTTACACACCTGGGGGTGGCGATGGCGTGGGGCCGGCCGCGGGCTGGGCCGGGATCCCGTCCACCGTGGCGCTCTGCACCCACCGGGGCAGCGCCACGAAGAGGGTGCCGTCAGCGCCCACGCGCGGCAGGGGGCCCTGCAGAGGTTGGCCATCGACGAGCACGGCGGGCTGGGTCCCTGGCGCCAGGCCGGTCGCCCGGAGCCTGGCGCCCTGATGGAGGCGGCCGTCCTGAACCCACCAGGACCACTCGTCGAGGACGGCCTGGGGCATCACCGGCGCTGGCCGCGGGGCGGCCCCGATGATGGTGTCGATGGCGCGGGCCAGGGCGTCGGAGTCGGTGGGGGCAAGGCTGAGGTCACCGGGGGCGCCCTGGGCGAAGAGCACGATGCGGAGGCGCCTCCTCGGCGTGCGGCCGGCGCTCGCCAAGTCGTCCACGGCCTCGCGGGCGATGGCCTCGGGGATGCCCGCCGGGTAGTCGACCTCGGCGAATGGCAGCCGCAGGGCCATCATCCGCTGGCCGGCGACGCGAACCGGCTGCGGGGCAGGGCCGCCGCCGGCCGTAGCGAACGCCACGGTCACAACCAGGATGGTCAGGGCCGCCACAGGCGGGCGCGCGGACACGGGGGCTCGCCTCCAAGGGTGCACGGGTGCCTCCCGTGCAGCGCGGGTTCTACGGAGGGCATCGTCGGGCGGCGGCACGGCCGTGAGGGGGCGCATGGCGACGGACGATCCCTGGCCCCAGGTGCAGGTCTGGATGCGGGAAGCGGAGGCGGCCGGCCCAGGTGCCGAGGCGGTGGCCCTGGCCACGGCGACGCCGGACGGGCGCCCATCCGTGCGCGTGGTGCTCTGCCGTGGCGCCGATCCACGGGGCTTCGTCTTCTTCACGGGCTATGGGAGCCGCAAGGGGCGGGAGATGGAGCTGAACCCGCGGGCGGCCCTGTGCTTTCACTGGCCGTCGCTCGGCCGCCAGCTGCGGGCCGAGGGCGATGTCGACCGGGTTTCGGCTGCGGAGTCCGACGCCTACTTCGCCACCCGGGCCCGCGGCAGCCAGCTTGGGGCCTGGGCGTCGCCGCAGAGCCAGCCGATCTCCGGCCGCGAGGTGCTGGAGGAGGGGGTGGCGGCCGCTGAGGCGCGGTTCGCCGGCCGGGCGGTCGAGCGGCCCCCGGACTGGGGTGGCCACCGGCTGTTGCCGGAGGTCATCGAGTTCTGGGAGAGCCGGCCAAGCCGGCTGCACGACCGGATCCGGTACCGGCGGGCGCCGGGCGGGGGCTGGCTGGTCGACCGGCTGGCGCCCTAGCCGAGGTTGGCCAGCACGGACGCCGAAGCCAGGGCGGCCGATTCCAGCCGTTGGCGGAGGGTCTGGCCGTAGTCGGGGCCCAGGAGCCGGACCGCCTCGCGGGCGGCGTCCCAGGCTGAGGCGACGGCGATGTTCTCCCAGACCCGGTCCATGCCGCGGGTCGCCTCCCGCGCGGCCAGCGCCGCCTGGGTG
>DATLTP010000239.1:0-5831 GCA_035533535.1 Bacillota bacterium | reverse complement strand
GGTGCCCCGCCCCTCGCCCCGGCACCATAGACCCGCTCCCCGCCTGGTGCTATGCTGCCTCCCAACGGCGGCCCAACCGATGGGACGGGAGGATGCATGCTTCAGCTCACGCGCTTCCTGCGGCCATACCGCTGGTTTGTGGCCATGGTGCTCGTGCTCACCTTTGCGCAAACGATGTCTTCGCTCTACCTGCCCAATCTGATGTCAGACATCGTGGACACCGGCATCATCCAGAGCAACCAAGGCTACATCCTGCGCATCGGCGGGTTCATGCTGTTGATCGCGTTGTTGGGCGGGCTGGCCTCCGTGCTGGCCAGCCTCTACGGGGCCAAGGCCACCGCCGGCTTCGGCCAGTTGCTGCGCATCCGCCTGTTCACGCACGTGCAAAACTACAGCCTGCGCGAATTCGATCAGTGGGGTACGTCATCGCTGATCGTGCGCACCACCAACGATGTCATGCAGGTCCAACAGTTGGTGGGCATGATGCTGCGCCTGCTGGTCATGGCGCCCCTGACGGCCATCGGCGGCATCATCCTGGCGGTGCGCACCGACGCCCGGCTGTCGGTGATCATCGTGGTGATCCTGCCGGTGATGGCCCTGGCGATCTATGCCGTGATGGGCCCAGGGTTGGGGCTGTTCCGCCTCCTGCAGACCCTGGTGGACCGCCTCAACCTGGTGCTGCGCGAAAACCTCCAGGGGGCACGCGTGGTGCGGTCCTTCGGGCGGACGCCGCATGAGCTTGGCCGCTTTGATGCGGCCAACCGGAACCTGACCGACACCTCGGTCGCGGTCATGCAACTCATGGCCACCCTGATGCCGTTGATGATGCTGATCATGAGCCTCTCGACGGTGGCGATCGTCTGGTTCGGCGGCATCCAGATCGATCACAGCACCCTGCAGATCGGCCAGCTGATGGCGTTCATCCAGTACGTGACGCAGATCATGTTCGCCGTGATGATGGGCTCGATGCTCTTCTTCATGTTCCCGCGCGGGCAGGCCTCCGCCCTGCGGATCAACGAGGTCCTCGCGCTGGACCCACAGGTCAAGGGCCCCGTGCAGCCGCGGGCGCTGCCGGAGGCCAAGCGCGGCCACGTCGAGTTTGACCACGTGACCTTTCACTACCCTGGGGGGCAGGCACCGGCGCTGTCGGACATCAGTTTCACCCTCGCCCCCGGGGAGATCACCGCCATCATTGGCGGGACGGGGTCCGGGAAGTCCACCCTGCTGAACCTGATGCTGCGCTTCTTCGATGTGAGCAGCGGCAGCGTGCGCATCGACGGGGTGGATCTCCGAGAGATGTCGCTCCAGGACCTGCGCTCCAGGATCGGCTACGCGCCGCAGCTGGCGGTGCTCTTCACGGGCAGCATCCTCGACAATCTGCGGTTCGGCGACCGGACGCTGAGTGAGGAGGCGGCGCGCCACGCGGCGGCGGTCGCCCAGGCGACGGAGTTCATCGACGAGTTGGGCCAGGGGATGCAGTCGGTCATCGACCAGGGCGGCACCAATCTCTCCGGCGGGCAGCGGCAACGGCTCGCCATCGCCCGCGCCCTCGCCCGCCGCGCCGAGATCTACCTCTTCGACGACAGTTTCTCGGCCTTGGACTACCGGACGGATGCCCGGTTGCGGGCCGCGCTGCGGCCGGAGGTCGCCGCCGCCACCACGGTGATCGTGGCGCAGCGGGTGAGTACGGTGATGCAGGCGGACCGCATCCTGGTCCTCGATGACGGGCGCCTGGTCGGTAGCGGTACGCACCAGGAGCTGCTGGCGTCCTGTTCGGTCTACCAGGAGATCGTCGCCTCGCAGCTGACGCCGGAGGATGTCGGATGAGCACGCCACAGGGGGGGCGGCCCTCCCGCCCGGAGGAGAAGCGGCCGCCCACGGGGTCGGGCGGCTGGGGCCGTGGTGGCCCCATGGGCCTGGCGATGCCAGTGGAGAAGCCGAAACAGGGGCGCCGCACCGCGCTGCGCCTCCTCGGCTACTTCCGACCGCAGGCGCTGCGCCTCCTTCTGGTGCTGGCCGCGGCGATTCTGAGCACGGTGTTCAACATCCTCAGCCCCAAGGTCCTGGGGAATGTGATCACCGCACTCTTCGCCGGGTTCATGGCGCGCGTGCACCGGGTGCCCGGTGGCGGGGTCAACTTCCACCAGGTCGTGCACCTGTTGGAGGTGCTGACGTTCCTCTACGTGGTCAGCGCGCTCTTCAACTGGGTGCAGCAGTTCGTCATGGCCGGCGTGGCCCAGCGCGCCGTCTATGTCCTGCGCCGCGCGGTGATGGAGAAGCTGACGCGCCTGCCGGTGCGGTTCTTCGACACCCACCCCCACGGCGAGGTGCTCAGCCGCTTCATCAATGACTTCGACAACATCGCCTCCACCCTGCAGCAGAGCCTGACGCAGATCATCACGGCGGTGGTGACGTTGGTCGGCGTGGTGGTGATGATGCTGACCATCAGCCCCCTGCTGACCGTGGTGACCGCGCTGACCCTGCCCCTCAGCTTCGTGGTGACCAAGGCCATCGCCACCCGGTCGCAGGCCCACTTCGTGGCCAGGCAGAAGCAGCTCGGCGCCCTCAACGGGCACGTCGAGGAGATGTACACGGGGCATGTGATCGTGCGGGCCTTCGGCCACGAGCAGCAGTCCAGCGAGGAGTTCGGACGGCTCAACGATGCGCTGGCCGAGTCCACCTGGAAGGCCCAGTTCATCACGGGCATGATCATGCCGATGATGGGGGTCATCGGGAACATCGGCTTCGTGCTGGTCAGCGTGATCGGCGGGCTCCTGGTCGCCAGGGGGAGGATGGCCATCGGCGACATCCAGGCCTTCATCCAATACGCGCGCCAGTTCTCGCAGCCGATCACGCAATTGGCCAGTACCTCCAACAGCCTCCAATCGGCGCTGGCCTCGTCCGAGCGCGTCTTTGAGCTGCTGGACGAACCCGAGGAGTCGCCCGAGCCCGCCTTCGCCGAGACGCTGGCCTCGCCGCAGGGCCACGTGGCCTTCGCCGACGTGGACTTCCGCTACGCGCCGGACCAGCCCCTCATCGACGACCTGAGCATCGCGGTGCGCTCCGGTCAGACCGTGGCGATCGTGGGCCCGACCGGCGCCGGCAAGACCACGCTGGTCAACCTGTTGATGCGCTTCTATGACGTGGGCGGCGGCGCGATCACGGTGGACGGTGTGGACATCCGCCGCATGCGCCGGACGGACCTGCGTCGCCTGTTCGGCATGGTGCTGCAGGACACCTGGTTGTTCCATGGGACGATCAAGGACAACATCGCCTACGGGCGCGAGGGCGCCGGGGAGCACGAGGTGGTCGCAGCGGCGCAGGCGGCGCATGCCGACCATTTCATTCGCACGCTCTTCGGCGGGTACGAGACCGTCCTCAACGAGGACGCCTCCAACATCTCGCAGGGCCAGCGCCAGTTGCTGGCCATCGCCCGGGCCATCCTCGCCGACCCGCCGATCCTGATCCTGGACGAGGCGACCAGCAGTGTGGACACCCGCACCGAGATGGCCATCCAGTCGGCGATGCGCAACCTCATGCGCGGGCGCACCAGCTTTGTCATCGCGCACCGCCTCTCCACCATCCGCGACGCCGATGCGATCCTGGTCCTCCAGCACGGGCAGGTCGTGCAGCAGGGCACGCATGAGGAGCTGCTGGAGCGGGGCGGCCTCTACGCCGACCTCTACAACAGCCAGTTCGCGGGCGCGGAGGGGGCGCAGGCGGCGGTGTAGGGCGGCGCCCGCGCCCAGCCATGGCCACCGAAGCAGACCGGACCGGGCGTTCTCGTGCGTATGCGGACGGTAGGCAGGCAAGATGCCACGTGCTCCAGAAGGGAGACCCCACCCCCACGGGTAACCGCTGTTGGCCCCCGCGGGGTGGGCTACCGTAGCGCCCCGCCCGTGTGGAGGGTTGAGGGGGGAAGCCCCCAGATCGCGCAGTCGCCACCGAGGAGTGAAGGAGCCCATGCGCCCCTATGCCGGTATCCCGCACTCGGACCGTCCTGGCCTGTTCATCGAGGAGAACGTCGCCCTGCTGCGCCGGTTCGCCTACCTGGAGGAGCGGCTCTGCTACCTGCAATGCGCCCACTTCTCCGGCACGGCCATCCTTGAACTGAAGCACGCCCTGGCACGGCACGCCTGGGAGGACGGGCAGCACGCCGACGCCCTGCGCCGCCGGATCGTGACGATGCGCACCTCGCGGCGTACCCTGGAACAGTGTCCGGACCCGGCCCTGGCCGCGCTGCTGGACGAGGCGGAACGGGCCGCCGACTCCGTGGAACTGCTCGCCGGGGTCCACGGCGTGATCAAGCCGGCGCTGCTGGCCGCCTACCGCTGGCACCTGGAGACGACCAACCCGGTCGCGGACTTCCCCACTGCCCGCGAACTGGAGATCGTGGTCCGGGAGGAGGCGCACCAGTTGGCTTGGGCGGCAGAGGCCATCGCGGAACTGGCCGGGGAGGCCGCGGCGGCGGCCGCCGGCGCGGTGGCCACCGCCGCGGGGGGATTGGTCGCGACCCATGTGACCAGCAGCGAGCCCCTGGCCAGGACGGAGATCGACGCCCTGCCGGGCGCGGCTCAGGGCGGGCCGCCCGTGGGTCGGCCGCTCACGCCGGAAGCCGGAGCCCCGCAACGGGCGCTGCAGTGGCAGGCCCACCTGCGCACGTTCCTGGCGGCCGCCGGCGGGATTAGCGGACGGGAGCCCACCGCCCAGCCCGAGGCCGCGCGCTCCGTCGAGCGCTTCCGCATCTCCCGCCATCCCCGACGGGATCCCCGCTTCACGATCAACTTCAACTTCAACGAGCCTGGGGATCCCCAGGCGCAGACGATTGAAGAGAAGTTGATCTTCATGATGCGCGGGCGGCTCAACGAGCTGGCGGCCACCGAGAACCCCGCCAGTGCCGTCTACGAGTTGTCGCAACAGGCGGAGGGCCTCCCCTGGGAGGGCCTGCTGGAACTGGTGCGGCACATGTGGGACGAGGCGCGCCACAGCATGCTCGGGCAGGCGGTGATCAGCAGCCTCGGCCGGGATATCCGCGAGTGGCCCCTGCGGATCGGCCCGGGGTACTCCTACCTCTCGGTCGGCGCCCTGGAGCGGTACGCCCACCTCGGTCTCAACGTGGAGCAGGGGTCGATGCGTTACCCGCCCGGCAAGCGCCAGGAGTACGAGTGGTGCCGGGACGTGGCGGGCAACCGCCTGGCGGCGATGTACCAGGACTACGACTGGTCGGATGAGACCTACCACACCCAGATCGCCCGGCGCTGGGTGTCCGCCGCCCTGGCGGCCGGCGCGGTCGGCGAGGAGCAGCCGGATGAAGCGGCGGCCGGCTGGGCGAAGTTGCGGGAGTACGCGCAGGGGGCGGGACAGCGGATGTCCGGGAACACCCAGGCCATCGCCGGCGCGTGGCAGGCGCGGCGCGCGCGGGGGGAGACCCTGGGTCCCGGCGACCCGTTGCCCACTGGGGCGGGTGGGGCGACGGAGATCGTCGACGAGTATCGTCAGGATCCAGAACTGACGCTCACGCGCGAGCAGGTCGAGGCGGACCTCCGGCACGCGGAGTGAACGCGGGAGGTGGGCGAGTGGTGGGGGCTCGCGATCCCTGCAGGGGGTCGCGGGCGGGGGCCGGGGTCTCTGGCCCGGCCGGGGGTCTCTGGCCCGGCCGGGGGTCTCTGGCCCGGCCGGGGGTCTCTGGCCCGGCCGGGGGGCAGCGCCACGGCTGCAGCGCGGGGGTCCACGCCGAACGCCAGGCACTATGCGGGCTTGACGCCGTCGCCGCCCGCAGCCGTGCCCGCGCGTCCTCGGCGACCCCCGCCGGGGGAGCCGTGCTCGCTGCC
>DATLTP010000238.1:0-3537 GCA_035533535.1 Bacillota bacterium | reverse complement strand
GTGCTGGCCAGCGTGCGGCGTTGGCACCGGCAACTCGCGGCGCGGGCGCCGGCGGTCGTGGTCGGGCTGCTCGCGGTCTGTGTCCGTGATAAACGAAAAGGGGACCAGGTGAGCATCGAAAAGGGGACCACCCTACGGGAGTAGGGCGGAGGAAGGACGGGGCAGTCCGAACGCCACTTTGACTCTTGGTACGCTGGGGATGGCTGGTCCATCCAGCGGCTCAGGAGGTAGGAGATGCTCGAAGTGCCCGACATTCAGTGTATCCGAGTGATGGCGCAGCGCGGGGTGCCGATCCGGGAGATCGCGCGGAAGCTGCACGTGAGTCGGAAGACGGTGCGGAAGTACACGGCGCCGGGGTTCGTGGTGGAGGTGGCGCCGCGGCAGCAGCGGAGGAAGGCGCGGGCGGCGCCGCGGATGCAAAAGTGGAAGCCGGTGCTGGCGGAGTGGGTCGAGCACGACGAGGGCGAGCCGCGGAAGCAGCGGCGGACGGCGCGGCGGATGTACGGGCAGTTGGTGGCAGAGCACGGGAAGGACGGGGTGACGGTCTCAGAAGCCTCGGTGCGGCGGTACGTGGCCGGGCTGCGGGGCCGGCGGGCGCGGGAAGCGTACGTGCCGCTGGAGTTCGCGCTGGGGTCGATGATGGAGGTGGACTTCGGGCACGCGGACGTGATCCTGGCGGGAGTGCGTGAGACGCTGCCGTTCGTTGCGGTACGCCTGATGGCCAGCCGGGTGTCGTTCGCCAAGATGTTCACACACGCCAAGCTGGAGGCGTGGATGGACGGGATCGGGAGCGCTCTGAGCTTCTTTGGCGGGGTTCCGGAGCAGGGACTCTTTGACAATGACAGCGCGCTGGTCACGCGGATCCTGGGGGGCGGGCGGCGCCTGCAGACGCCGGAGTTCCGGGCACTGACGGCACACTACGCCTTTGAGGCGGTGTTCGCCAATCCAGGGCGGGGGAACGAAAAGGGTGGCGTCGAGCGCCTGGTCCAATGGGCGCAGCGCAACCTGTTCAGCCCGGTGCCAGAGGCGGCAGCGCTGGGGGCGCTCAACGAGCGATTGGTAGAACAGTGCCTGCGGGACGCGGAGCAGCGGCGCCACGGCGGCCAGGCGGTGAGCGATCTGTGGCAGGCGGAGCAGGCGGTACTGGGAAGGCTGCCGGCGGTCCCGTTCGCCGCGTGCCGCCGGCGGTTCGCGCGCGTGGACAAGACGCTGCTGGTGACCTATGACGGCGTCAAGTACTCGGTACCGAGCACGTACGCGCAGAAGTCCCTGGTGCTGCGGGCCTTCTGGGACCGCATCGAGGTGGCCGACGAAGAGCGGATCGTGGCGGTGCACGAGCGGCGGGCATCCGGGGAGCCACCGTCCCTGCAGCTCGACCACTACCTGCCGGTGCTGGAGCGCAAGCCGCGGGCGGTGAGCCACGCGGCGGTGATCGGGCGGGGCGCGCCCGAGGTGGCGCGGTACCGGGACGAGTTCCTGCGGAGCCGTGCGGGCGCGGTGCGGGAGATGGTGGCCATCCTGGGACTGAGCCGGGAGGTGGGTCTGCCGGCGCTCGCGGCGGCGCTGGAGGTGGCGAGCCGGCACCACGCCTACGACATCGACAGCGTGCGGGCCGTGCTGGCGCTGAGGGTGGGCACGGAGGTGCAGGCACCGCTGCCCGAGGCGGTGCTGGAGCGGTGGCCGGAGGCACGGGTCCAGGCCGTGGACAGCGCGGCGTACGAGTGGCTGACCGAAGTGGCCGCGGCAGATGAGGTCCAGTGAGCGAATCCGTAGCGGGGGCGCTGGACGGGCCGTGCGCGCGGATTGAGGCCCACCTGCGAGCGCTGCACCTGCCCGGGGCCCTGGGCCACTATCGGGAGCTGGCGACGGAGCTGGGCGTCCCGCCAGCGGGCTATGAGTGGCTGCAGGCGACCCTGGCGGCGGAGCTGGCCTCGCGGGACGAGCACCGCCTGGCGCGGCACCTGCAGGCAGCGCACTTCCCGGTGATCAAGGAACTGGCGGGCTTCGACTTCACGGCCCAGCCCTCGGTGCCGAAGGCGCGGGTGGAGGCCTTGGCGAGCGGACAGTTCATCGCCGCCCACGAGGTGGCCATCCTGATCGGCAAGCCCGGGACGGGCAAGAGTCACATCCTCTTGGGCCTCGGGCTGGAGGCGGTGCGGGCCGGCTATCGCACCCGCTTCGTCACGGCGGCGGGCCTGGTCAACGAGCTGCTGCTGGCGCGGCAGGAGCTGCGCGTGCCCAAGCTCCTGAAGCAATACGCGGCCTTCGATCTGGTGACCGTCGACGAGCTGGGCTATGTGCCGTTCAGCCGGGAGTCGGCACAGCTCCTGTTCGAGTTCTTTGCCGACCGCTACGAGCGCCGGGCGACGGCGCTGACGACCAACCTGCCGTTCTCGCAGTGGCCTCAGCTGTTCGGGGACGAGACCATGACCGTGGCGCTGCTGGACCGGCTGACGCACCGCTGCCACGTGCTGGCCTTCAACGGCGAGAGCTACCGGGTCAAGGAGAGCCGCCGTCGGGCGGGGTTGGAGCCCGGGGGCAGGGGGCCCGGCACATGACATCAGGTGGCAGCGCGGCGGTCCTGGAACGGCGGATCGAGGGGGTGGCGGCGATGGCATTCGTGCGGTGGCGGGGCAACAGCGCGGAGCTGCTGACGACGGTCTACGCGCAAGGACGCAGCCGGCAGGTGCGGCTGGCCTGCCTCGGGGGTGCCTACGTCGTACAGCCGGAGGTCCGCGCCGCCGTGGCCGAGCGGTTCCCGAACACCCCGGTCGACTGGGATGCGGTGGCCGGCGCCTTGGTGGAGGGGCCGCCGGCCGAACGCGCACAGACGGCCGCCGGGGTGCCCAACGAGCGGCTGGAGTGGCTGGACCTGGAGCGGCGGCTGCGGTATTGGGCAGCCATGATTGCGCCCCGCCGGCCGGGGGAGGCCCAGACCCTGCGCGGCGCCGCGGCGGTGCTCAGCCAGTGGCGGGAGGGCAAGCCGGACTTCCCGTTGGCCGAGCCGGCGGCCGGCTGGGACCCGGCTCCGGCGACGACCGTCGGCGCCGGGGGTGACACCTGATGGCATCCCGACTCGTCCCGAACGGGGCCACCGAGCCGAGCCCGATGCCGCGCGAACAGTCCTTCCCTATGTCTCGCGGGCCCACTGCTCCATGCGGCCCGAGCCATCGGGGGACAGGGCGGGGGGCCGTGCCGCCCCCCCGCGCCCCCCTGGCCGGACGGATCGCTCATGCTCTCCCGGGGAGGGGGCCACCGGCCACCGCGCGCAGAGACCCGCCGGTCCAGCCACAGGCCTCTGCGCGCCAGGGGGGCTGCCGCCCCCCTCCGGTCCCCCCGCCGGAAGGACCCGGGACCCGGGACCCAACTGACGTGCCCTGGTCCCCATTTCGATGCGCACGGTGGTCCCCGTTTCGCTTGACACGGGCAGTGGTCCAGACGGCAAACCAGATCGTCCGTGCCAGCGGCGATAGCTCCACCGTGTCCACCCCCGTGTACTGTACAGTGGCAGTCCACCGGATGGCTGTCGATGTCGCG
>DATLTP010000237.1:0-10712 GCA_035533535.1 Bacillota bacterium | reverse complement strand
TCCTTGGCCGGGCTTTGCCGCCGCCGTGGGCGCCCTCCTGGGACGGGGGAGCAGGAGCCGGGCTAACGCCCGGCTCGGTACGCCTGCCAGTAGTCCGCGGGACGGGGGAGCAGGAGCCGGGCTAACGCCCGGCCCCGTATGCCTGCCAGTAGTCCGCGAACACCCGGGCCCCGCGCTCCAGGTCCTTGAGCAAGAAGAACTCGTTGGGCGCGTGCACGTTCTCGCCCTTCGGCGCCAGGCCCACCGTCCACACGCCCAGGATGTCCTGCACCATCTCCGTCACGGGCAGCGTGCCGCCGGCCCGGGTGTAGAGCGGCGCCACGCCGTAGCACCCCTCCAGCACGTCGGCCGCGATCTTCACCTCGCGCAGATCGCGCGGCATCATGTACGGCTTGGCCTTGCCTGGGAACCGGTGCAGGCTCGCCACCACGCCCGCGGGCGTGTGCGTCTTCAGGTGCGCATCCAGCAGGTCCAGAATGCGGTCGGGGTCCTGGCCCCCCACGAGGCGGCAGGTGATCTTGGCGTGGGCCTGCTGCGGCAGCACGGTCTTGCTGCCGTCGCCCTGAAAGCCGCCCCAGATGCCGTTGCACTCCAGCGTCGGCCGCGCCCACTGCCGCTCCAGCGTCGTGTACCCAACTTCGCCAAAGAGGGCCGGCACCTTCAGGTCCTTGCGGTACTCCTCCTCGTCAAAGGGCACCGACGCGATATCGGCCTTCTCGGCGGCCGTGAGCGCCCGCACGTCGTCGTAAAAGCCCGCGACCGTGATGCGCCCGTCCTCGCCGTGCATGGAGGCCAGGATGGACGCCAGCGCGTGCAGGGGGTTGGCCACGCCGCCCCCGTGCTGGCCGGAGTGGAGGTCGACCCGCGCGCCCTGCACGTCGATCTGGCAGGAGGCGATGCCCTTGTAGGCCAGGGTGATGGAGGGCCGCTCCCAGTCGAACATGGAGCCGTCGGCGGAGAGGAGGACGTCGCACTTGAGGCGCCCGCGGTGCTCGCGCAGGAAGCCGGGGAGGCTGGGGCTGCCGATCTCCTCCTCGCCTTCGAAAATGAACTTCAGGTTGCAGGCCGGCTTCCCAGACGTCTTGGCGATGGCCTCGAGCGCCATGATCACGGTGTACAGGCGCTTGTCGTCGGCCGCGCCGCGCGCGTAGACCTTGCCGTCGCGCACCTGCGGCTCAAAGGGCGGGCTCTCCCAAAGCTCGACCGGGTCGGCGGGCTGCACGTCGTAGTGGCCGTAGACGAGGGCCGTCGGCTTATCCTGGCTGACGAGCCACTCGCCGTAGACCACGGGGTGGCCGGGCGTCGGCACGATCTCGACCGTCGGGCAGCCGGCCCGGCGCAGGGCGGCGGCCACCCAGTCGGCGGCCCGCACCATGTCGTCCCTGTGGGCCGAGAGCGCGCTCTGGTCGGGGATGCGCAAGAACTCGAAGTACCGATTCAGAAAGTCGTCGTGGTGGGCCTTCAGGTACGCCGCGGCTTCGGTGTCGGCCATTTCTTCGTCCCCCTTGTTTCGGTCGCGCTTTCGCGCTCCCATGCAGGCCAGCAGCAACGGAACGGGGTTGGGGGCGGACGCGTTCGCGGCCGCCCTCACGATTAAGCGAAGATCACGTACTGGCGCAGGAACGCGTCCACGGAGCGGTAGAAGGCGTCGATGGTGTCCGCCCGCCGCCAGCCGTGGCCCTCGCCCGCGTACACCGTGTACTCGTGCGGCACGCCGCGGCGGCGCAGCGACTCCACCACCGTGTCCGCCTGGTTCTTCGGCACCACCACGTCGACCTCGCCCTGGTAGACGGCGATCGGATCGACGATCTTGTCCACCGTGAAGATGGGGGAGCGCTCGCGGTAGCGGGCGGCCTCCTCGGGCAGCGGCCCGACCATCGAGTCCATGTAACGCTCCTCGAACTTGTGGGTCTCCGCGGCCAAGGTGAACAGGTTGCTCACCCCGTAGAGGCATACCCCCGCCCGGAAGAAGCCCGGCTGCGTCGTCAGGGCCCGCAGCACGGTGTACCCGCCGGCGCTGCCGCCCATGATCACCAGGCGGCTGCCATCGGCCAGGCCGCTCTTCGCCAGGAAGCGGCCGCCGCTCACCGCGTCCTCGACGTCGAGCATGCCCCAGGTGCCAATCAGGAGGTCGCGGTACCGGCGGCCGTAGCCGGAGCTGCCTCGGTAGTTCACGTCCAGCACGGCGTAGCCGCGGGTGGCGAAGAACTGGGCGCTACTCGACCAGCCAGCTACGGACTGCCCCGTGGGCCCGCCGTGGATGAGGATGACCGCCGGCGGCAGGCCTGGACTTTTGTGGGTGGGGGAGGCCGGCGGGTAGTAGAGGCCGTAGACCTGGCTGCCGTCCGCCGTTGGCCAGGTGATGGGCTGCACCGCGGCCAGGGCCTCGGCTGGAATGGACTCCGGGGCGGAGCGGCGGATCACGCGGGGCTCGCCGCTCTCCACGACGACGATGCGCGACGGCGTGCGCGACGAGGCGGCGACCAGGGCCACGGCGTCGCCCCTGGGCGAGGCGGCGATCTGGGAGAGGGCGGTGTACTCAGGCAGGGGAACGGCGGTGTCTTCACCGTTCAGCGCCACGCGGTGCAGCTCCGTGAAGCCCTCGCGGTCCAGCAGGTAGACCAGGGACCTGCCGCCAGCGGACCAGGCCAGCGTGCGCAGGCCCTGGCCCCAGGCCGTGCGGCCGCCGGCCTCGGCGTCCGCCTGGGTCGTGAGCTGGCGGGTGGTGCCGGTCTTCAGGTCGTGCAGGTAGAGGTTCCACCAGCCGGTGGCGTCGGAGGCGAAGGCCAGCAGGTCCCCGTCCGGCGAGAAGGCGGGTTGGACCAGGGCGTCCTCGCCGCCGGCCACGGTGGTGACCTCGCCTGTGTCCACATCGACGATGCGCACCCAGGTGCCGTCCCAGGGCATGTGCGGGTGGTTCCAGCAGACATAGGCCAGGCGGCGGCCATCCGGGTGCCAGGCCGGCTGCATGTAGAAGTCCTCGCCGTGGACGATGCGCTGCGGCCAGCGGTCGCCGGCGGCGTCGACCACGGCGATGGCGTCGCGGCGCTCGTAGGAATGGACGAAGGCGACCCGGCGGCCGTCCGGGGACACGGCGGGCGAGGCCGCCTCGCCGAAGGCCGGGGTGATCGCGCGGGCGCCGCCGCCGGAGATGGGCTGGCGGTGGAGGCGGCCGTCCGCGGCGTAGTAGACCATGCCGTCGTGGACCGCGAAGTCGCCGCCGCCATAGCCGACGCGGGCGCGGACCGAGCGGTCCGCCGTCAGGTCGCGGGCGGCCTGGTCGTGCAGGCCCTGGGCCACGAGGACGCCCCGGTCGGAACGCCCCTCCAGCCAGATGAGCGTTTGGCCGTCGGAGTCGAAGGTCGGGTCGCCGAGGCGCATGCCGGCCGCCATCTGCGCGGGGCTGATGGGGCTCGGCCAGAGGCCGTAGGGAAGGGACTGCTTCTCGCTTGCCATCGGGAGCGCACCCCGCTTTCCGCTGGCGTCTTTCGCTTTGGCGCGGGGGGAGTCCTGGCGCGCCGCCGGTGCCGATGAAAGGAACACCGGCGGCCAGAGCGTCATGGTCCGCGGCGGTTCCACCGCGACCAGGGCCTCGGCCGGCCGCTGGACCTGCCGGGTGCCGACGTCGCGGAAGCCGGCTCCCCGCATGGCCGAGGCCATCGCCTCGGCCATGCTCCGGCGTCCAGCCCCGCCCCGCCGCCCGCAACGGCCCGGCGTCGCCACCGTGGTCGTCCGAGAGAACGATTGCCCAGACGCGCGCCGATTTGGTCGGGGAGGAAGCCGCGGGCACCACACCATCCAAGGTTGTCGGACGGCTAGCGGGTTCCCAGATCCGGCATATGCGGCGCGCGATTCGCCCTTTTATGCACTTCTAGCGGCCGCGCGCCGCTCGGTCGAGGACCGTACCCGCCGCAAAGTACGGGGCCAGCATCTTGGGCTGGGTCTCCAGCGCCAGCCCGTCGACATGGACCCGGTCCATGGTGAGGTAGCTCGAGGTCAGGTGCAGCGCCGGCCGCGGCCCGACCCCGAAGAAGATGTGGAAGCCCTGACTCAGCAGGAAGTCGAACTTGCGGCTGCCCGGGACCAGCGAGGCGCCGAATGGGTAAACGTACACGTCCGTCTTGCCCACCAGGGGCTCCACCTCGGCCACCCATCGCAGCGTGTCGCGGACCAGGGTGGCGTAGCTCACCGTTTGGGCGTTGAGATGTCCCCAGCCATGGGCGGCGAAGGTCCATCCGGTCGCCTCCAGGCGCTGCACGACGGCCCTGGCGTCCTGCTGCGCCGCCGCCTGGTCGGGGGAGGCCGTGCGCCCAGTCCCGGTGCGGTACCCGAGGATCCCCTGGTATCCCGTGACGTTCAGCAGCCCCTTGGCGCCGTGCCACGAGAAGTCCGGATGCGCGGCCACGAACTGGTCCAGGATCGGGACGATCGCGTCCTCGCGCGAGATGACCGCCCGCCCCGCCGAGTCGACCGAGTAGGCCGCGACCTGGCCGTTCGCGTCCAGCACCAATTGGTCGACGGTTCCGTTCTGCTGCATGTACTGGTAGTAGTTGATGTCGTCCACCGAGAGGATCAGGGGCTTCTTGCCGGGTGGCAGCATCAACTGCTTTGGCGCGAGGACCGTCTTGCCGCCGTCGGACCGCTCCCTGAACAGGTCGTGGACGTCGACCAGGATGTAGCCGTTGGCGTATAGCTGCGGCAGGATGCGCCGGAACTCGTCGACGGTGATGAACCATTCGTCCATGCCGGCGGCCATCGGCCGGTGGCCGAAGGCCCGGCTCGGGTAGGCCACCAGCGGGTGGAAGAAGATGTGGCGAACGGACCCGGTGTAGGGCACGAGCGCGGTCACGGGCGCTTGGGCGCCAAGTGGCGGGGCCGGCGGGCCGGCGGGCGCCGTGGCGCTGGCCGTGGCTGCCGGGGCCGCGCTCTGTGTCGCGGCAATCGGCACCAGGGCCGGTCGCGCCCCCAGCCAGGGCGGGGCGCACGATGCCAGCATCAGGCCTGCGGCCGCGGCGAGGACCCCCACCCGCAGCCTGCCCGCAGCCCGACCTGCAACCGGAGTCCATCCCGTAGCGCGGGGGTTCCCCGCGACGCGCAAGCGGAGCGGCACTATGCCTGGCGCTTGCGCGCGTTCTCCAGGGCCCGCAGCTCGAAGCGCTTGATCTTGCCGCTCACCGTCTTCGGCAGCTCCGCGACGAACTCCACCTCGCGCGGGTACTTGTAGGGGGCGGTCACCTTCTGCACGTGGGCCTGGAGCTCGGCGGCGGTTGCGGCGGCCCCGGGCTTCGTGACCACGAACGCTTTGACGATGCTGCCGCGGATCGGGTCGGGCGAGGACACCACCGCGGCCTCGGCCACGGCGGGGTGGGTCATCAGGGCGCTCTCGACCTCGAACGGCCCGATGCGGTAGGCGGCCGAGAGGATCACGTCGTCGGCGCGGCCCACGAACCAGAGGTAGCCGTCCTCGTCGCGGATGCCGCGGTCGCCGGTGATGTAGTAGTCCCCGACCATGCGGCTGGCCGTGCCCTCGGGGTCCTTGTAGTAGCCATGAAAGACGCCAGGTGGGATCTCGGGCTTCACGCGGACGGCGATGTCGCCCTCCTGGCCGGCGGGCAGGGGCTGGCCCTGGTCGTCGATGATCTGGACGTCGAAGCCGGGGCAGGGCTTGCCCATCGACCCCGGGCGCAGCGGCAGGTCGGGGAAGTTTCCGACCACGCAGACGGTCTCCGTCTGGCCATAGCCGTCGCGGATGGTCAGGCCGGTGCCGCGGCGCCAGGTCTCGATCACCTCGGGGTTGAGGGGCTCGCCAGCCGAGACGCAGGAGCGGAGGCGCGGGTAGCGATGCTGGGTGAGGTCCTCCAGCACCAGCATGCGGTAGATGGTGGGCGCGGCGCAGAGCGAGGTCGGGGCCAGGTCCTGCAGCATCTGCAGCGTGCGGCGGGGGTCGAAGCGGCCGGGGGCGGCATCGACGATGATGGCGGCGCCCTGCAGCCACGGGGCGAACAGGCTGGACCAGGCGGCCTTGGCCCACCCCGTGTCGGAGATGTTCCAGTGCAGGTCGTCGGGCCCGAGATCGAGCCAGAACCGGCCCGTCACCGTGTGGCCGAGCGGATAGGCGTGGTTATGGAGCACCATCTTCGGATTGCCGGTCGTGCCGGATGTGAAGTAGAGCAAGGCGGGGTCGGTGGCCAGGGTGGGCGGGAAGGCGCGGTGGGGATCGCCGTCGGCGACCAGGTCTTCGTAGGGGGTCCAGCCGGCAGGGACCTCTGGCCCGGCCCCGGCCAGGATGCGCAGGCGGAGACCGTCGGCGTGGGCGAGGTCGATCTCCATGGCGCTGGCGGGGTCGGCCAGGGCGGCGACGGCGCCAGCGGCCTGAATGCGGTAGGCGATGTCCTTACTGCGCAGTTGGGTCGTGGCGGGCATGGGAACGATGCCGGCCTTGAATGCGCCGAGGACGGCCTGCCACCAGGCAACCTCGCGCCCCATCATCAGAAAGAGGCGGTCGCCGGGCTTCAGGCCCGCGCGAAGCAGGGCGTCGCCGAAGCGGCTGGCGCCCTCGGCCAGCGCGGCGAAGGTGACGCGGCGCTCGTGGCGGCCGTCGGTCCAAAGCATGGCCAGTTTGGCGGGGTCGGCCGCCCAGCGGTCGATGACATCGGCCGTGAAGTTGAAGCGCTCGGGGATCTCGAAGCGGAAGGCGGCGCGGTCGGCGGCGGTGCTGGCGGCCAGGGGGATCACCTCGAGGGGTCCGATTCCGCGGAGCGGGTCGGGGAACCTGCCGGGCCGGGGCGGCGCGGGCGCATGACCGCGGCGCGGTTGTCCAACATGGCCACTGCGCGCTCCGGGGAACCAGCGTTTCCCGGCTCCCCTCCGCTGCGCTCCGACCGCAGTTTGGCCTTCGTGCCACCACGGTGGCCAGGCGAGTGTGGTGGGGATCGCGCCAACCTCTCGGGGTGCGCACGCGCGTATCGTTTCGCGTTGAGCACATTGGGTCCGACCGGTGGTGGCGGTGAGGAGACCGCCGGCCCCGGCCGGGCGCGCGGGGGTGGGGGGCGGTCAGCCCCCGCTGCGGACGCACGACCAGGGATGGTCGGGCGCTCCGCCCCAAGGTACCAACTGACTGACGTGCTGGCTGAAACAGGACCCCGGGCCGTCGCGCACGAAGCGCACGCGACGGGGTGAGGCGTTGGCGGCACACGACCCTTCCGAGCTCGACGCGCGCGATCCGCTTCCGGCCGGTCCCGGCCGCTTCCTCCTGCCGCCCGGCACCATCTACCTCGACGGCAACTCGCTGGGGCCGCCCACCCCTCGCGGTCTGGCCCTATGCCGCCAGGTGCTGGACGACTGGGAGCGCCTCGGCGTCGCCGGCTGGACGGACGCGGACCCGGCCTGGTTCACCTGGGCCGAGCGGCTGGCGGCCCGGGAGGCCCGGCTCCTGCTGGGTGCCCAGCCCAGCGAGGTCGCCGTCACGGGCGGCACGACCATCAACCTCCACCAGCTCCTCAGCACCTTCTACCGGCCGTCGGGCCGGCGGCGCAAGCTGGTGGCGGATGCTCTTGCGTTCCCCTCGGACCTGTACGCGATGCGGGCCCACGCCGGGGATGACCTGGTGCTGGTGCCGTCGCGAGACCAGCGCACCATCGCCAGCGAGGACGTCGAAGCGGCCCTCGGCGACGACGTGGCCCTCGTCCTGCTCTCCGGCGTCCTTTACCGCAGCGGGCAGTTGCTGGATGTCGCCCGCCTGACTCAAGCGGCCCACGCGGCCGGGGCGCTCGCCGGTTGGGACTTCTGCCATGCCATCGGCATCGTGCCCCTGGACCTGGACGCGTGGGGCGTGGACTTCGCGGTCTGGTGCAACTACAAGTACCTGGGCGCCGGCCCCGGGGCAGTGGGCGGCCTGTTCGTGGCCGAGCGCCACCTGGCGACCGCAGGCCCGGCCCTCCCTGGCTGGTGGGGGAGCGACAAGGCGCGACAGTTCGACATGTCCGACGACTTCCAGCCCGCCGGCGACGCGGGCGCCTTTCAGATCGGCACGCCGCCGATCCTGGGCCTGGCCGCCCTGGACGGGGCGCTGGACGTTTACGAGGAGGCGGGGATGGCGGCCGTTCGCGCCCGCTCCCTGCGGCTGACGGCCCACCTCCGCGAGCGTGTCGAGGCCGTGGGGCTGGCGGTAGTCACGCCTCCCGAGGACGCCGCCCGCGGCGGTCACATCGCTGTGGCCCACCCCGAGGCCGTGCGCGTCGGTCGTGCTCTGCGCGACGCTGGCGTGGTCCCGGACGTCCGTCCGCCGGACATCGTGCGGCTGGCGCCGCATCCGCTCTACACCACCTACGCCGACGTGGCCGCAGCCGCCGACGCCCTGGCCGCCGTGGTGGCGGAGCGGCGGTGGGAGCGGTACCCCGCGGCCCGCGCGGCCGTCACGTAGGCGGTATCCGATTCGTGCGGCCGGCCGCACTGGCCAGGCCCACGACGGAGGAGGTCTGGAGGCTGGCGGGCTCGGCATGCCATCGGGCCCGGCCATAAGTCAGTGGCGGTATGTCGCCCGCCCGGCTGTTGGCCGGCGTGCCTCGTCGCCACCTGGCCGCCGCCGGACTGGATGCCCGCCTTGACGCGCGATTTGCTGGTTCCGGACCGCGCGATGGTGTGGGTCGCCGACTCGGACGGCACCACGGTGATGTTGCCGTTGGCCTCGAGCACGGGAGCTTGACCTGCTCGGGGCGCAAGACCCCGCTCTCGCGCACGGCGGCGTACACCTCACCCCGGTCCATGCCCTCCGGGTGCAGGGCGCGGTCGAACCAGTGTCCGTCCGACATCAGCACGGTCGGTTTACCCTCCAGCACGCTGCGAAACCAGCGGTCATGGACCTGCAGGTAGGCCATCAGCGCGTTCATGGCCAGGAGCACCGCCGCAACGACCAGCCCGCCCAAGAGCGAGGTGTCGGGGCCGACCATGGCGTTTTGCACAGCATTGGCGATCAGCAGCACCATGGCCACGTCGAAGATGGTGGCCTGGCCCAGTTCGCGCTTGCCGAACAGACGGAAGCCGACCAGCATCGCGAAGTAGACGCCGACCGTCCGGGCGGCGAGGGCGACGGGGCTGACGACGAGGTGCCACAGGCCCGAGAGGTCCATAAGGCGCCCTTAGTCGTCCCTGCCAAGTGGCCCCTTATCCGTCCCGCATAGAATGGAAGCCGATAAAGGAAGCGCCAGCGCTGGCGCTGGACCGCCTGCTCCGGCGCTGGAATGAGCCGCCTGTGATGGTCGCGTTCGTTCCCGCGCACCCGTGCCCACCCTTGGCGGGTGCGCCCGATCGAGCCGTCCTGGACGCGCTGGGACGATCTCAGCTGGGAGCAGAAGATGCGGATCAGCCGGAACCGCCTCCTGCTTGGCCTGGGATTCGCCCTCCTGGTCGCCGCGGCCATGTGCGGCCCCTTTGTCCTCTCGGTGGCCCGGCCGTGAAGGAGCCTCCGCCCCTTCCGGGGAAGGCCCTCACCCCATGAGTTGGCGTGTTCTGATCTGCGACGACTTCGAGCCCGACGCCCAGGCGGCGCTGCGCCGCGCGGGCCTCGACGTGGCCTACATCCCCGGCATCGACCGCCAGGCCCTGCTCAAGGAGGCCGCCTCGGCCGATGTGCTGGTGGTGCGCGTCTCCACGCCGGTGGACCGGGCCGTTCTGAACGCGGGCGCCCACCTGAAGATCGTGGCCATGCCCGGCTCGGGCGTCGACCACATCGACCTGCGCGCCTGCGCGGAGCGGGGGATCCGGGTGGTCTCGGCGCCGGGGGCCAATGCGGAGTCGGTGGCCGAGCTTACGCTCGGCCTCATGCTTGCGCTATCGCGGCATCTCCCTGAGGCGCTCCTGCACACCGCGGCCGGCGGCTGGGACAAGCGCCTGTTCCTGGGCGCTGAGCTGCAGGGCAAGACCATCGGCCTGGTTGGCCGCGGCCGCATCGGCGCCCGCGTGGCGGAGCTGGCCGCCGCCTTCGGCATGAAGGTCCTGGTCAGCGACCCGGCCGTGCCCGACAGCCTGGCGCTGGACGAGCTGCTGCCGGCCGCGGACTTCGTGAGCGTGCATGTGCCGCTTCTGCCCGCCACGCGCCACCTGATCGGCGCGGCTCAGCTGGCCAGGCTGCGGCCGGGCGCGGTGCTGATGAACCTCAGCCGCGGCGGGATCGTGGATGAGACAGCCGTGCTGGACCGGCCCGATATTCTGTACGTGGCCGATGTCATGGAGGGGGAGCCGCCAGCCGGCGGGCACGCCGACCCGCGGCCATGGCCGCGAACCCCGCATATCGGTGCGTGGACGCAGGAGGCCCAGCGGCGGGCCGCGTTCGAGACCGTGGAGCAGATCGTGCGCCTGCGGGATGAATGGGCCGCCGGCCAGGCCGGCTGACCCGCCGGGACCAGGACCCGTGGCCAAGTGCGTTGCAGCGATGCGTGGGCCGCCGGCCGGGCCGGCTCACCCGCCGGGACCAGGTCCCGTGGCCAGGTGCGTTGCAGCGATGCGTGGGCCGCCGGCCGGGCCGGCTCACCCGCCGGGACCAGGTCCCGTGGCCAGGCGCGTTGGAGCGATACGTGGGCCGCCGGCCGGGCCGGCTGACCCGCCGGGAGGAGTGGTCCGATTGGCCAGGCAGGCTGAGGCCGTGACGGCCCCGCGCGAGGTGGCCGTCCGCGTCGTCGACGCCGATGTCCATCCCTCGCCGAAAAGCCCTGAGG
>DATLTP010000236.1:0-7468 GCA_035533535.1 Bacillota bacterium | reverse complement strand
GCTGACCTGGACGGGCACTGGGGGGTTCGCGCCCGAAACCGTGGCCACGCCATAGGTGGCGCCCGTCACGGTGATATTGGAGAACGCGAGGGTGATGACGTCGCCGGCCGATAGCGTTCCGCTCGCGCTGGTCGTAAAGCTGACCGCGTAGTCGTTGCCGCCCATCGACTGGAAGCTCGTCTGGCTGACCGAGGTTCCGGGGCCTGCCCACACAGCCTGCGTCGCAATCAGGTTCAGCGCGAGCACCGCGGCCATCGCGGCCCGCGCGAGCGAACGCCAGCGCAAGGGTCCCGACCCCCCATCTCACGATGGGGGATGGGACCTCGGGGAGACTATCAGGCCTCCCCCCTGATCTTTTCCTGGAGGGCAGGCCGCGAGTCGCAGCCGAGCTTGCCGTAGATATGGTGCAGGTGGGTTTCCAGCGTCTTCGGGCTCACCAGGAGGGTGGCGGCGATCTGGCGGTTGGTGCGGCCCGCGGCCACCAGGTCCGCAATCCGCCGCTCCTGGGGCGTGAGCGGGTCCGCCAGCCCCCGGCGCCGGCCACCCGCCGCCAAGCGCTCGCCCTCCGCCTCGCGCCGCCAGCGCTCGGCGCCGCACGCCGCCAAAACGTCCTCCGCCTGGGCGAGGATCGCCCGCGCCTGCCTCCGGTCGCCCGCCCGCCGCACGATCCGGCCCCTGGCCAGGAGCGTCCGCCCCAACTCCATCGGGAGGTCGAGCTCCGTCTGCATGGCCTCGGCTGACGCGAAGTCGGCCATGGCGCCCTCCTCTTGGCCGGCCGCGGCCGCCAGCATACCCCGCAGGCGGAGGGCGACCGACTCCAGGCCCCGTCGCCCGAACCGGCGGGCCCCGGCCAGGAGCTCCCCGGCCAGTTCGCTCGCCTCGGCGGCACGGCCGCACCGCAGGCAGGCCTCGGCTGCGTCCGCTTGCCACGGCAGCATGCCGGGGTCGCGGATGCCGAGGTCGGCGGCGGCCCGCACCCCAGCCAGGAGCAGGTCCGCCGCCGTGGCGTGGTCGCCCCGCCCAGCGGCCAGGGCGGCGCGGGCGCCTCGCGCCCAGAGCAGGGCGGGGCCCAGGCGCGCGGCGGCGACGTCCGCTTCGGCGCGGCGGATCGAGGCTTCGGCGTCCTCCAACTGGCCCAGGTCGACCAGGACCTGGCCGCGAACCGCCAGCGCGAGGGCCGTGGCCCATGGCACCTGCTCCGGGAGCTGCAGCGCGTCCTCCACGAGCCGCGCCGCATCCCGGAGGCGCCCTTGGCGCCAGGCCAGCTCCGCACGGAAGGTGAAGGCCCAGACGGCCACGTACCGCGCCCGCCGCTGGCTTGCGGCCGCCGCCATGTCCGCGAACAGGGACTCGGCCTCGTGGTACCGCTCGGACCGCATGGCGATCATGGCCAGCGCCGTGGGGACCGACCAACCCCAGAACTGCTCGGTCTCGTCCGGCGGCTCCGCTGGCAGGAGCGCCAGGGCCGCCCGGGCGCGCCGGTAGGCCAGGGGGTGGCCCCGCAAGAAGGCGATATTGCTCCAGACGGCAAGCGCCTTGGCCCGGGCGGACGCCCCGCCGCCCCGCCGGGCAAGGCTCAGGGCCCGCAGGGCGGCTTCCCGGCCGGCGGCGAAGGCGCCGGCCGTCATCTCGATCACCGCCCTGGCCACCAGGAATTCGGCCGCCTCGGTCCAGCGGCCGGCGCCGGCGGCATCGGCCACCGCCCGTTCCAACTGCTCCCGCGCCGCCGCCACCTCGCCCGCCATGGTCAGCGAGAGCGCCCAGGACCTGTGAATGGCGCCCCGGAGCCCCGGTGGGCAGCCGGCGAGCGCTGCCGCTTCCGCGAACGCCGCGCTCGCCGCGTGCTGCTCGCCCGCCCGCTGCACGGCCCGCCCCAGGTCGTACAGGATGTCGGCCCGCGTGGATTCGGGCGCCCCTATCCGCAGCGCCTGGCGCAGATGGGCGGCTGCGGTCTCGTAGGCAGCCTGCCCGTCGGCCTCGCGCGCGGCGGCCCGCAGCACGGCGATGGCCTCAGCTGCCTCCGGGGGCGCGGCGAGGACGTGGGGGACCAGCGCGGAAGCGGGGGCGCCCCGGCCCCTGAGAATGGCGAGGGCTTCATGGTGGAGGGCCGACCGGCCGCAGGGCGCAAGGGCCTGCTCCGCCATCTGCCGCAGCAGTGGGTGCGTGGACACGTGGCGGCCCGGCCTCGGGCCCGGCGAAATCAGTTCCAGGGCGACGAGCGGCTGCAGGGCCGCGTGGGCCGCCGCGGGTGTTAGGCCGGTGATGGCCGCCGCCAGGTCGAGGTCGAACTCGGCGCCGAGGACGCTGGCCGCGCCAAGCAGGCGTTGCGCCTCGCCGGGAAGGCCCTCCAGCCGGAGGGCCAGAACGTCGCTGCCGCTCGGCAGATCCAACCCGGCGTGGGCCAGCCTCGCCAGCGACTGAATCAGCAGGGGATTGCCGCGGGTCAGCTCTATGGCCCGGCGGGCCAGCTCGGCCGTCGGCGCCGCCCCCAACGCATCGCCCAGCAGGCTCCGCGTCGCGTGGGCGCTCAGCGGTCGCAGGACGTGAAGGTCCGCGTGGCCGTCCACGATCAGACGGTTGAGCATGTCCTCCGCCTGGGACGGCCAGGGCCGGAGGGCGCAGACCAGCGCCAAGCGCTGGCCACCGGCCCGGCAGGCCACGAACCGCCAGAACTCCAGGGAGTCCGGGTCGGCCCACTGCAGGTCGTCGAGCAGCAGCAGCAGGGGCCGGCGCTCGGCGATACAGGAAAGCAGCCAGAAGAGGGCGTAGGCGAGCTCGGTGCGTCCGCCCCGCCGCTGCCCGCGGGCGAAGGCCCGCAGGACCGGCTGCGTGGCGATCAGGCGGCCGCCCGTACCCCGGAGCAGGCCCGCCACGACCTGGTGGACCATCCCGTACGGATACCCGACCTCCATCTCCTGACCGGCGGCCCGCGCCACGGAGAATCGGCGCCCGGCGAGGGCGCCGGCCTCGGTCAGCAGCCGCGTCTTGCCGAGCCCAGGCTGCGCGGCGAAGAAGGTGGCGGTGCCCTGGCCACGCGCCGCCGACGCCATGGTCGCCAGAAGCGCAGCCCGCTCGGCCTCCCTCTCCCAGAGGCCCTCGCTCATAACGGCTTACATTCGACATGAGGGCCTGTTTCCCTGTATCGGCACATCCGTCTCCCCAGTGGCCACTTCCCGGACGGAGACAATTGGGGAGACGCCGACAACAAGCGCTGCCTGCAGCTGGTCTCTGAGCTGATGCAGGTCTCCTCGGTGATGGGCTACGGCGAGATCAACGAGGGCGGGTACACCTCCCCGCTCTGGACGGTGTTCGGCCAGGTCAAGGACCCGCGCTTCATCGCCGTGGCCATCCACAGTAAGCGCGACGTCTACCCGGCCCTGCGCCGATTCTTCAGCCCGGTGACGTCCGTGCCGGAAGGGGGCGGCGCCCGTGCGTGAGGATGAGGTGGCCGCCCTGGACGCCGCCATCGCCGACCTCTGGGGCATCGCGCGCGATGAGGGCCTGGACCCCATGCGCACGCACTTCGAGCTCGTGCCCGCGCCCGTGCTCTACGAGGTGGCGGCCTACGGGCTGCCGGGGCGCTTCGCGCACTGGAGCCACGGCAAGGCCTACCAGCAGATGAAGACCCAGTACGACTTCGGCCTGATGAAGATCTTCGAGCTCATCATCCATGCCGACCCGGCCCAGGCGTTCCTGCTGGACACCAACGACCTCTTCACCAACAAGTTCGTGGCGGCGCACGTGCTGGGGCACAGCGACTTCTTCAAGCACAACGCGTATTTCCGGCGCAGCAGCCTGGATATGGACGAGCGGGTGCGGCTGCACGCCGAGCGCATCCGCGCCTACGAGTTCGCGCATGGCCGGCGCGAGGTCGAGGCCTACCTCGACGCCATCCTGGCCATCCAGGAGCATGTCGACCCGTGGGCGGATGATCTGGCGCCGCTCGTCGGCGTGGGGGTCACCCGGCCGCAGGGGCCGGAGCCAGCCCCGGCGACCCCGAACCCGTGGGAGGACCTGATGGGCCGGCGGGCGGCGCCGACGCCCCCGCCACCCAAGCCCTCGCTCTCGCCCGAGGTGGGGGAGGACCTGCTGCTCGTCATCCTGCGGCACGCGCCCGACCTGGAGGACTGGCAGCGTGACGTCATCGCCCTCGTGCGGACCGAGAGCCTGTACTTCCGGCCATATGTGAGAACCAAGATCATGAATGAGGGCTGGGCGACCTTCTGGCACGTGCGCCTCTTGCGCCGCCTCCAGCTTGACGACGCCGAGTACACCGAGTTCGCGCGGCTGAACGCCGGGGTGCGCAGCCCCTACCCCGGGGCGGTCAACCCCTACCTGCTGGGCGTGTCCATCTGGGAGGACCTCTGTAAGCGCGAGGGGCTGCAGCGCTGCTTCCTCGTGCGCGAGAGCGAGGACGACCTGTCGTTTCTCCGTAACCACCTGACCAAGGAGGTGGCCAAGGACCTCGACGTGTACGTGTACCAGTTCCACGACGATGCCTGGTCCGTGACGGACAAGGCGTGGGACAAGGTGCACGACGCCCTGATCCAGTCCCGCGTGCACTGCGGCCACCCCCGCATCGTGGCCACCGATATCGACCACCGGGGCGCGCGCGAGCTCTACCTCGTCCACCGGCACGACGGGCGCGAGCTTGACCTGGAGTATGCGGACAGGACGCTGCAGCGCGTCGCGCAGCTCTGGCGGCGCCGCGTCCACCTGGAGACCCTGGCCGACGGCAAGCCCAAGGTGCTGAGCTGCGACCCGCCGGCGAAGTAGGGCGGCAGGGGCCTGCAGGCCCCTGCCGCCGGTCCCGCGAAGTAGACGGTCATGCGCATCGATCTGGCCACCGAAGGCATCGCCGACCCGCAGGTCGCACTCCTCTTCGCAGGCATCGCGGAGGCCTATCGCCGTCTCAAGCGGCAGGTCTCGGACATGACCCAGGCTGAGCTGGAGTACCGCGGGCCATCCGGCGATCTGAACAGCACGGCAACCCTCATTGCCCACCTGGCCTACGTGGACCTGACCTACCTGCACAGCCTGAAGGGCGAGAAGGTGCCGCCCGACCTCGACCGGGCTTACGGGCCTTTCCAGGACGAGACCGGCCACCTGCCAGAGGTGCGGGGCAAGTCCGCCGCGGAGCTGCTTGAGCGGTATGCGGTGGTGCAGGACATGATCCGCAGCTACCTGGCCCCGCTGACGGCGGCGGACCTGGAGCGCACCCAGCCCTCCTGGAACCCGCAGGACCAGCGAACGACGCGCTGGCTGTTGGTTCACATGGCCTGGCACTCGGCCTATCACCAGGGGCACATCACCTGGCTGAAGGCCTGGGCGCGCAAGGGGTAGCGGGGAGCGGCCCCGCCCGAGCGGGCGACGCCGAGCAGCAGGCCTGAGATCGGCTTGCTCGCCCCGGCGCGTGGCCTGGGCGCGCGCGGCGCGCCTGCGGAATAGGCTGCTTCCATGGGACAGTCACCCCTGACGCTGGTGGCCACCGCCTATGGACCGAGCCTGCGCGACAACTACCCATACGGACCCTGCGACGTCGACGGCCGCCCCCTGGTGCCGGGCGATGTGGCGGTCGACCCCAGCGTCATCCCCATCGGGACCCGCCTGTTCATCACCGGCTACCGGTGCCCGCTGCTGCCGCCCGAGGGCCTGCACGCCGTGGCGCGCGACACCGGTGGCGCCATCCGCGGCGACCGCATCGACATCTTTTTGGACGCGCCGCCCGACCAGGTGGCCACCTTCGGCATCCAGACGGTGCAGGCGCAGATCCAGTTCCTCCCAGACCCAGGGAGCACCAACCCCGTGCCCTGAAGGGATCTTGTCGCTGGTCGCGCGCAGGGAAGCACGCCCATGGCGACGAACGAGCCCGCCTCGGTGGGAACTTCGTTCCACGAGGAGGGGCGCCCATGTTGCAGGGTGCGCGGCTTGGTCGTGGGTTCCGGATCGGTGCGGCCGTGGCGGCCGCAGCTGGCCTGATCGCCGCGGCGGCGCTGGCGGTTCCGGCGGCAGCGGCTCCGGTGGCGGCCGGTCCCGTTCACTGGTATCTGGAGATCAACCCGTCCGCATCGACGTCACCGCCCACGGATATCGAAATCGAGAGCTGGTCGTGGGGCGCCACGAATCCCACCACCATCGGGAGTCAGGCCGGCGGAGCCGGCGCCGGGAAGGTGTCGTTCAACCCCTTCAGCATCACCCGCAAGATCGACGTCAGCAGCCCCAGCTTCTTTGAGGACGTGGCCTCCGGCAAGCACTTCACTGAGATCGACGTGGTGGGCATGCAGCAGGGCGCGCCGTTCATGAAGCTCGCCCTGCACGACGCGCTGTTCAGCAGCATCAATTGGAGTGCCGGCAACGGCGGCGGGGAGGAGAATCCGAAGGAGGAGCTGGCGCTGAACTTCGCGTCCGTGCAGGTGACGGTGGGCGATGCGACCTCCACAGCCAACCCCGGCACGACGGCCTCCTGGGACATCACCACCAACGCGGGCCAATAGCCGCGGACCGGAAGGATCCCGGCGCTCCCGCACGAAGGGGAGCGCCGGGAGGCCCTTGCCATCAACCTCAGCGGACGTGTGGCCCTGGTCACCGGCGGCGGCGGCAACATCGGCGGCGCCTGCGCCATCGCGCTGGCGCGTGCGGGCGCCGACGTGGCCGTTCAGGACGTGATCCCAGAGCGCGCGCAGGAGATTGCGGCCGAGATCCGGAGCCTGGGTCGCCGAGCCCACGCCCTGGGCGGGGATGTGGCCAACCTGGCGGACGTGCGCGCCGGCGCGGCGGCGGCAGAGCAGGTCCTCGGCCCCATCGACGTCCTGGTGAACACGGCCGGCATCTCCGAGCCGCGACCGGTTCTGGAGCTGCAGCCCAGCGACTGGCAGCGCGTCCTCGACGTGAACCTGACCTCCATCTACAACTGGGTGACGGCCCTGGCCCCGGGCATGCTGGACCGCCGTTGGGGCCGCATCGTCTCCATCTCCTCGGTCAGCGGCAAATCCGGCGGCGGCGGCCGCTTCGGCGTGAGCAAGGCCGCCTACGCGGCGAGCAAGGCTGGCGTGATCGGGCTGACGGTTGGCCTCGCGAAGGAGCTGGCGCCCCACATCACGGTGAACGCCGTCTGCCCAGGGCTGATCCGGACCCGCGCCACCGAGGGACGGGCCGTCCGTGACGAATGGCTGGAGGAGATCGTGGCCGGGATTCCCGCCGGCCGGGTCGGGCGGCCCACGGACGTGGCCGCGGCCGTCGCGTTCCTGTGCTCGCCGGAGGCCGAATGGATCACCGGCGAGGTCATGGACGTGAACGGCGGCGCCTACCTCGACTGACACGCGGGTTTGGTCGGCGCGTCGCGTTCTTCTTGCTCGCCGGGGGCCGAATGGATCACCGGCGAGGTCATGGACGTGAACGGCCTCGCCTATCTCGACTGACACGCGTTCTGGTGCTTGCCGGAGGCCGAATGGAGGTCATGGACGTGAGC
>DATLTP010000235.1:0-4149 GCA_035533535.1 Bacillota bacterium | reverse complement strand
GGGGGGACACCGGAGCCAGGCGAGGCGCCAGCGGAGACCGCGCGCCGGGAGTTCCGCGAGGAAACTGGGGTTGACGTCGACCTGCTGGGCGAGCTCGGCTCCGTGGCGTCGCCACGGAGCCGAGCCACCCTTCTCTTTGCCGGCCGGGTCGCCGCCGAGCCGCGGGCGGCCGGCCTGCCCGGCGAGGGGATCTCGGCCGTCGCCTGGCTGCGGCCTGAGGACGTGGACGACTACGCGCGTTCGCTGCTGGCGAGGTGGCCGGAGGGGTGGAACCCTCCGGCGTCGTAGTCCCCCGGCGGGGGTGGACGCGCTGCTGTTGACCGCCGACCGTGTGATTCTGGGACCCGCCGACCAGCCCCCCATCGAGCGCGGCGCCGTGCTGATCGACGGGGGGCGCATCGTCCGCGTCGGGCCCGCCGACGCATTCAGCAACGAGGATCGCATGGACCTGCCCGGCCACACCCTGATGCCTGGCCTCATCGATGCCCATGTCCACCTCGCCCTGCCTGGCGATGGCGCCTCCTTTCCCGACTTTGTGAAGGAGCCCATCGGCGTGCAGATGGCCGTGGCCGTCCACAACGCCGAGGCGGCCCTGCGGGCCGGGATCACGACGCTGAAGGACTGCGGCGGCCCCCACACCCTGACCTTCGAGTTGAGAAGAGCGGGGAACCTGGGCTACGCCCAGATTCCCCGCCTGCATCTGTGCGGCCGGCCGCTGACCATCCGCGGCGGCCACTGCTGGTACTTCGGCGGCGAGTGCGGCGGGCGCGACGGGGTCGCGGAGATGGTGCGCGAGGTCTGCAAGCAGGGCGCCGACTACGTCAAGGCCATGGGCAGCGGCGGGGGCACGCCCCACACCATGTCCTGGCTGCCGGCCTTCACGCCCGCGGAGTTGGCGCGCATGGCCGACGAGGCCCACCGCCTGGGGCGGCGGCTGGCCGTGCACTGCCTGTGCGCGGAGGCCACCCTGCAGGCCCTGGCCGCCGGGGTGGATGTGATCGAGCACTGCGGGTTCATCACCGGCGCCGACACGCCCCAGCGCTTTGACCCGCGGGTGGCGGAGGCCGTGGCCCAGGCGGGTGTGGTCGTCTGCCCGACCCTGTCCGTGGGCGACACCGTGCTGCCCTACCTGCGGGCGCACGCGGGCGACTCGCCGGCCGACCGCGCGGCCTGCGACCGCTGGGAGCGCATGTTCGAGGAGAATATGGCCAACACGGCCCACCTGCGGGCGGCTGGCGTTCCCCTGATCTCCGGCACCGACGCCGGCTGGCGGTTCACGCCCTTCGACGCGGGCGCCCGCGAGATGGAGCTGCTCAAGGAGTGCGGGCTGTCCACGGCGGCTGCCCTGGCGTCGGGCACCTCAGGCGCGGCCGAGGCCCTCGGCATCGAGCGCGAGACCGGCACGCTGGCGGCCGGGCTGTCCGCGGACATCATCGCCGTGCCCGGCAACCCCCTGTCCGACATGAAGGCGCTGAAGCATCCGGCGCTCGTGATGCGCGCCGGCGAAGTGATCGTGGGAGGCAACGAGAACCATGGCAAGTGAGTTTGCGAACCGGACAGCGCTGGTGACGGGCGCGGCGCACGGCATTGGGCGCGCGGTGGCCCAGGCCTTCGCCGCGGGCGGGGCCACAGTCTGGGGCTCGGATGTCGCCCGGGAGCCCCTGGCCGAGACGGGCCGCATCGTCGGCTGCCGCACCGACATCGTGGACGTCAGCGACACGGACGCCGTCAACGCGTGGGTGGCCGCCGCCGCCAAGGAGGCGGGCCACATCGATGCCCTGGTCCACGTCGCCGGCGGCGTGCGCGGCCAGGTGTGGAGGCCCATCGACGAGGTCTCGGACACCGATTGGAACGACATCCTCCAGGCCAACCTCTACGGCGCCTTCCGCTGCATCCGCGCAGTGGCGCCGGCCATGAAGCGCCAGGGGAGCGGCCGCATCGTGATCGTTTCTTCGGGGGCCGGCCGCAGCTTCTCCCTGACCGGGATCCAGGCCTACACCTCCGCCAAGGCCGGCGAGCTTGGCCTGACGCGGCAGATGGCCCGCGAGCTGGGCAGCTTCGGCATCACGGTCAACAGCGTGGCGCCGGGCTTTGTGCGCAGCAACCCCAGCACGGAGAAACAGTGGCTGGCCATGGGCGAAGCGGGCCAGAAGGCCCTGGTCGAGTCCATCTCGCTGCACCGCCTCGGCAAGGCGGAGGAGATCGCCGCCGCCGTGGCCTTCCTCTGCTCGGATGCCGCCTCCTACGTCAGCGGCCAGGTCCTGTCGGTCGACGGCGGCCGCTCCATGTTCTGATCATGACCATCACCATTTGGGGAAGCGGCGCAATCGGCGGCACGATGGGCGCGCACATGGTGCGCGCGGGCGAAGACGTGGTCTTCGTGGACCAGGACGCGGATCATGTGCGGGCGATGCGGGAGCGCGGCCTCCGCATCGAGGGCTTTGCCGAGACCTTCACGACACCGCCGCTCAGGGCCTACCTGCCATCGGAGGTGCCGGGGCCGCTCCACGCCGTCGTGCTGGCGACCAAGGCCATGGCCACGGAGCCGGCCTGCCGCGCGATCGCGCCCCTGCTGGCGCGCGACGGGTTCATCGTCTCCCTGCAGAACGGCATCAACGAGCCGGTGATCGCCGCGATCGTCGGCGCTGAGCGCACGGTCGGCGCCTTCGTGAACTTCTCCTCCGACTACCTGGCGCCCGGCGTGATCGCGTACGGCGGCGCTGGGACGCTGGCCGTGGGCGAGGTCGACGGGCGCATCACCCCGCGGGTGGAGGACATGGTCCGGCGCTTCCGCGCCCAGCTGCCGGGCGCCAAGGCCACGGACAACGTCAACGGCTACCTCTGGAGCAAGATGGGCTACGGAACCATGCTCTTTGGCACCGCGCTCGCCGACGCCACCATGGCCGACGCCGTCGACCGGTATCGCCGAGCGCTGTCGGCGCTCGGCCGCGAACCCCTGTTGGTCGCCCAGGCGATGGGAATCAAGCCGCTGCCGTTTGACGGCTGGGACCCGGAGCCGATCCTTTCCGGCGACTCCACCCGTATCGACGCCTCGCTGGATGACCTGACCGCCCGCATGCGCACCAACCTGAAGGTCAAGAGCGGCATCTGGCGGGACCTGGCCGTGCGCCACCGGCGGACGGAGGTCGACTACCAGGTGATGGTGGTGGTGGCCGAGGGGCGGCGCCTGGGCGTGCCGACGCCGCTCGCGGAGGCCTGCGGGCGCATGATCAAGGAGATCGAGGACGGCCGGCGGCAGATGTCCTGGGCCAATCTGGACGAATTGGCGGCGCTGGTGGGGTAGGGCGGGCAAAGTGACGGTGGGCGTAGGCGGGGGGCGCGATGGCGGCCCCCGCCGCCTGCGCACTAGTCGCGCTGGTTGATGTCCTGGCGGCCCGAGTCGCGCCGTGGCCCGTGCTGCTGTGGCCGTCGCATCCTTGACGCGGGCGGCGTGGCGCGGCTTGCCATGGTGCCCGTGTCCCTGTTCTTCGCCCCCTGAGCCATCTCCGTCCCTGCATCGGCATCGGACCCGGCCCCTGCCCCGGCACCGGTCCGGCGCCCCATCTCGGCGTGCAGCATGATGGAGGCGGCCAGCGCCCGCCCGGCCCGGTCGAGCCCCAGCAAGATCAGGGCCAGACCCGTGAGGGCCAGGGGCAGGCTGCCCGCCGCCACCCCGCGGTACAACAGGCCGAAGCCGACCACGCCCGCCGCTGCGGCCGCGTATGGAACCAGACCGGCGCCGACGCGGCGGATCACGGCCCCCCGCGCGTGGTGCGGCCGGCCGGGTGCTCCCGGTACCAGTCCCGCCATATGAAGCGGTAGACGCCCAGCGTGACCGGAAGGCGCTTCAGGCCGGGAACCCACGGCACCAGGACGAGCAGCAGGGTGAACAGGGCCATCACGGCCCACACCAGCGCGTCCCCGTTCGGCGAGTTGGCGAAGGCCGGGACCTGGTACCAGACCGTGTAGAGCCACAGCCAGGCCTGCCCGGGGTAGTTGCCGGTCTCGTTCATCATGCCCCACTGCTCGCCCAGCAGGTTGAGGGCGCTGGCGCGGTTGTGCATGGCCGCCCCCTGCAGGAAGAGCAGCGGCTTGGTGTAGTCGGTGGCGTAGAAGCGGCTGCTGGTCAGCAGCAGCCCGTCCAGGCCG
>DATLTP010000234.1:0-14282 GCA_035533535.1 Bacillota bacterium | reverse complement strand
AGGGCTTTTACAAGCGCCAGGGCGGCGACATCCTCGTCATCGACCCAGGCACGCTGGAGTACCGGCCGCGCAAGCGGACCCGGATCACCGAGCCGCTTCAGGAATTGGCCTACACCCATTCCTTCGCCTGGGCCTGCCTGGGCCCGGTCCTCCGCTTTGCCGCGGCCAGCATCCCCGAGGCGGCCGACAGCCCCCAGCAGATCGACGACGCCATGCGCTGGGGGTACAGTTGGGAGTTGGGGCCATTTCAGGTTTGGGATCGCATCGGCTTCCGCCGCGCCGCCGAGCGCCTGCGCGCCGAGGGCGGGCCGCTGCCGCCCGTGGCGGAGTCGCTGGCGGGCGATGGCTTCTATGGCAAGGACAAGGTCTGGGCTGGTGCGTGGATCCCGCGCTCGCGCGATCCGCGTGACCTGAACCCCGCCGACCTGCCGGCCGTCTGGCGGACTGCCGACGCCGATCTGGTGGATGCGGGCGACGGCGTCGCCTGCATCCACCTCCACCCGGACCACGACGCCATCGGCCCCGCCACCATCGCCGCCCTGCGGCGCGCCACCGAGGAGGTGGCCGGCAGCCCCCGCTGGCAGGCCCTGGTCCTGCTCGGGGCCTCGCCGGAACGCTTCAGCGTAGGGGCCAACCTCCAGCTGATGCTCTTTGCCCTCGAGGAGGAGGACTGGGGCGAGGCGGACCGGTCGATCCGCGCCTTCCAGGATACCCTCATGGGCCTGCGGCACATGGACCGGCCGGTGGTGGCGGCCCTTTCGGGCATGGCCCTGGGTGGCGGCTGCGAGCTCTGCCTGAGCGCCGACCGCGTCCAGGCCGCCGCCGAATCGTACATCGGCCTGGTGGAGCTGGGCGCGGGCCTGGTGCCCGCGGGCGGCGGCTGCAAGGAGCTGGTGCGGCGGAGCAATGGCAACCCGCGCCGCATTGCCCTCGCCCTGGAGACCGTCGGCCAGGCCAAGGTGTCGGAGAGCGCGCGGCAGGCCCGCGAGATCGGCTTCCTGAGCACCGCCGACGGCATCTCGCTGGACCCCAGCCACCGCTTGGCCGACGCGAAGGCCGCCGCCCTGCTGCTGGCGGAGGCAGGCTACGCCCCGCCGCGCGAGGACGAGACCTTCGCCGTCCTCGGCCGCGACGGGCGCGCCGCCCTGCTGCTGGCCGTGCAGGAGCAGCGCTGGACCGGCCGCATCAGCGCATATGACGCCGAGCTGGGCGCCGCGCTGGCCTCGGTGCTGGCCGGGGGCGATGTGCCGGCCGGCAGCCGCGTGCGGGCGCAACACGTCCTGGACCTGGAGCGCGAGATGTTCCTGAAGCTGCTGCGCAACCCGCTGACCCAGGCCCGCATGCGGCACATCCTGCAAACGGGCAGGCCGCTGCGGAACTAATTTGCGGGGCGCGCGAATCGCGCGCCCTCACGAAGAATCTGAGGTGAATCACATGCGCGAGGCGCTGATCCTCTCCGGCGTGCGCACCGCAATCGGCAAGGCGCCGCGTGGCAGCCTCAGCCGCGAGCGGCCGGACGAGCTGGCGGCGGCCGTCATCGCCGAGGCTGTGCGGCGGGTGCCCGGGCTTGAGCCGGCACGCATCGAGGACGTCATCCTGGGCTGCGCCCTGCCCGAAGGGCCGCAGGGGCTGAACGTCGCCCGCATCGCCGCGCTGCGGGCAGGGCTGCCGGCCTCCGTGCCGGGGTACACCGTCAACCGCTTCTGCGCGTCGGGCCTGCAGGCCGTGTGGAGCGCCGCGGCGGCCATCGCCACGGGCACGGCGGACATCGTGGTCGCCGGCGGGGTGGAGAGCATGAGCCTGGTGCCCGTGCCGGGCGGGCGGCCGGAGCCGAACCCGTACCTGGTGGAGCACTACCCGGCGGCCTACATGAGCATGGGCCAGACAGCGGAGGAGGTCGCGGCGCGGTACGAGGTCAGTCGCGCCGACCAGGACGCCTTCGCCCTGGAGAGCCACCGGCGGGCGGCGGCGGCCATCGCCGCGGGGCGGTTCACCGCCGAGATCCTGCCCGTGCCCGTGCGGCGGGTCCGCATTGCCGACGGGATGGTGGCTGGGGAGGATCTCGCGCAGTTCGCCGTGGACGAGGGCGTGCGGCGCGACACGTCGGCGGAGGCGCTGGCGGGGCTGCGGCCGGCCTTCCGCGAGGGCGGGACGGTGACGGCGGGCAACGCCTCGCAGACCTCGGACGGCGCGGCCGCGCTGGTGCTGGCCTCGCCCGAGGCGGCGGCCGCGCTGGGGTGCAGGCCCCTTGGGGTGTTCCGGTCCTTTGCGGTGGCTGGCGTCGACCCCGATGTGATGGGCATCGGCCCGGTGGAGGCCGTGCCGAAGGCCCTGGCGCGGGCGGGCGCGGCGCTGAGCTCGGTGGACCTGGTGGAGCTGAACGAGGCGTTCGCCTCGCAGTCGCTGGCCGTGATTCGCCGGCTGGGCCTGGACCCGGCGCGCGTCAACCCCAACGGCGGCGCCATCGCCCTGGGCCACCCGCTCGGGTGCACGGGCGCTCGGCTGACGGTGACGCTGCTGAATGAGTTGGCGCGGCAGGGCGGCCGGCGCGGTGTGGTGACGATGTGCATCGGCGGCGGCATGGGCGCCGCGGCAGTGATCGAGGCGGCATAAGGCTGGCGGGCGCGGCTCCCGTGCCCGGGTGGCGGCGCATGCGCTGCCGGGGTTCCGTGCCCGGCTGGGCGGCGGAGCGCCGCTTGGGCGCCGGTGACGGGTGGGGCGCGGCGGCGGGCCGCCTGGCGGCGGCCGAGCGCCGGGTGGGCGACCGTGACGGTTGCGGGCGGCGGAGGGCCGCCTGGCGGCGGCCGAGCGCCGCATGGGTACCGGTGATGGGTGGGAGTGGCGGAGGGCCGCCTGGCGGCGGCCGCGCGCCCTTGGGTACCGCGGTGACGGGTGGGGAGCGACAGTGGGCCGCCTGAGCGGCGGCCCGGTGACGGGTGGGGAGCGGCGGAGGGCAAAGCCTCGTGCTGCTCGCGCCGCCATCCCTGGCGGTGCGGGGGGCGGCCCTCCGCCGCTCGGCTGCGGTCAGGCGCGAGGGTCCAAGCAGGAACTGGAGGCGGTCATCGTGCCCGGAGGCGGCGCGTTTCTGATCGAGGAGCCGGGGGAGATCTTCACCCCGGAGCGGTTCACGGGGGAGCAGCGCCAGATGGCGGATGCCGGAGCAGACTTCCTCAACCGGGAAGTGCGGCCGCACATGGACGCCATCGAGTCGCCCGACTTTGAGCTCACCGTGCGGCTGGTCAAGCAGGCCGGTGCCATGGGCATGCTCGGCGCCGAGCTGCCGGAGCAGTTCGGGGGGCTGGGGCTGGATGTTCCCACCGGGGCCCTGATGACCGAGACGATGGCGCCCGGTGGCGGCTTCGCGCTCACGGTGGGCGCCCACACCGGCATCGGCACGCTGCCGATCGCGTTTTTCGGCAGCGAGGCGCAGAAGGCCAGGTGGCTGCCCCTGCTGGCCTCGGGCGAGAAGATCGCCGCGTACGCCCTGACCGAGCCCACCTCTGGCTCCGATGCCCTGGCGGCGCGCACGGTGGCGGCGGCGGCGGCGGACGGCGGCTACCGCCTGACCGGCACCAAGCAGTACATCACCAACTCCGGGTTCGCCGACGTCTTCGTCGTCTACGCGAAGATCGACGGCGAGAAGTTCTCGGCCTTCATCGTCGAGCGCGATCAACCCGGCGTCTCCCTCGGCCCTGAGGAGCAGAAGATGGGGCTGCACGGCTCGTCCACCCGCCAGCTGCGGCTGGACGGCGCCATCGGCGAACTGCTCGGCGAGGCGGGCCGGGGCCACATCATCGCCTTCAACATCCTGAACATCGGCCGATTCAAGCTGGGGGCCGGATGCCTGGGCAGCAGCAAGCACGCCCTCGGGCTGGCGGCAGCATACGCGGCGGAGCGGACGCAGTTTGGCAAGCCCATCGCCGCCTATGGCCTCATCCGCGCGAAGCTGGCGGCGATGAACGCCCGCATCTTTGCCCTGGAGTCGATGGTCTACCGCACGGCGGCCCTGATTGAGGGGCGCCTGGGCGAGGCCGGTGGGGACAAGGCGGCGGCCATCGCCGAGTATGCGCTGGAGTGCTCCGCCAACAAGGTCTACGGATCCGAAGCCCTCGACTTCGTGGTGGACGAGGCCGTCCAGATCCATGGCGGCGCCGGGTTCATCCGCGGGTACGAGGTCGAGCGCCTGTACCGCGACGCGCGCATCAACCGCATCTTCGAGGGCACCAACGAGATCAACCGCCTGCTGATCCCCGACCAGCTGCTGCGGCGGGCGATGTCTGGCCGCCTGCCCGTGCTGCAGGCGGCCGAGGCTGCCCAGCGCGACGCTGCGAACCTGCAGGTGCCGGCGGATGCCGGCCCCGAGTGGCTGCTGCGGGTCGGCAAGATGCAGTTCCTGATGATCGCCGGCGCGGCGGCCATGAAATATGGCACGGCCCTCGCCGACCAGCAGGAGCTGCTGGGCATCGCCGCCGACGCGGCCATCGACCTGTTCGCGGCGGAGAGCGCCTGGGTGCGGGCCGGTCAGACCGGGTCGGCCCTGCAGGCCGCCATGGCGGCCCTGGTGGTGGAGGAGGCCTTCACCCGGATCGAGGCCGGCGGGCGCGAGGCCATGACCTTTCTCTTCGAGGGCGACGCGCGCCACACGGCCCTGGCGGCCCTGCGGCGGCTGGGGCGCCACGAACCCGCCAATGCCATCGCCCTGCGCCAGCAGGTGGCGGAGGCCGTGCTCGCGGCCGGCGGGTACGCGGCGGGGTGAGTGGGAGCCGGCGGCCGCGACCCGGGCTGGGATTCCGGACCTGGCTACCTGCACCACCAGGTGGCGGCGACGCGGCGGGATGAGCAAGTTGGGCCGTACCTCCCCGCGCCAGCAGGCTCTCGGCCGGCGGCTGCGCGGGCGGCGGGCTGAGATGGTCGGCCGGATGTTGGTGCGTGCCCGGTGCCCTGCCAGCGGTGTGGCCCTCACCGCCGCCTTCGCGGCACCGTAACGGCCTCTTAAAGCGCGCCTGATAGCCTGGGAGCCGGGGGTGGCGGCCATCGCCCGAACCGGCTCCAGGCTGACCCGTTACCTGCTTGTCACCCGCGGCGGGCCGTCCGTGGCGGCCGCGGCCCGGTGGCTTCGTGCCGCGGCGCCCATGGCGGCGGTCACGGTGCTCTGCGTGCCGTCCACGCCCATACTCGCCTGGTGGTCGGAGGAGCCGCACGAGCTCAGGCTGATGGCTGACCTGGCCACGCGGCAGGCCGAGGGCGCCCTGGATCTGGCGCGCCAATCGCTTGGACTGCCGGAAACGCGGGTTCGGGCCGTGATCGGCGCCGGGAGGGTACGGCATGCGGTCCTGGAGGAGCTGGCGAGAGACCGCTATGCCGGCGTGGCGCTGGCCCAGGGCGATGAGCGCGGACTCGGCCGGCTCGACGTGCCGGTGACCATCGTGCCACCCGCGCCGGCGACGGGCCGGCTGCGGCTCCTCTCTACCGAGCGCGGGGCAGGGCGCTGATCCGGCCCCGGATCCAGCCCGTGAACGCGCCAATGCCGTCGCCGCGCAGGGTCGACACGGGAAAGATCGGCACGTCCGGCGACAGGTCGCGGATGTGGCGCTCCGCCACGGCGGGGTCGAACGGCACGTATGGCAGCAGGTCAGTCTTGGTCAGCACGACGGCCTGCGCCCTGAGGAAAATGCCCGGGTACTTCTCCGGCTTGTCGTCGCCCTCCGTCACCGACAGCGCGACCACCTTGCAGTCCTCGCCCAGGTCGTAGCCCGCCGGGCACACCAGATTGCCCACGTTCTCGATCACCAGGAGGTCCAGCTCGGAGAGGTCGCGGCCGGCCAGATGGCGCTGCACCAATGGCGCCTCCAGGTGGCAGGTGCCGCCCGTGACGATCTGGATGGCCTCGACGCCGGTCTGGCGCAGCCGTCTGGCGTCGTTCTCGGTCTGGATGTCGCCGACCAGCACCAGGATGCGGTAGTCCGCCCGCAGCTCCTCCAGGACGCGGACCAGCAGGCTCGTCTTGCCCGATCCGGGTGACGACATCATGTTGAAGGAAAAGACGCCGGCGTCGTGGAGCAGGCCGCGCGTACGCGCGGCCACCAGATCATTGGCCTTGAGCACGGGCTCGGCGACCACGATACGGGACATCACTCCACCTCCAGCGCCACGATCTCCAGCTCCTGGCCCGAGCTGACCTCGACCCGGCTGCTGCCGCACGCGGGGCAGCGCATGACCGGGCGCGGCGGGTGCGCTTCCCCGCCGCAGTCGCGGCATCGCACCATCAGCGGCCGCACCTGCACGTCCAGATGCGCCCCCGCCAGCGCCGGGCGGTCCTCGGCCAGCACCTCGAAGCAAAACGCCAGGTTGTCGGGTAGGACCGCCGCCAGCTCGCCGACGGCGACCTCGACGCGCAGCAGGCGGGTGCGCCCGGCCGCTGCCAGCTGCGCCGCGGCGACGTCGAGGATGCTTGTGGCCAGCGACAGCTCGTGCATGGCCTGATGGTGGCACAGGGCAGGGGCACGGGCCTATGGCCGATTGCCGCCGACCCGGGCGCCAAACGGCCGTATCCGCCGCCACCGCCGGGCGGCGACCATGGGTGGGGGTGCGCCGCCACATGTGCATGAGCCTGCCAGGCGAGGTGGCCCGGCTCGGCCCTGACGGCACGGCCGAGGTGCGGTTGGAAGGCGCCGTGCAGTGGTGCAACGCGCTGGCGGAGCCCGGTGTGCGCGTGGGGGACTGGGTGCTGGTGCAGACGGGCCTGATCGTGGCCCGGATCAGCGCCGAGGAGGCCGCGGCCACCCTGGCCGACCTGCGCGAGATGGCCGCGCTGATGGATGAGGACAGCCCGCTGCCGCCTCCCGCGCCCCCCGTCCGCCGCGAAGGGGAGGCGCCCCGATGACCGCAGCCCTGCACCCCAGGGTGGAGGCGGGCGCCATCCTTTTCGCCCGGTACGCCTTCCCGCCCAACCGCCTCGGCCACTGTGGCCCCGAGGCCAGCGACACGATCCGCGAGTACATCCTCGCCGCGCGCAGCGACGGCGGCCTCGTGGCCCTGGAGCGCCGCTTCGAGGGCGCCTACCCGTACCTGAAGCTCATCGCTGGCGCCAACGCCATCGCCGACCCGTTCGACCGCCGCGTGGTGGAGGCGTACTGGATCGGCAACGCCTGCCTGGACCATGTGGGGCAGAGCGCCTTCTACAAGTCGCTGGTGGAGCGGTTCCGGCCCCGCATGGGCAGTCGCGCGTTCCACTGGCTCAGCGCCCAGATCGCCGAGGGCGCGCGGCCCCACCACAACTTCCACGTCTTCGACGTCTACCTGAAGGCCGGCCTGCACCGCGACCCGCACGCCGATGTGAGCCTGGCGCACCTGGACCAGTGCCGGATCAGCTGGGGGAAGATCGTCACGGTGGCCGGGCCTGAGCTGGTGGTGCGGCGGCGCCCGCTGGTGCTGCGGCAGGGGCGCCTGTGGCTTGACCCGCCGCAGGAGGTCCGCGTGCGCTGGCACGGCGGCGCTGCCGCGCCCGGGGAGAACGTGTCCCTGCACTGGGACTGGGCCTGCGAGGTGCTGCGGCTGGCCGCCCTGCGCGCCTTGGTCCGCGAGACGGCAGCCAGCCTCGAAAACGCCAATCTGATCATTTGATTGGGGGCGGCGGGCGTACGCCCGCCGCCTCACGCAGGGCTGGCAGCGCCTGTCCCGCGACTCGGCGAGGGCACCGGGGCAGCACCGGCCTCCGTGACGGTCGCCTCACGCAGGGCTGGCAGCGCCTGTCCCGCGACTCGGCGAGGGCACCGGGGCAGCACCGGTCTCCGTGACCGTGGCCTTGGCCGCGGCCGGCTCGCGACCCAGCGGCGCCATCTCCAGGGCATGGAACGGGCAGATCTCCACGCAGTAGTGGCAATAGATGCAGCGGTAGGGGTTGAAGGTCCAGGTGCGGGCCTTCCGATCGACCTCCAGGGCGCCCGCGGGGCAGCGCACCGCGCAGGCCGTGCAGAAGGTGCACCTGTCCACCAGCAGCCGCAGATCGCCCCGGGCGCCCGCCACCGGCACCAGCGGCACCTTGGGGTAGCGCCGGGTCACCGGCCCGGACGCCACGTTGCGCAGGAGCGTGTGAAGGAGCCGCATCATGGCCGCCCCTACCTCTCCGTGCAGCTGACGCACGGGTCGATGGACAGCACCAGCGCCGGCACCTGGCCGATCTCATTGCCCGGGACCATGTGCACGAGCGCCGGCAGGTTGGCGAATGTGGGGGTCCGGATGCGCACCCGGTCGAGGAGCTTGCCGCCCGTGGCGCGCACGTAATAGATCAGCTCGCCCCGCGGCTGCTCGACGCGGCTCAGGGCTTCGCCGGCGGTGGGGTCTTTGCGCACCGGAACCAGGGTCTCGCCCGGCTCCTGGCGGAGCAGGGGGAGGACCTGCCGCAGCAGGGCCATGGATTGCCGGATCTCGCCCAGCCGCACCAGCAGGCGGGCGTATGCGTCGCCGCCCGCCTGCGTCACCGGCGCCACCTGCAGCCGCCCGTATCCCGCGTACCCGAGCAGGCGGCTGTCGGAGGCCTCACCCGTCGCCCGCAGCACCGGGCCGACCGCGCCCAGGCCCAGGGCCTCCTCGCGGGTGATGCGGCCAAGGCCCACCAGGCGCCGGGCGATGCCGCCGTCCTCGCGGAAGGTGTGCTCGACGGGGCCGAACTCGCTCTCGGCGGCGTCCAGGGTGGCCTCGACCCTGTCCAGCATCTCGGCGTCCAGGTCGCGGGCCGTGCCGCCGACCCGGCACATCGACACCACGATGCGGTTGCCCGCCGTCAGCTCGTTGAGGTCGAGGACCCGCTCGCGGTTGCGCCACGTCTGCATGAACAGGCTCTCGAAGCCGACGGCGTCCGCCAGCAGCCCGAGCCAGAGGTAGTGGCTCTGGATGCGGTGCAGCTCGCCCCACATCACCCGCAGCAGGTCGGCCCGCGGCGGCACCTCCACCCCCAGGAGCTCCTCCAGGGCCAGGCAGTACCCGAGGGAGTGGATGAACGAACAGATGCCGCAGGTGCGCTCCACCAGGTACACGTTCTGGCGCCAGTCGCGCTTCTCCGCCAGCTTCTCCAGGCCGCGGTGGACGAAGCCGAAGGCCGGGCGCACCCCGAGCACCGTGTCTCCCTCCACCTCCAGCTGCATGTGGATGGGCTCGACCAGCGACGGGTGCTGGGGCCCGAAGGGGATCACCATGCGTTCAGCCACGGGGAGCCCCCCAGGGGGTGCCGGATACGTCGCGGCGGAGGAAGAGCTTGCCGCCGTAGTCCGGGGTCAGGCCCGCGAATGTGACCTCGAACTGGTCCTGGATCTCGTTCTCGTAGAGCCAGGCGCCGGGAAGGACCCCCGACACGCTGGGGAAGGCCACACCGCCGTTCTGCCGCAACCCGAGGTGGCGCATCTGCACCCCCAGGGCCACGTGGTAAAGGAGCACCACGTCATGCCCCTCCCGGCGCGCCGTGATCCCCGCCAGCCGCCACCCGCCCGCCCCTGCCGCCGCCACCTCCCGCAGCAGGTCCGCCGGCACCAGCCATGTGATCTCCACCTGACCCATCCCCTCCGGCCGCCAGGACGGCCGCCGCCTGCAGAATGCCATCCAGGATCCGCTCCGGCTTCGGCGGGCAGCCCGGGACGTAGACCGTCACCGGCACCACCCGGTCCGCGCCGTCGAGCACGTTGTACGAGTCGTGGAAGATGCCGCCCGTCAGCGCGCAGGCCCCGACGGCCACCACGGCCTTGGGCGGGGCCATCTGGTCATAGAGGCTCCGCAGCACCAGGCGGTTTCGGTGGTTGACGGTGCCCGTCACCAGGAGCACGTCGGCCTGGCGGGGGCTGCCGACCAGCAGCACGCCGAAACGCTCGGCGTCGTAAAGCGGCGTCAGCGAGGCCATGACCTCGATGTCGCAGCCGTTGCAGCTGCCGCAGTCGTAATGCAGCACCCATACCGATTTGCCGCGGCAGAAGGCGGCCACGCGGTCCAGAAACGGCTTCACTGCGACACCCCCAGCCCTGACGGCGGGCGGCCCGCGTCGGCGTCACGACCGGCGGGCGTGGCCTGGCGCCGTCCAGCATTGGCGCCCGGCGCCCCAACGCCGCTCACCGCGACACCCCCAGCCAGATCAGGTTGAGGAGCCCGCCCCCCAGGCCCAGCGCCCAGCCCAGCGGCCAGAGGTAGCGCCAGGTCAGGCGCGGCAGCAGGTTGTCCAGGAGGATGCCGAGCAGAAAGAAGGCGAGGGCCAACCCCAGGGCCCAGCCCAGCGACGGGTAGCCCAGCGAGGCAGCCAGCAGCAGCAGGAGCTCCATCTCCCACCAGTGGCCCAGCTCGACCAGGCCGAGGACGCGCCCGCCCATCTCCGTGGCCAGGCCGGCCACCAGCTCCTGGTGCGCGTGCTCGGAGGAGGCGAGGTCGAAGGGCGACTTGCGCCAGGCGGCCAGGAGGGCCACCAGCAGCCCGGGCAGGAAGAGCGGCAGGCGGTAGAGCAGCGGCAGGCTCGCCCCGGCGAAGGTCCAGCCGCCCGTGACCCGCTGCACGCCGAGCGCCAGCAGCAGCAGGACCGGCTCGTAGATCAGGCCGAGGAAGAGCTGGCGCTGGGCACCCAGCTGCGAGAAGGGCGAGGGCCCGATGAAGCCCGCCACGGCCAGCGACGCGGTGGCCATGCCCAGCAGCAGCACGACCAGCACGAGGTCGGCCCCACCGAGCAGGCAGGCGACGGCGAGGCCAAGGAACCCCAGGTAGCCGGCGGCCCAGAGGGCTTGGCGCGGCGCCGGGCGCAGGGCGGGCTTTCCAAGGAGCTTGCCCGCATCCCAGATCGACTGCCAGAGCGGCGGCCCGACGCGCCCCTGCAGCCGCGCCGTGAGCCGGCGGTCGACCCCCATGAGGAAGCCGGCCACGGGCAGGCTGAGCAGCCAACAGAGCACCCAGATCACAGCGCGATCACCACCATGCCGACCAGCGACAGGGCGCCGGCGAGGAGGAAGACCCGCTCGCTCGCGGCCTCCCAGGCGGCGCTGGGGTAAAAGCCGGCCAGGGCGGCGACGGCTGGCTGGTCGGCGCTGCTGCGGAAGCGGCCCAGCGCACCTGGTGTCTCCTCGGCCTCAATCCCGGAGGCGTAGGGCAGGGCGCGCGGCGAGCGCCGGCGGGCAAGGAGCACGTAGGTGAGCGCACCAAGGGCGGCGGCGGTGAGCAGCGCGGCGTACCAGACCCCCATTGCGGGCGCTTTCGCGCCCGTGACCGGGTCCAGGAGCAGCGTGGTGATGGGCAGCAGGGCGACGGATCCGGCGGCCACCAGGGCGGCGAGGTAGCGCAGGGGGTAGTAGGCCGCCCGCGGCAGGCGGGCGGCCCCCTCCGGCTCCGGCGCGGCGGCGGCGCAGGCGAAGCGGCCCAGCACCTTCGTCCAGAAGAAGCCCGTGAGCCCGCTGCCGACGGCGAGGAGGGCATAGACGGCCAGGCTGGCGGCGGAGGCCTCGATGGCCAGCCACTTGGCGAAGAGCAGGCCAAGCGGCGGCATGTAAAGCGATACGACGCCCCAGATGCCGAGGACGCCCAGCTCGGGCCGGACCTCGATGAGGCCGCCGGCCGCCTCCAGGTCGCGGCTGCCGAGGTCGGCCTCGACGCCGCCCGCCACCAGGAAGAGCAGGGCCTTGCCAACAGCGTGGAAGAGGACCAGGGCCAGGGCCGCCGTGACGGCCGCCGTCGTCCCGATCCCGGCCATCGCCAGCATCAGGCCGAGGTTGGAGATGGTGGAGTAGGCCAGGACCTCCTTGGTCCTGCGGCTGCCCGAGGCGAGCCACGCGGCCCCGAGGAAGGTTAAAGCGCCCAGCCAGGCCAGGGCGGGGCCGCCGGGGCCCTGGTGCAGGGCGGGCGCCAGCCGCAGGGCCAGGTAGACCCCGGCCTTGACCATGGTGCTGGAGTGGAGCAGGGCGGACACCGGTCCGGGCGCCGCCATGGCCCCGACCAGCCAGCGGGAGAAGGGGAGCTGCGCCGCCTTGATGGCGGCCGCGACGGCCAGCAGCACGGCGGCCAGCCCGCCGACCTGCGCCAGCGACAGGCTGCCCGCGACCAGCACCCCGGCCAGGAACGCCGCCCCGCCCACGCCGTTCATCCATAGCGCCTGCACGGAGGCGGCACGCGCCTCGCCGCTGCGGGGCGAGTCGATGAGCAGGAACGAGGCCAGGGTCGTCAGCTCCCAGAGGAGATACAGGTCCATGAGGTCATTGGCGGTCACCAGGGCCGCCATGACGCCGACGATGGCGAAGAGCCAGAAGTAGTAGGGCTGCTCGCGCAGCGCCGGCGTGACCTTGCGGTAGTGCTCGTGGTAGTAGGGCGCCCAGGCCCAGATGGCGGGCGCGACGAGGGCGATGACGATGAGGAAGAAGCGCGCCAGGGGGTCGGCGTGCAGGACCAGGGTGGGGTGGGCCATGCCCTGGCCCGTGATCCAAGCGAAGAGCGCCGCATTGGCCGCCGCCGTCAGGCCGGCGAGCCAGGAGCGCCGGTCCACGGCCACCCAGACGATGTACAGGAGAAGGGCGGTGTCCCCAACCGTCTCCAGGCTCGCCACGGTCTGCACGGCGCCGGGCGCGAGCACGAGGTCCGTCGGCGTGCCCAGGAGGACGGCCGCCAGCACGGCGGCGCCGGTGACCAGGGCAAGGCCGACGCGGGCGCGCCGCTGCAGCGGCAGCGAGGCCAGCGCGGCAGCCACAAGCGGCGCGGCGATCGCGAGGACCAGGCCCCTCACATCCCGAAACCAGCCTCGCACGGGCGGGCGGTCCGCCAATACGGCCGATCGCCCGCACGGGCCGGTCCGAACGTCCACCGGGGGGGTGCCGAGATGGAGCGGCGGCAACTGGGCCGCACGGGGCTGACCCTTCCCGCCATTGGCTTTGGCTGCGGCAACGTGGGCGGTCTGATGGTGCGGGGCGATGCGGCCCTGCGCGAGCGCGCGGTGGCGGCGGCCCTGGAGGCTGGCATCGACTACTTCGACACGGCGGCCCAGTACGGGTCGGAGGCGAATTTGGGGGCGGCGCTCCGCGCCGCCCGAGCCTTGCAAACAGCGAGCATTGGCACCAAGGTGCGGCTCAGCCCCGAGGATCTCCGCGACCCGGCGCCCGCCCTGCGGGCTGCCCTGGAGGCAGGTCTGCGGCGGATCGGCCGCGACCACGTCGACATCCTGCACCTGCATAACCAGGTGGACGTGGCCCTGGCCCCGGGGGTGGCGGACGGCATGGAGCGCTTGGTGGACGCGGGCCGCGTGCGCCACGCCGGCGTCACGGGGCTCGGCGCCACGGCCGACCTGCAGCGGGCCGTGGGCCGTTTTGCGACCATGCAGACCTACGTGAACCTGCTCAACCCCAGCGCCTTCTTTCCGGGCGCCGCGGGCGGCGCCCAGGACTTTGCGGGTGTCGGCCGCGCGGCGGCCGACGCTGGCATGGGTGTCTTCGCCATCCGCGTGATGGCGGCTGGGGCCGTGGCTGGACCCGTTGCGCGGCCGCCCCTGGCCGGAGGCGTGGGCGGGGCACTGGTCCAGGGCGCGGACTACGCAGGCGATTTGGCCCGCGTGGCCGCGCTGCCCTTTCCGGCCGGACCGGAGGTGGCGCTGCGCTTCGTGCTCTCGCTGGAGGGCGTGTCCACGGCCCTGGTCGGCTTCTCGGACCTCGACCAGCTGGCGCAGGCGGTGCGGTGGGCGGCAGCGGGCCCGCTGCCCACCGAGGTGGTGGCGAGGATTGTGGCGGGGGCGAGGGCATGATCGATTCGCTGCTTCCCGGCGTGGCGCCGCTTGAACGGCTGGACCTCGCCCTCACCGTCACGCCCGAAGCCCCCGGCTGGGCCCTGTGCGGGCTGGTGGACTGGCTGGGGGCGCTGGCACTGGGCTCGGCCTCGCTGGCCAGGCTCCCGGTCGGCGGCGACGGGCCCGCGGCGCTCGCCCTCCGCGTCCACCACGACATCACCAGCGACGGGGCCGAGCTGACGGAGAGTGGGCTGGCGTACAGCGATCCCGTCGCCCTGCTCCGCCTGACGGAGATCCTTGGCCATCCAGCCGCCGCCTGGCGGGCCGGGATCCGGTCCGTCGCATGGCGGGTCGGCGCGCTGGAGGTCGACGGGGTGGTGGTGACGCTATCCCGGCCGGTCTCCCTGCCGTCTGGGCCCCTGCTGGCCCTGCTGCCCGGCCAGGCGCGGGACCAGCTTCCGCCGCCGGTGGCGCTGCCGGAGGCAGCCCCCGTTGAGTGGGTGCTGGCCGCCGCCGACTTCGCCGCCCGCTGGGCCGTCTCGGCCACGGTGCCGCTGCC
>DATLTP010000233.1:0-12654 GCA_035533535.1 Bacillota bacterium | reverse complement strand
GCCCCTACGGCCCGGCCGTGCTGGCGGGGAACCTGGCCCACTGCCACTGAGGATCTGCCCAGGGGCGGCCCCTGGCGGGGCCGCCCCCCCATCACGCGATGACGCCGCGCCCCCGCAGGTGGTCGAGGATCAGGTCCAGGTGCTCCAGGGTCTTGGCGTCCGCCACGGCGCCCGGGTGGCGGACGGCTGCGTGGCGGATGGCGCCGCGCCGCACCAGGATCTCCTTGCGCAGCGAGACCCCGAGGCCCGGCTGGAACTCCCACCGGATCAGCGGCAGGGCGTCGTAAAAGAGGGCCGCGGCGCCAGCGCGGTCCCCAAACTCGTACCGGCGCTGGATCTCGACCAGCACCTCCGGATAGGCGAAGCCGGTCATGATGCCGATGGCGCCGCGGTCCAACTCCTCGAAGGCGTAGGCGCCACCGAGCGCCCCGAAGATCCCGAGGCCGGGACCCGCAGCCTGGTGCAGGCGCTCGATCTTGGGCCCGGTCGGCGCATCCTCGACTTTGATATAGCGGACGCGGGCCAGGTCCCGGTGCAGGCGGGCGATGAGCGGCACCGACATCAGGATCCCCGTCGAGGGCGGGTAGTCGTGCAGCACGACCGGCAGGGGGGTCGCCGCGTTGATCCGCCGGTAGTACTCGAAGATGGCATCGTCGTTCTGGACGGCCGGCGGGGCCACGAGCAGGCCATCGGCCCCCAGGTCCGCCGCCCGCGCGCAGGCCGCCAGGGCTGGGTCCGTGGCCGCCGCGCCGGTCCCGACGATCAGGGCCCGGCCCTTGGGCAGGGCCGCCCGGAAGGCCGCCACCACCTGGTCGCGCTCGGCGTCGGTCAGCTTCTGGGCCTCGCCCATGACGCCGAGGATCGCCAGGCCCTGGATCCCCCGCTCCAGCATGAACGCTGCGAGCGAGGCGATGCTCGCCTCGTCGATGCGGCCGTCGGCGTCAAACGGGGTGGGCACGATTGGGTAGATCCCATGCAGCGACGTCAAGGCAAACCTCCTCCGCGGAAAAGACCCCATGTTCTTTGTCGCCTAAGTGGCCCGGCCCTTTATTGCCTGAGAGGGTCCGATGGGCCGGGCGGGGGCCGTCCATCTGGACCTGTGCGGGCGCCCGGCGCGGCCGGACACTGGACGTGGGGGTGGAATGAGGTGCTGAAGAGGATTCTCTTGGCCACCGACGGCTCGCCCAGCGCCCTGGCGGCGGCCCGCTTCGTCGCCAGCCTCAGCCCGGACGGGCACGGCCTCGACCTCGATGTGATCTATGTCATGCCCCACCCACGGGCCTATGCCGCAAGCCGGTCCAGTGCAGCCGTGGCCACGGCCAGCGTCGCCGTCGCGCCAGAGGTCCGGGCGGCCGTCGACGACACCCTGGCGGCCCTCGGCCCGCTTGGCGCCAGCGCCCATGTGCAGTTCGCCACGGGCCTGCCCGCCGAGGAGATCGTGGCCTGTGCCCGCCGGATTCATGCCGATCTGATCGTGGTCGGCAAACGCGGCCGCCACGCTGCCGATGACCTCCTGCTGGGCAGCGTCTGCCAGCAGGTCCTCCTCACAGCGCCCTGCGCAGTCGCCGTCGCGGGGCAGGTCTGAAATGTTTCGGTGTGTGCTCCTGGCGTTGGACGGCTCCCCTCTCAGCGAGTCGGCCTTTCCCGTCGCCTGCCGCATGACGGCCCCGGGCGTGGGCCGCCTGGTCCTGGTGAGCGCCATCGACGCCCTTGACGTGGGCCGGATGGAGCCCTGGGCGCGGTACGCCTTCGGTCGCCACGTGGAAGCGGTGGCCCGCGACGCCCAGGCGGCGGCAGGCCAAGCGCAGGCATACCTGGCGCAACTGGCGGCGGGCGCCGGCGACCTGGCCACCGACGCCATCGTGCGGATGGGCGAGGCGGCCCACGTGATCACCGACGTGGCGGCGGAGGTCGGCGCGGACCTGATCGTGATGGCCACCCACGGCCGCTCGGGGGTGGCCCGCCTGGCTGTGGGCAGCGTGGCCGACGCCGTGCTGCGGATGGCCTGCGCGCCGGTCCTGCTGGTCGGCCCAGGTGTGCACAGCCGTGGGGCCTTAGCCGCGGAACGGGCTGGATGAGGTCGCCGCCTCCATGCCGCAGTGAAGCGTGCGCGCCACATCTGCCATTGGAGCCTGAGCAGCCGTGCGACCCCAGGTCGGATGGCGTCGCCGCCTCCATGCCGCAGTGAAGCGTGCGCGCCGCTTCTGCCGTTGCAGCCTGAGCGGCCGTGCGGCCCCAGGTCGGATGACGTCGCCGATACCACGCCGCCCTGAAGCGTGCGCGCCACTTCTGCCGTTGGAGCCTGAGCGGCCGTGCTACGCCAGGTCGGATGGCGTCACCGACGCCATGCCGCACTGAAGCGTGCGCGCCGCTTCTACTGTTGGAGGCTGAGCAGCCGTTCGGTCCCACGTCGGATGACGTCTCCGCCGTCAACTGCGTTGCCCGGTCCCGTGCTCATTTGGCGCTTGCCATCTATTCCTGGCCGAGCCGGGCCGAGCCAAGCGCAAACGCACCGCACCCCCCGGATTCTTCCGAGGGGTGCGGCCGTGGGGACCGGTGCGCTTGCGACGTTGTCAATCGCGGAGTCGCTCCGCCTGCTTGCTCGATCGCGCCCCGGTCTCTCTGGCTTCATGGTAGCTCCGCACCCGGCGCGGGACCACGTCCGAACGGCCCCGATCATCAGTGCAGTCGCACCCGCGCGTCGAGGATCCGGCATCCCTGCCCGCTGGGCAGGGCCACCAGGGGGTTGAGGTCGAGCTCGGCGATCTCCGGCACGGCCTCCGCCAGGCCCGAAACCCGCAGCAGCACATCGCGCACGGCGTCGACATCGGCCGGGGGCCGGCCGCGGAACCCGTCCAGCAGGGGAAAGCCGGCAATGGCGTGGATCATCTCATCGGCGTCGCGGCCGGTCAGCGGGGTGATGCGGAAGGCCACGTCGTGCAGCAGCTCGACCAGCGTGCCGCCGAGGCCGAAGGCCACCAGCGGCCCGAAGGACGGGTCCTGGGTCACGCCCACGAACAGCTCGGTGCCGCCAGCCACCTGCGGTTGCACCAGGTAACCCATAAGTTCGGCAGCATCGTGCCCCGCCGCCCGCAGACCCGCCTCGATGCGGGCGCAGGCCGCCCGCACGGCGCCCGGATCCCGCAGGTCCAGCTGCACGCCGCCGACGTCGCTCTTGTGCGTCAGGGTATGGGCGACCAGCTTCACCACAACGGGGAAGCCCAGGCGCTCGGCTGCGGCCGCCGCGGCATCGGCGTCGGCGACCACCGCGCCCTCCACCACCGGCAGGCCGGCCGCCGCAAGCAGGCGCTGCACCTCATCCGGCTCGAGGTAAGGGCCGCCCCGGGTACGTGCGGCCTGGCAGATTGACCGCGCCGTCGCCCCGTCGAGGCCGGCGAGGGCAGGGATGTCGCCGAGTGGCGTGCGCTGCCACCGAGCATATTCATGTGCGCGCGCGATCGCGCGCGCGGCGGCCTCAGGGAAGCGGTAGACCGGGACCCGCTCGTCGCCGGCCTGCAGGGGCTGCGGCTGCGCGGTGCCAGCCATGATGCAGGCGGTCACCGGCTTGGTGCAGCCACCCGCCCGGGCCTGCACCACCGCCCCGGCGATGGCCTCGCTCGCGGCATCGGGGCTGCAGAGGCCGACCGGCACGAAGATGGCGATGGCGGCGTCGAACCCGGGGTCGGCCAGCACGGCGCCCAGGGCTGCCCGGAGCTCCGCCGGGCCGGCGGACGCGATCATGTCCACGGGGTTGCGCACGCTCGCGGACAGCGGCAGGACGGCGCGCAGGCGGGCCTGCAGGTCTGGGCTGGGCTCGGGCACCTCCAGCCCGGCCGCGGCCAGGGCGTCCGCCGCCAGGATGCCGGGGCCCCCCGCGTTGGTGACGAGTGCCACGCGCGGGCCCGCCGGCAGGGGCTGGCTGGCCAGCAGCGCCGCCACGTCGAACATCTCCTCGAGCGTGTCGGCGCGGATCACGCCCGCCTGCTCGAAAAGCGCCGCCACGGCCGTCTCACCGGCGGCAAGGGCCGCGGTGTGCGAGCCCGCAGCCCGGCGGCCGGCGGCGGTGCGCCCAGCCTTGACGGCCACGATGGGCTTGGTCCGCCCAACGGCGCGGGCCAGCCGCGCAAAGCGGCGCGGGTTGCCGAACGACTCCAGATAGAGCAGGATCACGCGGATGGCGGGGTCCTCGCCCCAGTACTGAATCAGGTCGTTGCCGGAGACGTCGGCCTTGTTGCCCACGCTGACGAAGCTGGCGAGGCCAAGGCCCATCTGGTCGGCGTATTCCAGCACGGCGAGGCCGAGGGCGCCGCTCTGCGAGGACATGGCCACCGGCCCCCAGTGGGGGAAGACGGGCGAGAAGCTGGCGTTCAGCCGCACCTCGGGGTCCGCGCTCAGCACGCCCAGGCAGTTGGGCCCGACCAGCCGCATGCCATAGCCGCGCGCGCGCTCCACCAACTCGTCCTGGCGGGCGCGGCCCTCCGGCCCCGTCTCGGCAAACCCGGCGGAGATGACGACCGCCGCGCGCACGCCCTTTTGGCCGCACTGCTCGATCACGGGCAGCACGGCGGCGGTCGGCACGGCGATGACGGCGAGGTCAATGGGGCCGGGGATGTCCAGCACGCTCGGATGGGCCGGGACGCAGGACACCACCTGCGCGTGCGGGTTGACGGGGTAGACGGGTCCGTTGAAGTCGCCGCGGACCAGGTACTGCAGGATGCGGTGGCCGATGGCGTCCGGGTCGCGCGAGGCGCCGATCACCGCCACGGAGCGCGGGTGCAGCAGGGGCCGCAGCGACGCCACTGTGGCCACCCGGTCGCGCATGGCGGCGCGGTCCACCGACTCCTTGGTGGGCTCGATCGAAAACTCGATCTCGGTGGCCCCGTCCTCCTGAACCGACCGCAGGCGAAACCCGCTGGTGCGGAAGACATCGATCATGGCGCGGTTGTCCGGCTGCGTGAGGGCCCGGAAGCGGGTGATCCCCTGGCGCGCGGCCAGCATGGCCAGCCGCTCGAGCAGGAGGGTGCCGCAGCCGTGGCCGACCTCGTCGTCCTCCACCAGCAGGGCCACCTCGGCCGCGGTGGGCTGCTCCGCCTGGTCCGGCACGAAGCAACCCGTGGCGATGATGCTCTGGTCGCCGCGCAGCACAAGCAGGACCGTGGCGCCGCCCGATGGGAGGAGGGAGTCCAGGGCCGACTGGTCGGAGACGCCCCCCAGAAAGCGCCGGGCCCGCGCGTCGGGTGAAACGCGGCCCCAAAAGGCGCGCATGCGGTCGGCGTCGCCTGGGGTGGCCCGCCGCAGCTGCGCCGCCGTGCCGTCGCGGAGGATCACGCGGCCGGCGTCGATGGCCTCCTGCGGCGGCACGGGCTCATAAGCGACCACGGCAGATTCCCCCTCGAACCGGTCACGCGCCAGGGTCAGAAGCCGGCGGCCCCCGCATCGCCGCCACGCGCGCGCTCGATCAGCAGCCGGGCCAGGGCCCGCACGAAGGCATCGTCGTCGGCGCGGCCAGTCGCAACCGCCTCGTCGCCGTGGATGTCGACCAGGGTGGCCGACGGCCGCGGGAGGTCGAGGCTGATGTAGACGACGGCATCCCAGCTCCGGTGGCGCAGGAGGCCGGCCACCCAGCGCCCGAGGTCTTCGGGCGCGCGCAGGTCGGGCAGCATCCCGACCACGAAGCCTGCCACGCGCCGGGGCGTCCAGCCCGCCAGGCGGGGGGCGCCGGGCCCGCAGATCAGGATGTCCGGGACGGCGCGCCGGCTTGCGGGCGCGTAGCCCGCGGCGATGAGTGCGCGGCTGAGGCTCCGCCGGAGCCAGGACCGGCGCCGGCCCTCCCAGCGGCCCCAGATCGCATAGGTCAAAAGCGGTCCCTGCGCGACCTCGGCGGCACGGGCCGTCGCCGACATTCGAGAGGCCCGCGCGCCCAGCAGCGCGCCGGCCACGGCAAGCGCGGCGCAGATGGGCACCCAAAGCCGGCCATCGGAGAAGATGGCGGCGGCGGCAATGATCCCTGCGCCCAGCGCGGCCATGGCGGCGGACCCGCGAGCGGACGGACCGGCACTGCGGTCGAGCATTGTTGCGCGCCCCCTGTCGGCGATCCCCACCCATCGTCATCGAGCCCGCGAGGGCCGGCCATGCGCCAATGGCCTACCCGTCCAGGGCGAGCGGCCGTCTGTGGACTGGCCAGATGGGCACTGAAGGGCCATGGGGAGGATCGGAGCCGCGATGGGCAGGGGCTCGCGGGGTGGGCAGAGGTGGCCGGACACTGGGGGCGGGCACGGGGGCAGACACCGGGGGCGGGCACGGGTGGTTGGGCATCCGTGGGTGGACAGACGCGGTCGGGCACCGGAGGGTGGGCAGGTGCGGCTGGAGACGCGGCTGAGCACTGCAAGGAGCGCCGCAGGCCAGGCCGCGGAGTAGAGCGCCCCGCGGCCTGCTCCCTAGGCGCCTGTCGCCGACGCCGTCGCCGCCCGGTTCACGAGCTGGCTGATCCGCTGGCTGAGGGCCTGCAGCTGTTGCTGCTCCTGGGCGGCGGTCATCTGGCCCGCGCTGACCGCCTGGTCCAGGCGCGCCTTGGCGGCGGCGACCAGCGCCTGCTGCAGCCCCGGCACGCTCTTTCCCTGCGCCTGGGCGATCGCCGCAAGCGACTTGCCCCCCTGCAGGTCCTGTTGGACCTGGCCCACGGAAAGCCCCAGGTACGTCGCGGCCGCCGCCAGGTCGATGCCGCCGCGGACTCCCGCGGCGGTCGCCGAGCCCGTGCCCCGGAAGCGCCCCGCAGTAGCGGAACCGGTGCCGCGACGCCCGCCAAACGCCGCTCCGGAAGCCGATGCCGGGGCCGTGGCGGTGGCCTGACTTGCAGCCCCCGTCGACGGCGCGGAGCCGCAGGCCGCCAGCAGGAGCCCGGCCGCGACCACACCCGTCCCAAGGACCTTCATGATGCGCAAACAGATCACCCCTAGAGCTGGTAATGCAGGCATGGTAAGGCTGCGCGGTGAAGTTCGCGTGAAAGGCCCGTCGGAATCGGCTGCCAACTCGGCAAGGCAGCGCCCTATAATGACTTTGGCCAGGCCAAGCAGCCAGTTCCAGACATGCAAGGCCGCCCGCACGTCGTGGGCTGGAGCGGATTGCAGTGCACGAGCTAAGGGAGGGGTCGCGTTGCCCAAGGCGGTGCGGCGAGGTTTCGGCCTGATTCTCGGTCTTGTGCTTGTTCTCGGACCGAGCGCCGCGCAAGCGGCCAGCGCCGCCTTCACCGACTTGGCCAACGTGCCGTGGGCGGTGCCCGGGATCACCGCGCTCCAACAGCAGGGCGTGCTCCTCGGGGTGGCGCCCGGGCTGTTCGCGCCGACGGAGCCCGTGAGCCGGGCCCAGATGGCCGCGGTCCTGGGCCGCCTCCTCGGGTGGCAGGCCTCCGCCAGCGCCACGACCTCCACCTTCAGCGACGCCGCCTCCATTCCTGCGTACGCGCGCCCCTACGTCGTCACAGCGGCGCAGGACGGCATCATCCAAGGGCTGCCCGGCGGCCTGTTCGCCCCAGACGTCAATGTCACGTGGGCGCAGCTGGCCGTGATGGCCGCCCGCGCCTACACGTACCCGCAGGTGCTCGGTAACCAGATTCCGGCCCTGGTGTCGCAGCTGGCCGCGGGCACCTCCACCCCGGCCTGGGCCGTCGAGGCCGTGGCCCAGGATGTCCAGGCCGGCGACTTCTCAGGGGTGCTGGGAGATCTGTACCAGGCGGATCAGCCTGTGACCCGCGCCGAACTGGCCGCGTTTTTGCTGCAGGTGGAGCAGAGCAAGGGCACAGCCGGCACACCCGTGAGCGGGAGCGTGGCCGCCGGCCAGGTCACCGCCGTCACCTCCACGACGCTGACGCTCGGCAACCAGTCCATCCCCATCGCGCCAAACGCCGGCGTCTACGTCGGCTCCGCCCCGTCGAACCTCTCGGCCGTGCAGGTCGGCGACACCGTGAGCGTGGTCCTCTCGGGCGGCCAGGCCATTCTGATCAATGTCACGTCCACGCCCAATTCGTCCTCGGCCACCACCCTGGCCGGCACGCTGACCTCGGTGAGCTCGGCCGCCCTGGGCCTCAGCGTGCCAGGTCAGACCACGGTGACCCTGCCCGTCGACGCCTCGGTAACGGTGACGCTCAACGGAGCCACCAGCGCCCTCACGGCCCTGGCCGCCGGCGAGCAGGCCACGGTCACGCTCGATGCCTCCGGCAACATCGCCAGCGTGGTCGCCACCGGCTCGGGCACCACCGCCCAGAGCATGACCGGCACGGTCGCGTCGATCTCGTCGAACCAGATCGTCCTCACCACGGGGAGCGCCTATTCGCTGGCTTCCGGCTTCACGGTCAACGGCATTGCGGGCAACCTGGGCGCCGCGCCGGCGGGCACAACCGTGACGCTGACGATCACCGGCGGGGCCGTGACAGCCATCCAGACAGGCACCGCCACCCTCTCGGCGACGACGACCTCCCTGCCAGGGGCCACCATGGGCTCGGCCTACACCGCCACACTGGCGGCGTCCGGAGGCACCGGCGTCTACACGTGGACGGCGACCGGTACGCTCCCCCCGGGCCTGGCCCTGACCTCGACCGGGACCCTCACCGGGACCCCCACGACCGCCGGCTCGTATGGGGTTCCCGTCGAGGTCCAGGACACGGGCGGCGCAACCGCCACAGCCACGCTGTCCCTCACCGTCTCCGCTGTGAGTGGCTCCCTCACGATCACCACGACGAGCCTGCCGCCGGCCACGGAGTACCAATCCTATAGCGTGGCCCTCCAGGCTGCCGGCGGCAGCGGAACCTACACCTGGTCATACTCCGGCACGCTCCCGGTGGGCCTGGCGCTGAGCAGCGCGGGCATGCTGAGCGGCACGCCGGATACGACGGGCACGTTCTCGTTCGCGCCCGTGGTCGCCGACAGCGTCGGTCACACCGCCACCGTGGCCCTGTCCCTGACGGTGGGCGCCCCAGGCAGCGCCGCCACCCTGGCCATCACGCCCTCGGCGCTGCCCACCGGCACCGTTGGCCAGACCTACAGCACGACCCTCCAGGCGACGGGCGGCACCGGCGCCTACTCCTGGACATACTCGGGGGGCATGCCACCTGGACTGACCCTCTCCATGGGTGGCCAGCTCGCCGGCACGCCAACGACGGCCGGGAACTACACGGTGGGGGTCCAGGTGACGGACAGCTCCGATAACATCGCCCGCGCGACGTTCACCGTCGGGGTGTCGGGCGGCAACACGGCTTCCACCGGGCCACTGACCATCACGACGTCCAGCCTGCCAGCGGCAGCTCTCAACCAGGCCTACGCGACCACCCTGACGGCGACCGGTGGGGCGGGCGGTTACAACTGGACCTACAGCGGCAACCTGTGCCCCGGAATGAGCCTCAGCCAGAGCGGCGTGTTGGGGGGCACCCCCACGGCGACCGGCACCTTCACCATCACCGTGCTGGTGCGCGATCAGTACAACACCAGCGCCAGCCAGTCCATGACCCTCGTGGTGGGCGCGGCGGGGACCACCACCACATCGGGCAACCTGACCGTCACGACGACCCAGCTGCCGGGCGCCTCGACCGGCGTGGCGTACACGGCGGTCCTCGCGGCCAGCGGCGGCGGGGGCAACTACACCTGGACCTACACGGGGACCATGGCCCCGGGCCTCATCCTGACCACGGGCGGCATGATCACGGGCACACCGACGACGAACGGCACCTACACGATCTCGCCGATCGTCCGGGATGCATACGGCAATAGCGCGACGGCGCAGCTGACCCTCACCGTCGGCACCGGTGGCAGCTCCGGCGCCCTATCCATCGCGACCACCTACCTGCCGGCGGCCACATACGGCGTCAGCTACACGCAGGCCATGGTGGCGAGCGGCGGATCGGGCAGCTACACCTGGACCTACTCCGGCAGCCTGCCCACCGGGCTCACCCTGGGAACCAACGGCCTGCTGACGGGCACCCCGACGGCCATCGGCACGTACACGTTCACGGCCATCGTGCGCGACACGTACGGCAATACGGCTTCGACGTCGTTCACGCTGGCGGTGGGCACCACGAGCGGCGGGGGCACGTCATCGGTGACCGTCACGACAACGGCCCTGCCGAGCGCCACCCAGGGCAGCTACTATTCGGCCACCATCTACGCATCCGGCGGCTCTGGCAACTACACCTGGACGTACACGGGGTCGCTCCCGCCGGGTCTGAGCCTTTCGAGCAACGGCGCCATCACCGGCACCCCCAGCGCGTCGGGCTCGTTCGTAGTCTCGGTTCAGGCCCTGGATGCGACGGCGGGCGCGGTCTCCGCGGCGCGGCAGCTGGTCCTGACCGTGGTTCCGTAGGTCGCCCGCTACCCGCAGCGACGACCGCTACGGGTAGCGCTCTCCAACACCGCCGTCGGTGTGCTGCTCGCCACCATCGACGGCATCGCCATGCCGGACATCTTCCGCGGGATCGACCTCAACCCGCTGGTGCCGGTCAACGGCTGATCCTGGGCTATCTCGCCGTCGCCAGCGTCCTGGCCCTCAGCCTCGGGCGCCTGGCAGGCTTTCTCATCGCCGGTCCCGCCTCCGGCTACCCGTCCGACCGCTTCGGCGCACGCCTCTTCGCCACGGGCGGCATGGTGATCCAGAGGAGGTAGAGCGCGAGCAGCACTCCTCGTTCGCCGGGTGCGGCGTACCAGGCCGAGGGACCCATTTGGCGCCTCCGTGCGGGGCCGCGCCTGCGCGCGGCCCCACCGATTCATCCGCCCAGCGCTTTGGCCAGCACGGCGGCCGCCTGGGCCCGCGTCGCGGGCCCAAGGGGGTCGAGGCTCCCATCGGGGAAGCCCCGCAGGTAGCCGGCGGCCACCGCGGCCCCCACCCCGGACCGGGCCCAGCCGTCGACGGTGGCGGCATCCGTGAAGCGCAGGCTGGCCGTCCCGGTAAGCTTCAGGGCGCGGGCCAGCAGCACGGCCATCTGCTCGCGCGTCAGCGTGGTGCCGGGATCGAATGTCGTCGGGGAGGTGCCCTGCACGATGCCCGCCTGAACGGCCGCCGCCACGTAGGGGGAATACCAGGCGGCCGGCGGCACGTCGGCAAAGGCCGTGGCGCCCGGCACCGGCTTCAGGCCGACGGCGAGGTCCAGCATCTTCGTGAACTCGGCCCGGGTCACGGTGTCATCCGGCCTGAAGGTCCCGTCCGGGAAGAAATCCGGCAAGCGGGCTTCGCCCAAGATTCGCCACGTCCTGCCGCGCACACGTTCGCCCCGGCGGCGCCTGAGGCACTGCAAAGCCGTGCCGGCACGGGTATCGGCACCGGTCTCAGTCATGTGGCGTTGATTACACAGATGAGCGTGCGTGAGGGGCCGCGCATACGCGCGGCCCCACCAAATCGGCTTGCTAGGCTGGGTTGACCGGAGCCAGGTCCAGCTCGCGCACGAACGCCGCGAACTGGCGCACATCCTGTCCCACGATGCCCTCAAGCCGGTCGAGCTGGCGGTCGGTCTCGTCCGCCAACTGCTTGTATGCGTCATGCGACTGCTTGGTCGGCGCGAAGTCCGCCATCCCGACCACGGTGGCCAGGTAGGCGATCTTGTCGTTGAGGCGCGGGGCGCGGGCGATGAAGTCCTGGCCGCCCTTGTAGGCGACCATGGTCAGCTGGTCCTCGACGTCGCCGAGCTTGCCCTTCAGTTCGTCCGCCCGCCGGTTGAGCTCGGCGTGGCCCTTGCCGCGCTGCACCCACTCCTCGGTCTGCTTGCGCATGGCGCGGATGCGGTTGACGCCCTCGTTCAGCTGCGAGAGCTTGTCGCGGACCTGCCGCAGGTAGGCGAACTGGGCCTGCAGGTCGGCATCGCTGGCCGCGATGCGGGGGTCCTTGAGAATCTGGAAGCGCTGGCTCAGCGTCGCGCCCGCGACGCTGAGCTCGGCGGAGTACTCCCCCGGCACGGCCACCGGGCCCATGCCCGGGATGGTGAACGTGGCCGGGCCCTCCAGCTTGGTGGCGTCCTCGTACCGCATGTTCCAGACGAAGCGGTTGGCGCCCGCCTCCGCGGGCAGCTTCGGGTCGGCCTTCTCCGCCGGCTGGCTGGAGAAGGTCCGCACGACCTCGCCCTTGGCGTCCCGGATCGTCAGGGTGACGGCTTCCGTCGGCTTCGTCGGCAGGTAGTAGTGAAGCACCACGCCGCTCGGCGGGTTCTGCCCCGCGTCCAGGTACAGGGCGGCCTCGCCGTTCTCGGGCCGCTTCTTCAGGTAGTGCATGGTGTCGCCCATCGCCATGGCCGTAATAGGCCGCTCGAAGGCCACGTCGCGGTCGAGGAACATGCGGCCGCCACCACCAAAGCGAACGGTCGGGGCGGGCTGGAAGAGGTGAGCCCCGCCAGCGGACGCGCTCTGCCGGAGCAGCGCCGCAGCCCCGTCGCACACCCAGAAGCTGCGGCCGTGCGTGGCGACGACCAGGTCGCCGTCCTTCACCACCACATCGTGGATGGCCACCACGGGCAGGTTGTTGCGCAGGGACTCCCAACTGGCGCCGTCGTCGAACGAGACGTAAACCCCGAGCTCGCTGCCCGCGTAGAGCAGGCCGCGGCGGACGGGGTCCGCGCGGATGACGCGGGTGTACTCGCCCTGGGGAATGCCCGAGGCGATGGCGGTCCAGGTCTTGCCGTAGTCG
>DATLTP010000232.1:0-8945 GCA_035533535.1 Bacillota bacterium | reverse complement strand
CCATCGACACGCGCACCTTCGCGGCTGAGGTGGCCGCCATTGCGGGGAGGGGATTTCATGGCCCGTGTTCTGCTGGTTGACGACGATCCTGCCGCCCTGCGCCTGCTCCAGGCCTTCCTTGCGCCGGACGGGTACGAGTTCGCCATGGCCAGCGACGGGGAGGAGGCCCTGCAGAACGTGGCCGAGGAGCGGCCGGACCTCATCCTCCTCGACCTCAATTTGCCCAGGCTGGACGGCTTCGGCGTCTTGGAGCGCCTGAGGGCCGACGAGTGGACGGCGCTGGTCCCCGTGGCCGTGATCACCGCGGCCGACGACCGCGAGCGGCGGCTGCACGCGGTCGAGCTGGGGGCCGCGGACTTCCTCACCAAGCCCGTCGACCGCTCGGAGCTGCGGCTGCGGGTCAAGAGCTGGCTCGGCTGGAAGCGCCACGTGGACGAGATCGGCCGCCTGCACAGCACCCTGCAGGCCTTCGCCCGCGCCGTGGAGGCCCGCGATCCCACGCGGGGCGACCACTGCGAGCGCCTGGCCGTCCTCACGGCCCGGGTCGGTCAACGGCTGGGGCTTGGCGACTCGGACCTCCGCGCCCTGCAGGTGGCCGCCTTCCTGCATGACATCGGCCAAGTGGCCCTACCCGACGCCGTGGTGCTCAAGCCCGGTCCCCTGCATGCCCAGGAGGTGGCCATGGTCCGGACCCACCCCGTCGCGGGCGACCAGCTGCTCCGGTCGCTGGGCAGTCTGGACGACGCCCGCCGCCTCGTGCGCCACCACCATGAGCGCCTCGACGGCTCGGGCTACCCGGATGGCCTGACGGGGGAGCAGATCTCCCTGCCGGTCCGCATCCTCTCCGTGGCCGACGTGTTCGACGCCCTGACCCACGACCGCCCGTATCGGAGGGCAATGCCCATGCCGCAAGCCCTGCGCGTCTTGGAGGCGGAGGCTGGACGGGGCTTTTGGGACCCTGAGGTCGTGCGGGCCGTGAAGGAAGTCTTCGGTTCGTGAAGTGGCCATTGATCCGCGCACCGAAGGCCCCCGTGGCAGCGGGGGAGGCCGCACCGCCCGCCAGCCCGGAGCCATCGCTCCCCGTCGCCAGCGCGGATGGCGCGGTCTGGATCGAGGATGGTAGCATCCGCGTGCGCAACCCCGAAGGTCTGGGGCGCTGGCCAACGCTGGCCGTGCCGGAGGGCTGGCCGGCCGAGCTTTTGGTGAACGGTACACCCGTGGTGGGGGAGATGGTGGTCCGGGCCGAGGACGCGATTGAGCTCAGCCTGGAGGTGCCGGAACGTTCGGGCCGGGGCGAGGTGCGGGTGGCCCCAGACGGCATGGGTGCATGGCTGACCGTCCATGACGGGATCCGGCAGCGGATCGACCTCCAGGCGATGCCGCCGGCCCTGCGCCTGGCCCTGGCGGGGGTCCTGGCGCTGCAAACAATCCCGCACGGGCTGACGGCTGCGGATGCGATAGAAGTCCTGACGGCGGCGGGCGTGACAGCCGGGGTGGACGCCGCCGCCATCGAGGCGGCCCTCGCGACCCCGGGGCGTGCCGTGGCGGTCGCGGCGGGAGCCAAGCCGCGCGAGGGGCGGGACGGGCGCGCCTGGTCGGTGGTGGGCGGCGAGATCACGGCCGGGGCGGCCCCCGACCCCTCCGCAGACCTGGGCCGGGCCGGTGCCCGCCCGTACGTCGAGATGGGCCAGCCGGTGGCCCTGGTCGAGCCCGGCCAGCCGGGCGCAGACGGCTGGACCGTGGCTGGGGAGGCCGTGCCTTCCCCGCCGGCCTGGCAGCCCACCCTGGAGTGTGGCCCTGGGGTGCTGCCCAGCGCAGACGGCCGCACGGCCATCGCCGGCACCTCCGGCCATCCCGAGGTCACGGTCGACGGGGCCCACCTCCGGGCCGCGGTCTATGTGGAGCGCCAGATCGAGGGCGACGTGGCCACGGACGTCGCCTTCGCGGGCGACATCTGGATCGGGGGCGACATCCTGCAGGGCGTGACCGTGCGGGCCGACGGCGGGGTGGAGGTCCGCGGGCGCGTGGTGCGGGCCCGGGTTGAGGCCGGCGGCAGCATTCGGGTGCACGGCGGCGCCACCGCGGCCGTCCTGGTGGCCGGGGGCCACGGCCTGCTCTACCGCCAGGCGCTGGCCGACGCGGAGGAGCTGACGGCGCATCTGCCCGCCGGCGCGGCGCCGATCCCGCCCGCCGCCCGCCGTGCCGCCGCCCGCCTGCGGGAGCTCCTGGCCGGGAGCGAGAGCGAGCTCGACCCAGAGGTCGCCCAGCTCCTTGAGCGTCTGGGCGTGATGGCCCGCACCATGCCTGGCACCTCCGCGCCGAACCTCGCCGGGGAGACGGCTGCGGCTTTGACGGCCGCCGTGGCGCGCATGCGCGCCACAATCGCGCGCCCAGGCGGCTGTTACGCACGCTACCTCGAGAACACCCGCCTCGAGGCCACGGGCTCGGTCATGATCGGCCAGCAGGGCGCCTACCGCAGCCACGTGGTGACGCTCGGCTCCGTCCGCTGCATCGGCGGCTTCCGCGGCGGCTCGTGCTGGTCTGCGGGGGGCGCCGCCTTCGCCACCCTCGGGTCGCGCGGGGAGGTCATGACGCGAGTGGAGGTCGGGGCCTCGGCGCCCGTCACGGCCGCCCAAGTCCTGCCTGGAACCCTGGTGGTTCGGGGCAAGGAGGTCCGCGAGTTCGAGGCGCCCGTCGCCGGCCTCCGCCTTTAGTCGTACCGGATGCGCGGGTCCGCCCACCCGTACATGATGTCCGCCAGCAGATTGCCGAGCACCGTCAGCACGCCGATGATCAGGACGATCCCCTGGAGGATGGGGTAGTCGCGCGCGCCGGCGGCGTCCCAAAATAGAAGGCCCATGCCGGGGTAGTTGAACACCTGCTCAATGATGATGGAGCCGCTGAACAGAAACGGGAGCGACAGGCCCACGAGCGTGATCAGCGGCAGCAGGGCGTTCTTGAAGGCATGACGGACCAGCACGCCCTGGCGGGACACGCCCTTGGCCTCGGCCGTGCGGACGTAGTCCTGGACCAGCGCTTCGCTCATGGACGTCCGCACATACCGGCTCCAGCCCGCCATGGTGACCAGCACCAGCGTCGCCACCGGCAGGACCAGGTGGGCCAGCAGGGCCGCGAGGCTCGGGTGGAGGTCGTTCGGGTTGGTGATGCCGCCCGACGGCAGGATGCCCATCTTGTAGGCGAAGATCGAAACCAGGATGATCCCGAGCCAGAACGTGGGCATGGAGTACAGGAAGTAGACCAGGCCCGTCAGCGCGTGGTCTACCCAGGACCCGCGGTGCGTGGCCTGGTAGATGCCGATGGCGATGGCGAACACGTGCGAGATGATGATGGCCGTGATCACCAGGAGCAGGGTGCGGGGCAGGTTCTGCCCGATCAGCTGGAGCACGCTGGCGTGGACGGTGTACGAGTAGCCGAAGTTGCCATGGATCAGCTGGCCGAGCCAGATCACGTACTGCACCATGATGGGCTTGTCGAGGCCGAGGGAGTGGGTCAGCTGGGCGATCAGCTGCGGCGTGGCCAAATCGCCGAGCATGGCGGTCACCGGACCGCCTGGCACCAGCCGGATCAGCAGAAAGCTCAGCATGGTGATCAGAATCAGCGTTGGAATTGCCTCGACCACGCGGCGCAGCACAAGTCGCAGCATGTTCAGGCCCCCGTCCGATCCTGGCGCAGGCGCAGGTCGAAGGCCTCGCGCAGCGCGTCGCCCATGAAATTGACAGCCACAACGGTGATCACCAGCGCGATGCCCGGCGGGTAGACGAGCCACCACGCGTTGCGGGGCAGGTAGGCCATGGAGTCAGACAGCATGGCGCCCCAGTTGGGCTGCGGCGGCGGCAGGCCAAGGCCGAGGAAGCTGAGGCCGGCGACCAGCAGCACGGCGTCCGCGACGCCGAACGTCGCGGTGACGATGATGGTGCCCATGGTGTTGGGCAGCAGGTGCTCAAGGGCAACGCGGGCCTTGGCGGCCCCCGCGGCCTCGGATGCCTCCACGTATGTGCGCTCGCGCAGCGAGAGGACCTCGGCGCGCACCAGCCGGGCCACCGGGTGCCAGGCCACGAAGGCGATCAGAATGATCAGCAGCCCGGCGCTGGGCTTGAAGACCGAGTCGACGAACAGCAGCAGGAACAGGCCGGGCACGGACCGCAGCACGTCGATGATCCGCATCATGACCGTGTCGACCGTGCGCCCGCCATACCCCGAGACCAGCCCGTACGCGACGCCGATGGCAATGGCCGCCGCCGCCGCCGCGAACCCGACCTCCAGGGAGACCTGGCCACCCAGCATCAGGCGGCTCAACACGTCGCGGCCCACCTCGTCGGTTCCGAGGATGTGCGTGGCCGTTGGCGGGTTGAGGGAGCCCAGGATGTCCACCTTCATGGGGTCGACGCGGTAAAGCGCCGGCCCCAGAAAGCAGAACGCGACAACCAGGGCAAGGCCGACGGCCCCGGCCCAGGCCAGGGGGCTGCGGCGGAGGATCGCCCAGCTTCGCGCGTAGCGACCCTCCGCCTTCGGGGCCTCAGGGACCAAGTACTCGGCCGTCAGCGGCTGACCCACCAATACTCGGGCGAGATGGTACCGGAGAAGTTGTTGACCGTCGACATCACCCCGTGCACATTCTTGGCGACCTCGCCGAAGCCGTAGGGGTGAGGCATCCAGATCTGGGGCAGATCCTTGCCGACCGCGTCATCGTACGCGTACATCGCATCCTGCTGCGCCTGGGCCGAGGGCTGCGGCGCCACGGTCGCGTCGATCAGCTTGTCGAGGGCCGGGTCTGAGAACTTGTAGAAGTTGTAGGCGCCGCCGGTCTTGAACAGGTTCTCGCCCGTCGGGACGCTGGCGCCCCAGACCCAGCAGACGCCGCCCTGCATCTGCCACTTGTCTGCGTCCGAGGCCACGTGCATGGCGATCATGTCGGCGAACTGCAGCGGCTGCAGGTCGATCTTGATGCCCTCCTGGGCCCAGTCGCTCTGGATCAGCTGCATGTTGGTCTGGGTGGCGCTGTTGCCGCTCACGTACTGCATGGTGAACTCAAGCTTCTGCCCCTTGGCGTCGGTCATGACGCCGTTCTGCATCGTGAAGCCGTTCTTTTCAAGCAGCGCCTTGCCGGCCGCGACATCGAACGTGTAGGGCGGGTTGCTGATCAGCTTGGGGTCCAGGAACGTCGGCGGGTCGACCGGCACCGGCCCGACGCCGGGGACCGCCTGGCCACTGTAGACCTTGCTGATGATGCCCGCCTGGTCGACGCCCATCTGCATGGCCTGACGGACGGGCAACTGCTGCAGGAGCGGCCCGATCTGCGGGTTGGTGAAGTTGAGGTAGAGCCGGCAGTAGCCGTAGCTGTTGGTCTTGTAGAAGGTGTCTGCCGTCAGCTGATCGCGGATGGCGTAGTCCGTGGACGGCAGGTAGCCGACCTGGACGGCGCCGGTGCGCAGGTCGCCGACCTCGGCGGTGTCCGAGGTCTCATAGGCCAGCACGAGCTTGTCGAGGTAGGGCTTGTGCAGGTCGTACGCCGTGTTGGGCACGAAGGTCCAGGCCTGCTTGTCGACGGCCGACTGCATCTTGAACGGGCCGTCCACCACGTTGTAGAACGAGACGTCCGTGCCGTGCTGGGTGATGTAGGCCAGCTCCTGGGCCGGGTCACTCGGGTACTTATCCCAGGCCTTGGACGGCAGCGGGATGAACTTGGAGAGCCCGTCGTACTCGAACCACTGCTGGTTGACCGGCTGGGTGAGGGTGACCGTGAACTCGGTCGGGCTCACGACCGCGACGTCCTTGATGTAGTTGGGCACGCCGCCGGAGCCCGCGCCGGCATAGGGCCACGGCGCCGTCGCCGTCTTGGCGCTGGCGATCTTGATCAGGTTCCAGGTGAAGAGCACATCGCTCGCCGTGACGGGCGTGCCGTCCGACCAGTGGAAGTTCGGCTTGAGGTCGACGGTGTAGACCGTGCCGTCCGAGTTCCAGGCGATCTTGCTGGCCACGCCGCGGGAGTAGTCGATCTGTCCGCTCGAGTTGACGTAGAAGAGCGGCTCATACATCAGTGACGCCGCGTAGCTGTCGACGACCGTGTTATACGCGGAGGGCCGGAGCGGGAAGTACCAGTTGATATCCTGCGGGCCGAGGGCATAGACCACCGAGCCGCCCTGCTGGGGTGTGCCTGCCGCGGCGGCCGTGGCCGTCGCCGCCGCCGAGGCGGTGGCCGCTGCCGCCGACTGTGTCGCCGCGGTTCCTGCCGAGGATCCGCACGCGCCGAGCAGCACCATGACCAGCAGCGCACCGATGCCCCGAACGAGCCATCCGGGTCTCCCCATAAGAAGCCAAACCCCCTGATGGAGGCGGCGTTTCGTCAGGTGAACAGGCGATCCCTGCTCGGCCTAGTGGGCGACCCACCAGTACTGGGGCGAGATGGCGCCCGAGAAGTTGTTGACGGTCTCGATCACGCCGTGCACGCTCTTGGCGACTTCATTGAAACCGTAGGGCTTGGGCATCCAGATCTGTGGCAGGTCCTTGGCCACCGCGTCATCATAGGCGTACATGGCGGCCCGCTGCGCGGCGGCCGTGGGCTGGGGCGAGATGGTGGCGTCGATGAGCGGATCGAGCTTGGGGTCGGAGAACTGATAGAAGTTGTACGCGCCGCCCGTCTTGAAGAGGTTCTCGCCCGTCGGCACGCTGGCGCCCCAGCCCCAGCAGACGCCGCCCTGAATCTCCCACTTCGCCGCGTCCGACTTCACGTGCATCGCGACCATGTCGGCGAATTGCATGGGCTGCAGGTTGATCTGGATGCCCTCCTGGGCCCAGTCGCTCTGGATCAGCTGCATGGAAGCCTGCGTCGTGCTGCTGCCGCTCACGTACTGCATCGTGAAGCTGAGCTTCTGCCCGGCGGCATTGGCCATGACGCCGTTCTGCTCCGTCCAGCCGTTCTTCTCCAGCAGCGCCTTGCCGGCTGCCGGGTCGAACGGGTACACGAGCTTCGTCAGCTTTGGGTCAAGGAAGGTCGGCGGGACCAGGGGCACTGGCCCCGTCCCGATGACGGCCTGGCCGCTGTACAGCTTGCTGATCATGCCTTCCTGGTCGATGCCCATGGCCATCGCCTGGCGGACCGGGAGCTGCTGCAGGACCGGCCCGACGGTGGGGTTGCCGAAGTTGACGAACAGGCGGCAGTACCCGTAGTTCATGGTTGTGTAGAAGGTGTCGCCCGTCAGCTGGGACCGCGTGGTGTAATCCGTCGCCGGCAGGTAGCCGACCTGGACGGCGCCGGTGCGCAAATCGCCGACCTCCGCCGCGTCGGAGGTTTCGTAGGCCAGCACCAGCTTGTCGAGGTAGGGCTTATGCCCGTCATACGCCGGGTTGGGGACGAAAGTCCAGGCCTGCTTGTCAACCGCCGCCTGCATCTTGAACGGCCCGTCGGTCGGATTGAAGAACGAGACGTCCGTGCCGTGCTGGGTGATGTACGCCAGCTCCTGGGCGGGGTCGGCCGGGTATTTGTCCCAGGCCTTCTCCGGCAGCGGCTCGAACTTGGCGAGGCCGTCGTATTCAAACCACTGCTGGTTGACCGGCTTGGTCAGGGTCACGGTGAACTCCGTGGGGCTGACCACCGCCACGTCCTTGATGTCGTTGGGGACGCCGCCGGAACCTGTTCCCGCGTATGGCCATGGCGCGGCCACCGTCTTGGCGCTGGCCGCCTGGATCAGGCGCCAGGTGAAGAGCACGTCGCTCGCCGTCACCGGCGTGCCGTCCGACCAGTGCCATTTGGGGTTGAGGTCGACCGTGTAGACGGTGCCGTCGGCGTTCCAGGCGATCTTGCTGGCGATGCTGCGGCTGTAATCGATCTTGCCGTCGGAGGCCACTTCGAAGAGGGGCTGATACATCAGCGAGGCCGCCAGGTTGTCGACGCCCGTATTGTACGACGCGGGCCGCAGGGGGAAGTACCAGTTGATGTCCTGCGGGCCGAGGGCGTAGACGACCGTGCCCCCCGGTTGAGGCGTCCCGGCCGCGGCGCTCGCGCCTGCGCCCGTTGCCGTGGTGCTGGGCGCCGCGGTCCTGGTGTCCTGCGTGGCAGCCGGCGCCCCGCCGCAACCGGCGAGCAGGGCCACGACCAGCCATCCGCCGATACCGCAACGCCACCAATGCCGCCGCATGGTCAAGCGCCGCCTCCCTCCTAACCGCATGGGTTCCTGTGGTCGGTCATCAATCCTCCGCATTGGATTGCCCCGGTGTGGCGTAGCCCACGCGCGGCCGGCGGCAGGCGGCCCGCCCTCCCGCGGCGAAAGCCCACCCCAGACGAGGTGATGTCCGGGTGATCCGCGCGCAGGTCGTCGGGGCCACCGGCTACGGCGGCATCGGCATCGTGGAGTTGCTGCTCCGCCACCCTGAGATCGAGATCGCGAGCCTTCTGGCCAAGACGGACGTCGGCCGGCCGCTTTCGGACTACTTCCCCCACCTGCGCGGCTTCTGCGACATGGTGGTTGAGGACGCGCTGCCGGAGCGCATCGGCGGCGACTGCGACGTGGTCATCTTTGCAACGCCCGACCGCGTGGGCATGCAGAGCGCCGAGCAGGTCCTGGCTGGCGGTGGCGCCATGGTGGATTACAGCGGCGACTTCCGCTTCGACTCCGCCGAGCGCTACCAACGGTACGCGGACCGCCACCCCGCGGTCGGCGGCAAGCCGCACACCGCGCCCGAGCTGCTCGCGCGGAGCGCCTACGGCATCCCCGAGCTGTATCGCAGCCGGATACGGAGCGCCCGCCTGGTTGGGAACCCGGGCTGCTTCGCTGTGCCGATGATCCTGAGCCTGGCCCCGGCCCTGAAGGACGGCTTGGTTGAGCCGCGGCGCATCTCGGTGGATGGCAAGACGGGCATCTCAGGCGCCGGCAAGAAGCCGGGCCCGGCCCTGCACTTCCCCGACCGCGACGGCGACGTGCGCGCCT
>DATLTP010000231.1:0-3990 GCA_035533535.1 Bacillota bacterium | reverse complement strand
TCTGAGGTAGGTGGAGGTCGACCAGGGCCGGCGCGCCGGAGTCCAGCCCCCGGCGGACGGCCTGCTCGAAGGCGGGCAGGTCGGCCGCGGTGGCGCCGAAGGAGCCGCAGGCGCGGGCCATGGCGGCAAAGTCGGGGGATGGCGAAAGCCATCCCCCTTCGAACTCCCGTTGGCGCATGGCGTAGCCGGCCGGGTACGCCGTGCGCGACCGTCAGGGTACCGGTGCGATGCCCCGCCTTGCCATGGCCTCCATGAGGAGGTCGGCAACTTCCATGACTCATCCCTCCGCGCAGGTCCGGAAGAAGCCCTCCATCATCGCGATGCCCTTGTCGAAGGCGTCGAGCTCGAGGTTCTCGTTCGGGGCGTGCGTATTGGCCGTGGCAAACGGACTGCCAAGGCCGATCAGGAAGGCTGGCACGCCCAGGGTGTCCGAGATCTCGCCCAGGGGTCCCGACCCGTCAACGTGTGGCCAGAGCACGGGCTCGCCGCCGTAAGCCGTGCGTGCAGCGGCGACCGCCGCCTGAACGGCCCAGTGGTTGGCAGGGGCCTGGTATGGCCGCATGGTGGCTTCGATCGAGCAGTCGACGCCACGGAGGCACTCCGCGATCATGGCGGCGCACCGATGAAGGTCCTGCCCTGGGACGAGGCGGATGTCCACCTTCGCAAACGCCGTGGCTGGGATGATGGTCTTGTTGCCGGGTCCCTGATAGCCGGCGCCCATTCCCTGGATGTTGCAGGTCGGCTCATAGAGGAGGCGAGCCACGGGGTCATCGGGCAGGTCGTCAACACCGTACGTGGACATGTATTCAGCGGGATCGAAGGGGATCCCCATGACAGTCGGCCGTGGCAGCGGCGGATGCCAATCGCGGAGCCGGACGAGGGCATCGACGAGGCGCCACGCGGGGTTCGGCAGCAGAGGGGCCTGGCTGCTGTGGACGTCGCGCTTCGGGCCCGTGGCCCGCAGCTCGACGTGGATCATCCCTTTGTTGCCCAAGTAGATCTGGCCGCGGCCAGACTCGTGAATTCCACGGTCACACAGGACACACGCATCGCATGCCAGCAGCTCGCGGTGCTCGCGGAGGAACGGGAGGAGATTGGGGCTCCCCACCTCCTCCTCGCCTTCGAAGATGAACTTGACGGTCACCGGCGGGCGGCGCGAGGCGGCGACCAGCGCCGCCCACAGGTTGCCCTTGTCATCCGTTGCGCCCCGGGCGTAAAGCTTCCCCTCGCGGATCACGGGCTCGAAGGGGTCGCTCTCCCAAAGCGCCAGGGGATCCGGCGGCTGGACGTCATAGTGCCCATAGAGGAGGATGGTGCGGGGCCCGCCGGGAAACTCGCCCGCCACCACCGGGTGGCCCGCCGTGGCGTACACTTCCGCCCGTGCACCGTATCTGCGCGCCTGCGCCGCCAGCCATGCAGCCGTGTCAGCGATCCCCTGCCCCGTCGTCGAGAGGGACGGCGTGCGCAGAAACTCGATCAGTCCGCTTAGCGCTTCGTTCATGCCCAGGGGCTTCGACGCCACGAGACGGCCACCTTTGGGCCAGCCAGCGGCACACTGTCTGCCGGATCGGAGCGGCCAGATGGGACGGGGCCGGCCCTTCGGCCGGCCCCGAACGGATCACAGGTAATGCCGGAACCAGGCCACGGACCGGCCCATGCGGTCGGCCTTGTGCCGCGGCTTCTGCAGGCCGTGGAACTCGCCCGGGTAGCGCACCATCACCGCCGTCTTGCCCTGGCGGCGCAGGGCCGTGAAGAACTCCTCCGTCTGCGGCACCGGGCAGCGCAGGTCCGCCTCGCCGTGCAGGAACATCACCGGCGTGGTCACCTGGGCGGCAAACCGCAGCGCCGAGCGGGCGAGGTGCCCCTCCTCGTTCTCCCACGGCTTTCCAGGGAACTCGGACTCGCCGAAGTGGACGCCGATGTCGCTCGTGCCGTAGAACGAGTGGCGGTTGCCGACGATGGCGCCGGCGATGGCGGCCTGGAAGCGGCCCGTCTGCGAGATCGTCCACGACGTCATGAAGCCGCCGTACGACCAACCCGTCACGCCACAGCGCGCCTGGTCGACCCAGCCCTGGGCGATGACGTGGTCCAAGCCCTTTTGGATGTCCACGTAGTCCTTGCCGCCCCAATCCCCGGCGACGGCGTCCACGAACGCTTGGCCATAGCCTTCGGAGCCGCGCGGGTTGGTGAACAGCACGGCCAGGCCCTGGGCCGCGTACAGCTGCAGACCGAACTGCAGGGCGTTGCCATACATGCCGTGCGGGCCGCCGTGGATGCTCAGCACGCAGGGGGCGGGCTGGCCGGCCGGGACGCCCAAGGCGGGGATGAACCAGCCGTCCATGGGCTTGCCGTCGGCGCCCTCATACCGAAAGCGGTGCACGGGCTGGATGTGCAGCTCGTCGGCCAGGCCGGTGTTGACGGCCGAGATCCGGCCTTCGCGGCCGCCGTCGGCCAGCAGGAAGACCTCGTCCGGGGTCACGGCGTCGCCGGCGACGTAGGCCAGGCGCTCGCCAGCCGCTGCGAGGGAGAAGCCGGCCAGGGTACGGCCATTGGGGCCGGGGGCTGGCGTGGCGGGGGTCGGGGCGGCGCCGGCGCGGTCCTCGATGTCGGCGCGGTAGATCAGGGCGTCACCCTCCGTGCTCACCGGGAAGTAGACGCGGCGGCTGTCAGCGGTCCAGGCGACACCGGCCATCGTCTGCTGGCGCAGGTCCGAGGAGCCGGCGTAGGCGACGGGGCGGTCCAGGTACTCGCTCAGGTTGCGGGCGTCGGTGAAGGACTGGGTCGGGGCGTCCAGGCCAGCCCAGGAAACCACCCAGCATGCGGCGGAGGTCTTACGGCCGGCGCGGCCGTCGTGGCCGACAAAGGCAATGTGGCGGCCGTCGGGCGACCAGGCGGGGTTCATCACGGGCCCGTCGCCCTGCAGGACCAGGGCGGCGCGGTTGGTGGACGGCTCGAAGGCCCAGAGGTCCATGTGGTTGGCCAAGTCGGCGGCGTCGCCGGGCCGGCGGTTGGCCGGGACGGCGAGGATGCGGCCGTCGGGCGAGAAGGCCGGATTGCCGTGGTCGAAGTCGCCGTCGGTCACGCGGGTGGCCTTGGCCGAGCCATCGGCGGGGACGGTGAAGACGTGGGTGCGGCGGTCGCCGTACTCGCCGATGCCGTCCATGCGGTAGAGCATGCGCGTGACGACCTTGACGTCGGATGCGGGCTTGGTGTTGGCGTTGTCCCGCTCCTTGCCGCTGCTCGCGGCCTTGGGGGCGGAGGCGGCGGCGGCCAGGGCGCGGGCGCGATCCGCGTCGCCGTCAGGGGCTCCGGGGTAAGGGACCCAGCCGTCGGGCTTGGCCCAGACCTGGGCCACGAACGCCAGGGTGCGGCCGTCGGGGGACCAGGTCAGGCCACCCTGGACCGCTTCGTCCGTCTCAACGCGGCGCGCCTCGCCCCCGGCTGCCGGCAGGATGAAGATCTGGGCGCGGCTGTCGGCTCGGTCGGAGATGAAGGCAATGAGGGCGCCGTCGGGCGACCAGACGGGCGAGCGGTCGCGGGTGGTGCCGGCCGTGACGGGTCGGGCGGCGGCGGACGGGATCGCGGCCGCGGCCGGGGTCGCGGCGGTGGCCGTGCCCGGCGCTTCGGCCAGCCAGATGGCGCTGCGGTTCTCGTCCTTGTCCGCATCGCCGGTCTGCACCGTGAAGGCCACACGGCGGCCGTCGGGCGAGATCGCGGGCTCGCTCAGGATCCGGAAGCGGAAGTAGTCCTCCACGCGCAGGGGCCTGGACTCGGCCATGGTCGCAGCTCCCTTCGGGGTGGGGTCATGGGGCGGGGGCGGGCCTTTCGCGCATCCGGTGGGAGGAATTGTACGGGCCCCGACCTTTTTCCTGCGTGGGCGGCCGGCGGCATAGAGGACAGAAGAGGTGGACGAGGACTGGCACAATATGGCAGTATATGGTAGAAATTAGGGTAGTCGGGTAGGGCGGATGGGTGGGTGGGGTATGGGAC
>DATLTP010000230.1:0-7867 GCA_035533535.1 Bacillota bacterium | reverse complement strand
CCCATACGCGCTGTCCCTAAGACAGATCACCTTGAGGCTCGCGTGCGGCCCGAGGCCAAGGCGGCCATCGAGCGTGTGGGGAGATCCTCGGCGTCACGGTCTCGAGCTTCGTCGTCGAGTCCGCCCAGGCTCGGGCAGTTGAAGTCATTCGCAACTTTCACATGATGGAGCTTTCGACGCGGGATAGCCGGCTGTTCGCGGCGGCGGTTCTGGACGCCGGCGAGCCGAACGACGCCCTGCAGGCGGCGCTCCGTCGCTACGTGGAGCAAGTTGAGGTTCGGCCCTGAGTTCGTCAGGCTTCCGCTTCGAGGCCCTGGAAAAGCGCCACGACTTGGCCGCGTTTTCGTGTGGGGCCGCGACCCTTGACCGCTACCTGCACCAACTCGCGCGGCAAGACGTGAAACGTGGAGTGGCGACCGCCTTCGTATGTGTCGATGCGGGTAGTGGTGAGATCGCCGGCTCCTACACCCTCTCGGCGTTCAGCATGCGACTCAAGGACGTGCCTGCGGACCTTCAAAAGCGGCTGCCCCGATATCCGGATGTGCCAGCCGTCCTGCTGGGGCGGCTTGCGCGCGACCTGAAGTACCGCGGAGCCGGATGTGGCGAGCTTCTCTTGCTGGATGCCCTGCAACGAACATATAAAGCCACCTCACAGGTCGCGGCATTCGCTGTGGTTGTTGACGCCAAGGATGCCCATGCCGCTGAGTTTTACGGGCGCTATGGCTTCCGATTTCTGCAGGATCAACCCGGGCGTCTGTTCCTGCCCCTACGGCAGCTCGCCCGACTCTTCGGCGGGAATCCGTCGCGGGACGGGGCCTGAAGCCCGGCGCTCTGGGACGAGGGGCCTTCCGCAGCATCACCAGCGATCCCGAGGTAGGCCAGCCTGCGTCGCTCACGAACTGCGGTATCGGGTGCTGCCAAAGGCGTTGAGTTTGGCGATGTGGTGGAGTGCTCCGCGATCGTGCCCGATCTTGCCGAGCCGCGTCGCGGCGGTAGATTCGCCCGAAGAGGCAATCGCCTTTTCCCGGAGTGCGTGGATCTGTGGGGCCAGCGCCAAGGTTAACCATTCCCGAGCCACCGGGCACAGGGGCCGCTTCACGGTTCCCTCATGGCTGCATGAGCGCCTTGCGGCCTGGCCACGATCCATTCCGCGAGGCTGAATCAACGTCGCTCGTCTGCCGGCGCGCGCAGCCAGGGCGGCGAATGGGCTGGGCGCTGGCTTGGCCGCCGGCCGGACGAGACTGCAACGCCCGCCGACGAGCACAACCAGCAGGGCCGAACCCCGGCTCAAAGGCCGGGGCCCGGCCCTGTCCCTAAATCCGCTCCACCACCGCCGCGATGCCCTGGCCGCCGCCGATGCAGGCCGTCACCAGCCCGTAGCGGGCCCCCCGCCGCGAAAGCTCCGCCAACAGCTTCACCGTCAGGATGGCGCCCGTGGCCCCGAGCGGGTGCCCGAGCGCGATGGCGCCCCCGTTGACGTTGACTCGCTCCGGGTCCATGCCAAGCTCGCGGATGCAGGCCAGGCTCTGGCTGGCGAAGGCCTCGTTGCACTCGATCAGGTCGATCTGATCCAGGGTGAGCCCCGCCCGCCGCAGGGCCTTGGGCACGGCCGGGATCGGCCCCAGCCCCATGAGGTTCGGATCCACGCCGGCGACGGCCCAGGCCACCACGCGCCCAAGGGGCCGCACCGAAGCCGCCGCTGCCCGCCGCCCGCTCGTCACGACCAGCGCCGCCGCCCCGTCGTTGACCCCCGAGGCGTTGCCCGCCGTCACGGTGCCTCCGGCCTCAAAGGCCGGCTGCAGGCGGCCCAGCTTCTCAAAGCTGGTGTCGGGGCGGGGGTGTTCGTCGATCGCGAACGCCACTTGCTCGCCCCGCCCCGCCGGCACCGGCACGGGCAGGATCTGCTCGCGGAAGCGCCCCTCGGCGATGGCGGCGCAGGCCCGCTGGTGGCTTTGCAGGGCGAAGCGGTCCTGGTCCTCCCGGCTCACCCCGAACTTCTTGGCCACGTTTTCCGCCGTCGTCCCCATGCTGGGGTTGCCGACCCGGTCCGGCGCCAGCTGAAAGCGGAGGAACCGCGGCGGCGTCCGCGGGTAGGCCGCCCCCGGACGCTCCATCAGAAAAGGCGCCCGTGTCATGCTCTCGGCCCCGCCCGCCACGATGACCTCGCCGCCGCCGGCGGCCACCCGGTCCGAAGCCAGGCACAGGGCCTGCAGGCCGCTGCCGCACTGGCGGTCGACCGTCATGCCGGGGACCTCGACGGGCAGGCCCGCCTCCAGGCCCACCAGCCGGGCCAGGTTGCCCCCGCCGCCCAGCACGTTGCCGAGGATCACGTCCTCGACCTCGCCCGCCTCGGCCCCCGCCCGCCGCAGGGCCTCGGCCACAACGGCCGCGCCCAGGCGCTCAACGGGCACCTCGCGCAGGGCGCCCCCAACGCGCGCCACCGCCGTGCGCACCGCGGCCAAAATCACGGCGTCGTCCACGGCGCCCGCCCCCTTCCCGCTACCCCCGCGGCCCGCCGGCGACGTAAATTACCTGGCCGGTGACGAACGAGGACTCCTCGGAGCAGAGAAAGGCAATGACGTTGGCCACGTCCTCGGGCTGGCCCACCCGCCGCAGTGGCGTGCGTGCGGCCGCGTCCTCCTTCATCTTCTCGAAGTCGACGCCCATGCGCTCCGCCGTGCTCCGGGTCATCCGCGTCTCGATGAACCCCGGCGCCACCGCGTTGACGTTGACGTTGAACGGCCCGAGCTCGATGGCCAGGGTCTTGGCCATGCCCTGCAGCCCGGCCTTGGCCGTGGCGTAGTTGGTCTGGCCGCGGTTGCCCAGGGCCGAGGTCGAGGAGATGAGGACCATCTTCCCGTACTTCTGCGCCACCATGTGCTTCTGGGCCGCGCGGCAGGCGTTGAAGGTGCCCTTGAGGTGGGTGTCGATCACCAGGTCCCAGTCCTCGTCCGTCATCTTGAACAGCAGATTGTCGCGGGTGAGGCCGGCGCAGGTCACCAGCAGGTCGAGCCGGCCGAACTCGGCCACCGCCCGGTCGGCCAGGGCCTCGACCGACGCCCGCGACGTCACATCGCAGGCCACGCCCACGGCCTTGCCGCCAGCGGCGCGGATGGCGGCCGCCACCTCGTCCGCCGGTCCCTGGTCCAGATCGGCGACCGCCACGGCCGCGCCTTGGGCTGCCAACTTACTCGCTGTCGCTGCCCCGATGCCGCGCCCCCCGCCCGTCACCACCGCCACATGTCCCTGTAGGCTCATTGCCCTTCGTTCCCCCTTCTGAACTGGCGAGGCACGGGACAAACCCGTGCCTCCACATCAGGCCGGCACCCGCACCTCGGCCTCGCCGGTCGTCACCTTCTCGCCCCGGGCGTTCTCCGCCCAGATGTCCAGGGTGACGAGCCCCCCGGGCTCCACCGACTTGACCACCCCGCGGCAGGTGAGCACGTCCCCGAGCCGCACCATGGCGCCAAAGCGCACCTGCAGGCGGCGGACGCCCTCCGGCCCGGCAAAGCCTGTGACCAGCTGCCCCAGAAAGCCCATCGAGAGCATCCCGTGGGCGATCACGCCGTCCAGGCCCACCGACCGGGCCGTCTCAACGTCGGTGTGGATCAGGTTGAAGTCGCCGGAGGCCCCGGCGTAGCGCACGAGCTGCCCCTTGCTGACGGGATCCTTCACGAGCGGCGGAATCTCTTCCCCGACGGCGATCATGTGTGCTCCCACCCTTCAGCGGACGATGATGGTGCTGCGCGCCCGGAACACCAGCGCGCCCGCCTCATCGCGCCCCTCGGTTTCCGACACCACGAAGGTCATGCGCCCGAGCCGCCCCTCCCGCTCGTAGATGTCGGCGATCTTGCGCCGGCAGACGATGCGGTCGCCGGCCTTCAGGGGCCGCTCGTAGACGTACTCCTCGCCGCCGTGCAGCACCCGGGCCGCCTCGATGCTAACGCCGGGGACGGTCATGCGGAAGGTCGTGGGGAACGTGGGCGGCGCCACCTCCCCGGACCGGTAGGCGGGGCTTCCATCCCCGATGGCCTCCGCGAAGCGGCGGATGGCCCCCCGCTCGATCTCAAAGATCTCCGGCGCCGACTCGGCTCCGATCACGGAGCGGTCCAGCGGCATGCGCGTCTACCTCCCTTAATCGCCCGGCCAGTTTCCCGGCCTGCCGGCCGCGGCCGGCAGGCCCACCAACTCGTAGCGGAGCACGCCATCCTGACCTCGCGTGCGCACCTGGCCGCGTGCCTCGAGCAGGTCGAGGTGGCCAATGGCCTCGGAGATTCCGAGGAACACCCCGCGGCCCTGCAGCCGGGGGAACAGGCGGCGCGAGACCTCGACGGCCGTGAGCGGGCCCTGCGCCAGGTGGGCCGCGATGGACGCGCAGCGGTGGTCCTGCTCGAGCAGGCGCCGGTCGATCAGGGCCCGGTGGCCCGTGAACGGCTCTCCGTGCCCGGGATACACGGTCCCGGCCTCCAGGGCCCGGACCCGCCCCAGGTGCTCGCGCAGTTGCAGCAGGGCCCGCGGCCGCGCCCGCCCGCCCGGCCCAGGCGCCTCCAGCGGCGTGTTGGCCGAGATGTCCGGCAGAAGGTGGTCCCCGGCGATCAGGGCGCCGCTTTCCGGGTCATGCAGGCATACCTCCGTCTGGCTGTGACCCGGCGTGTGGAGAACGTCCCACACGCCGCCGCCGCCCTCGATCCGGTCGCCCTCCCGCAGCCAGCGCACCCGGGCGGGGTCCGCGAGGGCAGGCGCCGGCCGCGGCTCCGCCCAGGACCGCAGGTCCGCCTCGGCCATGCCGGCGGCCCGCAGGTAGCCCATGACCAGCCCCGCCTGGCGGCTCTGCTCCGCGGCCCCGCCGCAGAGGCCGGGCAGCGCCCGCTGGTGGGCGACGACCTCGATCCCGGGCGCCGCCTGCAGGACGCCGGCCAGCCCGCCGCAGTGGTTCCAGTGCAGGTGGGTCAGCACCAGGCACTGCAGATCGGAGAGGCCCGCGCCCGCCCCCGCCAGGGCCGCCTGCAGGGCAGCCAGCGATGCCGGTTCGCCGGTCCCGCAATCGACCAGGGTCAGGGGCTCGCCGAGCAGCAGGTAGCTGTTCACCGAGCCTTCGGCGAAGGAGGTGGGCACGACGATGCGCTGGATGCTGGGCACGACCGCGATTCCGCGACACCCTCTCCAAGGGCTGGGCGCTGGCTCAAGACACCCCGAGTCCTGTCAGGAAGAAGTCCGAGAACGCGGCGCTGATCTCGCCCGGCTGCAGGCGCCCGCCGGCCGCGTACCAGCGGTGGATCCAGTTGCAGGCCCCCAGGATGGCGAAGGTGGCCATCTTGGCGTCCACGCCACGGAACTCGCCGCTGCTGATGCCGTCCTCGATGACGGCCTCGACCAGCTCGGCGTACTTTCGGGTCAGCCCGCGGATCACCTGGCGCTGCTCCGGCTCCAGGGCCCCGCTATCGCGCAGCAGGGTGACGGTGCCCACGTCCCGCGACTGCATGCGCACGTGCGCGTCGACGGCCTGGCGCAGCTTCTCGGCCCTCGGCAGGTCACTGCCGGCGATGGCCTCGAGCTGGGCGATGTAGGCGGAGATGGTTTCGAGGGCGATGCGGTAGAGCAGCTCCTCCTTGCTCTCCAGGTAGTGGTAGAGGCTGCCCTTTTGCAGGCCCACCGCGTCCGCGATGTCCTGCATGGAAGTCGCGTGGTAGCCCTTGTCGCGAAACAGGGCCACCGCGGCGTCGACGATTTCGCGTTCCTTATCCTTGGCCAACGCGCCGCTCCTTCGCTGGGCGCCGGCCCAAGCCGGCGTCCCGGGGTGCTCGTGCCTCAGGCCGGGCGGAACAGGGGCAGCGCGACCTCTCCGTGGTCGTCCCAGAACACCCGCACCCGCGTGCCGACCCGCACCCCCGCCGCCGGGTCCTGCATCCCCACCACGTGCGACATCATGCGGAAGCCCTCGTCCAGGTCGATCAGGGCCAGCACGTAGGGGGTCTGGGTGGTGAAGTAGGGGTGGCCGTTTTGGCGCACCACCGTGTAGGTGTAGACGGTTCCCTCGCCCCGCGAGGTCCGCCACTCCAGGTCGCTCCCGCCGCAGGCCGTGCAGTGGGATCTTGGGTAGAAGACGATGGCCCCGCAGGTCCGGCAGGCCTGGTACTTCAGCTCGTGGCTCCCCGTGGCGGCCCAGAAGGCCTGGGTGTCGGGCTCAGGGAAGCGGGGCAGCGGGCGGACGGGATCCGGCATGGCGCTAATCCCTCCCCAGGACGATGGTGGCTCCGGCGTGCCGGCCGCCCAACTGGCCGCCGTTGCCGTGCGCGACAGCGAGGGTTGCCCCCGGCACCTGCGATGTCGATGTCCCCCGCAGCTGGCGGGCCGCCTCGATCAGCAGGAAGATCCCCCGCATGCCGGGGTGGTTGGAGGATAGGCCCCCGCCGTCCGTGTTCAGGGCCGGGCCCTCCCCGCTATCAAAGCGCAGGCGCCCCCCGGCCGCGAAGGCCCCGCCCTCGCCCTTGCCGCAGAAGCCCACGTCCTCCAGCAGGGTCAGGACGGTGATGGTGAACGAGTCGTAGAGCATGGCGATCTGGCACTCGCCAGGCCGCACGCCCGCCTCGGCGAAGGCCAGGGGCGCCGACTGCGCCCCGGCGCTGGTGGTGATGTCGCCGCCGTTTTTCATGTACCCGACGGCCTCGCCCGCCCCCAGGATCCAGACGGGCCGCTGCCGGCACCCGGCCGCCACCTCGGGGGAGGCGATGACCACGGCCCCGCCGCCGTCGGAGATCATGCAGCAGTCCAGCAGGTGCAGGGGGTCGGCGATCACGCGCGAGGCCAGCACGTCGTGGGCGGTGATCTCGCGCACCTCGCGAAAGTGGACGTCGTGCATGGCCCGCACGGCCTCGGGGTTGCGCATGGCGTGGGCGCGGGTGACGACGGCGATCTCCGCCAGCTGCTCCGGCGTCGTCCCGTACTGGTGGATGTGGCGCTGCGCCACCAGGGCGTAGCTGGCGATCAGCGTCTGGCCGTACGGGTCCTCCATGTTGCGCAGGGGGCTGGGCGCCGCGCCCCCCGCCCGCCCGCCGGTGCCGATGGCGCGGGCGTCGCTGCGGGCCGTGGAGCCGTAGGTCAACAGGGCCACGCGTGCCCGGCCGGCGGCGATGTCCCGCTTGGCGTGGGCCGCATGGAACTCGTAGGAGCTGCCGCCCATCGACGTGGTGTCCAGCACCCGGGGGCAAAGGCCGAAGTACTCGGCCAGGGCCATCCCCGTGGTGTCGCCCCCCTCGCTGGCGTCGTAGATGGCGTCCACGTCCCGCCACGTGAGGCCCGCGTCGGCCAGCGCCCGCTCGGCCGAGGCCGCCTTGATCTGGATGGGCGTCACGCCCTCCACCTTCCGCAGCGGGAACTCGTGGATGCCGACGATGGCCGCGTCCCGTTCCTTCACAGCCGTCCCGTCCCTTCGCCTACCGCAGCTCGATCAGCGCGTCCAGGGCCACGGCCCCTTCCCCGGCGGCCCGCACCACCAGGGGGTTGATGTCGATGGCGACCAGGCGCGGCCCCAACGCCGCCGCCAGCTGCCCGAGGCCGACCAGGGCCCCGACCAGCGCGTCGATGTCCGCCGGCGGCCGCCCGCGCATCCCACGCAGGATCGCGTAGGCGCGCAGCTCCTCGACCATGGCCCGCGCCTGCTCGGGGCCGACGGGCAAAAGGCGCAGCGCCGAGTCCCCCAGGACCTCCACGAAGATGCCGCCGAGGCCGACGAGCAGCCCGGGCCCAAACAGCGGGTCGACCTGGACGCCGGCCAGCATCTCGATCCCGCCCGCCACGTGCTCGGAGACCAGCACCCCGGCGATGCGCGCGTCGGGTCGGTAGCTGCGGGCGCTCGACAGGATGCGGT
>DATLTP010000229.1:0-4477 GCA_035533535.1 Bacillota bacterium | reverse complement strand
CGCAACCCGCCCGCCCACCCCCGTACCCTCCTTCCCGCCCCGTTCACAGGCAAGGCACAACGGTTGTTGACACCGCCGCTCCGGGGTGGTTTAACTATCCATAGGCGAAATCTATAAGCGAAGGGAGGCCCAACCATGCCGCGACCGGCCAGTCCCGATGGCTACCCGACCATGTGCTTGGCCCTGTTGGCCGAGGGCCCGGCCCATGGGTATGACCTCGTGGCGCGGCTGGCCGAGCGGACCGGCGCGGCCATGCGGTTGCCGGCCGGACTGGTCTACCCCATCCTCCACGGGCTGGAAGGGGAGGCGTTGGTGAAGGCGGAGTGGGCCGAGGGCGAGCAGGGCCGGCGGCGTCGCGTCTACACCCTGACCGAGCGCGGTCGGCATGTCCTGGCGGAGCGCACCGCCCAGTGGGAGCGGCACCGACGGGCGGTGGACCGCGTGCTGCTTGGGGGTTGGGGGGTGGGGGTGGCGACCCATGGCTGAGCAGGACCCCTGGAGCCAGGCGCTCGGCTGGCAGGCGTACCTGGAAGAGGCGACCTCGGCGATCCGCGGCAACGCGGCCGCCCGGGCCGTCCGCGAAGAACTGCGCGCGCATCTGGAGGAGGTCCGGCGACACCTACTCGCCGACGGCGTCCCCGCGGAGGAAGCGGCCGCCCGGGCACTGGAGCAGATGGGCGAGGTGTCGGCCGTGGTGGCGGCGTTCGCCGACCCGCGGGGGTGGCGGCGGGCACCTGGGGCGGCCGTTGGCGGCGCCCTGCTCGCGCTGGGTCGGCGCGTCGCGCGCTGGTGGCGCCGCATCTGGCAGCGGCGCTACGGCGTAGGGCTGGCGGCTGGCGCCGTCGCCCTGCTGATGGTAGGGGTTGGCACGGGCACGGCGCTGGCCTGGCGCCAGGCCAGCCGAGCGGAGGCCTTCGCGCGGCTGGCGCTGGCGGAGGCGCATGCCGCTACGGCCGCACCGCCGGTCCACCAGTATCTCCCGCCGCGGCCGGTGGTCCCGTTCGCCCCGGGGATGTGCATACTCCAGTCCGAGCGCACGGGTGCAACGCCGCTGCGGCGCGTGCCGCAAGTAGTACAGGCGACCGCCCGACCGGGAGCCCCAGCAGGGGCCGTCGTGCGCGGCCCCGTCTGGCAGGTCAACTGCATGCCGACCGTGCGCTCGCCGGCGACGCACCCGGCGGTGCCAGCACCCACTGGGAAGTAGGGGGCCACTGGCGAGTGACGAGCCGAAGTGTCGAGCTGCGGGATGTGGGCGGCTGGCAGGAGTTCCGTGGTGCGCTGGCGGCTGCCGTCACCGCCCCACCGCCTCCACCCCGTTCCGAGCAGGGTCCTACCTGAATGGGCTAGAACACCGCCCCTGCCGGCCCCCTCCGGGCCGGCACAGGGGGTGGGCCGATGAGTGCACAGGCGGGGATCGGACGTCGGGCGCTACTGCGCAGCGGAATGCTGGCCTCGGCGGGTGCGGCCGGTGGCCTCTGGCTGACGGCCTGCGGGCCGGCCGCGCAACAGGCCGCGCCACAGCAGGGGCCTGCGCCGACCGAGCTCGTCCTGGCGCCGTGGGGCGGCTGGCCCGCGTACGGCGGCCCGCATTGGGCCGAATTCGTGGCGCCCGCGATGGATGCGTTCCACCAAAAGAACCCCGGCATCAAGGTGACGGTGGTGGCGCCGGGGGGCGGCGGCTCGTTCCTGCCAGCGATCCTGGCTGGCACGGCCCCGGACGTGTTTCAGGACTGGGCGATCGCCCAGTATCGCTCGGGGAACCTGGTGGTGAACCTGGACCGCTACATCCGCCAGGACAACCTCGACTATGGCCTCTGGTCGCCCGGCCAGATGAACGCCATGCGGGACGGCGAGGGCACCTGGTTTCTCCCTTGCTACGTGCACGTCGACACGATGGCGGTCAACCTCAGTATACTCGACGCCCTGGGCCTGCAGTACCCCTCCCCGGACTGGACCCACACGGAGGCCGCGCAGCTCTTCAGGGCGGCCTCCACCACCAAAGGGGGCAAGCGCCAATTTGGCGTGAGCCTGAAGTTCCAGGGAAACAGCATGGGTGATCCGAACAGCACGTCCTCCTACGTCTACCACCTGTTCGGCGGATCGATGGTCGACGCCACGCGCACCAAGGCGGCGGTCGGCGATCCCAAGTCCTATGCGGGCGTGCAGTGGCTGGACCAACTCTATTGGGACAAGGTGGCCACATCCGGCTCCAGCGACCTGGGAACCGTCCCCTTCTGCGAGGTCGGCTCCAATGCCCTGGTCACCTACCTCAAGGCCTGGCGCGACAACTTCAAGTGGATGTTCATTCCGGAGCCGCACTTCCCGGCCGGCCAGTACAGCTTCGAGGCCACGGACTACTACGCGATCAACGCCCAGACCAAGCACCCCGACGAGTCGTGGATCCTGTTGCGCTACCTCTGCGCCGAGCCGGAGTGGTCCCGCTGGTGCATGAAGTACCTGCTGCGGACGCCCAGCATCGTCAGCCTGTGGGAGGAGTACGTCACGACGGTCGAGGCGGTGGCCCCGCTGGTGCACAACAAGGGCATGGAGCAATTCACCGCGGCGGCCTCCAAGTGGGGGGTGGCCAACAAGATCTTCAAGTACGGCCACGTCAACGCGGTGAACACCCTGAACACGCAATTGGGCAAGGCCTTCAGCCAGCAGGCGTCCGTCCCGCTGGCGATGACTTCTGCGGCCGGGCAGATCGACGCCCTGGAGCAGGCGGGCGCGCAGGAGCAGACCGCGACGACGGCGATGGCCAAGGCCTTCCCCGCCGCGAACGGGCAGCAGATCGCCGCCGTGCTGCCGGGGCTGTAGGCGTGGGGGCCGGTTCCACTGCGGGGCCGGCTTCACACGCGTCCGCCGGCTTTCCGGCCGGGGGCGCCGGCACGTCAGGCATTTGGCCGCATAACGCGGCCATTTTGGCGAAGGCATCTGCCAGGCGCGGCGGATTGTGCGCACCCGTCCGGTCGCACCGGCAAGCGACGCAGCCCGTTTGACCCGGGCCGGCCGGGGTGCCCGGCCGAGTTCGGAGATGGCCGCAGAACGCGGCCATCTCCGCCGATTGCATCTGCCTGACTCGGTGGACTGTGCGCACGCGTCCGGTCGCACCGGCAAGCGGCTCTGCCGGTCATCCCCCGCGACCGCTATCCTGCGCGAATGAACCGCTATGGGTACGTAGGGCTTGTCTGGGTACATTCAGCCATGAGTGGGCCCAACGGTGTATATTGAGCACAGTGTCGCTGGAGGGGGAAGCATGCGGTGGCTGTCGTTACCATGAAGGACCGTGGGGACTTGCGCATCCCTGCCGAGATCAGGCACCGGGTTGGCCTGCACGACGGAGATCGGCTATTGGTCGAGATTCGCGGGAACGAGGTCGTGTTGACTCCGCTGCCGCCGAAGGTGCCGTTGGACCAGTTGCGGGGCAAGTACATCGACCGTGTGCGGGAGCATGGCCCTTTGACGAAAGAGGCCGTCGCCGATGCGGTCGTCGACGCGGCGATCGCCCGGGTGGGCGAGAGGCATGACCGCTGACGGCCCTGGACGGGTGGCTGCGGTCGACACGAACGTGCTGCTGCCCATCCTCCTTGGCGACCCCGCCGATGACGCGGAGGCAGCGTATGCATTGCTGCGACGGACGGCCGCCCGGGGCCAACAGTTGAGGGTGTATTTGTGGTCGGTAGCGGAGATGGTTTTTACCCTCGAGCGGAGGTACAAGGTCGACCGCGCCAGCATCGCAGCCGATGTCTCGTCGCTCCTGGCCGACCCCGCCCTGGCCGTGGAGCCGGAGGGGTTGCTGCTCGAGGCACTGGCCGTCTACGGTCAGTACAACGTGCCATTCGGCGACGCGCTGATCGCGATGAGCATGCGCACCGAGGGCATCGGCGCGATCTGGTCATGGGATCGGGACTTCGAGCGACTGCCTGGGCTGGAGCGTCGGGCGCCCGCGTGACGTGGCCATCCCAGGGGGGCCCAAGGAGCGGGCCCACGAGTCCAGTAGCGTGCGGCGGGGGGCCCGGCCGGCCCGCGCCCAGCGCTGCTGCGGCCCCGTGCCACGGTGCCAGGGGACACCGGCGCAGTCGCGGCAGAAGGGCCCTGCGTCCTGCTCCGAGCCGTCGAAACGCTCTGGGAACTCGGTCCGGTGCTTCATCGTCCGGAAATGGGCGGGCGCCGCACCCGCGACGCACGACCGCCCCGAGGAGCGCCTTGCCGTCGCCGGGTAGTCCCGGCTGCCGCCGGTGCAAGGGCGGGCACGGACCGGGTTGGGAGAAACGGCAGGTGCGTGGCGGTTGTCCCGCGGTTAGCACCCGGAAATGCCGCCGAGGGCGGCTCCCTCGGATCCCGCCGCCCTCGGTATCGGCGCACCATTGGCTCAATCCGCCACTCCGCCCGTACGGGCGCTGGCGGGGCGTGGGTCCGTCATCTGTGGGGCTCGGGTCGTTGCCCGGGCCGGGCCCCCGCCATCAGCGCCCGCAGG
>DATLTP010000228.1:0-3530 GCA_035533535.1 Bacillota bacterium | reverse complement strand
CTGATCGACCTCCGCCTACCTCAGATCGGCCGTTGGCGAGATCACTGGACCCCCCAGAGCCAGCCCTGCTGCATCCCGTACGCGTTCGGGATGGCGGCGCTGTCGACGCGGGTGTTGTACGCCATCAGCCCGTTCGCGTTGTATAGGAAAATCATCGGCGCGTCATGGTAGACGATCTGCTGCAACTGGTCGTAGATGGCCTTGCGCTGGGTGAAGTCGGACGTCTGCAGCCCCTGCTGGTAAAGCTGGTCCACCTGCGGGTTGCAGTACTTCGTCCGGTTCAGCGAGCCCTTGCATGAGAGCCAGGCCGCCGTCAGCGAGGGGTCGGCCCCGAACGTCGACCCGACCAGGGCCAGGTCGTAATTGCCCTTGGTTGCGTTGGCCAGCATGGTCGCAAAGTCGAATTGCTGCAGGTTCACCGTGAGGCCGATGGCCTCCAGGTTCTGCTGGATCAGGGGCGCCGACTCCTGGCGGATCTGGTTGCCCGTGGGCACCAGCAGCTGCAGGGGCTGCGAGAACGGGAAGTGGGCCGCCTGCAGCATGGCCTTGGCCTTGGTCGGGTCAAAGGGATACGGCTTCAGGCTCTTATCCGCGTACTTGAAGAGCGGGTCGACGGGCCCAACGGCGATCTGGCCCTGCCCCTTGAGCAGCTGGTCCACGATCTCCTGGCGGTTGATGGCCAAGGTGAGGGCTTCGCGCACCGCCGGGTCCTTCAGATACGGCCGCGCCGTGTTGACCAGCACGTACTGCGTGGTGAACCCGGGCACGGAGTCCTGCTTGACGTTGGGCAGAGTCGCCACCGCCGGCCAGTCCTGCAGCGGCACATCCGACTCTCCCGGCACCATGGTGGCGTCGATCTGGTCGCCGCGCAGCTCCGCCAGCATGCTGGTGGGCGGCACCACGCGGACGAAGAGCTGGTCCAGCTTGGGCGCGCCCTGATAGTAGTTCGGGTTGGGCTTCAGCTGCACGTACTGCGAGTTCTCGTACTTCACAAACTCATAGGGGCCGTCCGTGATCGTCGGGTGCTGGTAAAACGGCGTCTTGGCGAAGTCGGCCGGCGCCACGCCCGTCACCGCGTGCTCCGGGGCGATGTAGATGTTGACGCCGATGTCGGACAGCATCGTGTTGATGTCGGTCGGGCCCTTGGTGAGTAGCTGGAAGGTCTTGGCGTCGATCACCTTGATGCCCGCCAGCGGCTGGCTGGGGTCCAGGTTCTTGCCCTGGCTGGTGCTGCCCACCAGCAGGGAGACCAGGGACCCGTACTGGGCCGGAATGTCGGGGTTGCTGTCCTGGTCGAGCGTGTAGACCACGTCGGCCGAGGTCACCGGCTTGCCGTCGGTCCAGTTGGCCTTGGGGTTGATGTGGAATGTGAACGTCTTGCCGTCCGGCGAGGTCTCCCAGCTGGAGGCCAGCAGGGGGTGGAAGTTCTGGTCCGGGCTCTCCCAGACCAGCGTGTCGAACATCAGGGCGATCACGGAGTCGTCGTACCCGGTCTGCGCTGTGATGGGGTTGAACGTGTCCGGCGCGGACCACAGGGCCACGGTCATGGTCTTCTGGCTGCTGGCCGCTGCGGTGGCCACAGCGGCAGACGGGCTCGCAGGCTGGGCGGCGGTCCCCCCGCACGCGGTCAGGAGCAGGGCAGCGGCAATGGCCGCGGGCAGGGCGCGCACTCTCGGCAGATGAAGGCCTCCTTAACCGTGGTCGGTTCGGCATCGCCGTCGGCCGTCCTGCCGGGCGGGATTCCCCAGTGTGGGCCTGACTGCTTGAGGAAATCGCGCCGGGAGCCGAAGTCGTCCGCGTGCGCCTTCGCAAGCGCACAAGCCTCGGGCACCTCCAAGCGTTCCGTGTGCCCCACCCTGTGGCAGCCGCAATCGGGATGCGCTTCCCCCAGCAGGCCGAGGCCAGCGCCCCTGGCGAATAGCCCGGGCATGGACAGCTACTTCGACCGCCACCCAACCGAGGCCCTCGACCTCCTGCGCGACTACGTCCGCATCCGGAGCGTCAACCCCCGCTTCCAGGGCGGCGGCGACGGCGAGGCGGCCATGGCCGACCGGGTGCAGGCCGACCTCCAGACCGCCGGCCTCACCGTCGAGCGGCTGGTCTTCGAGCCGGGCCGGCCCAACCTGCTGGCCACCCTCCGCGGCACCGGCGGCGGCCGCCGGCTCCTGTTCAACGCCCACCTGGACACCGTGCCCGCCCGCGACGGCGAGGCCTGGGTCGACCCCGAGACCGGCGAGACCCTGACGCGCTGGAGCGTCGACCCCTTCGCCGCCGAGATCCGGGACGGCATGCTCATCGCCCGCGGCGCGGCCGACCACAAGCTCCCCCTGGCCGCCCTGGTCGTGGCCCTGCGCGCCCTTGCCGAGGCAGGCTGGCGCCCGCGGGGCGACCTGGTCGTGATCTGCGACGCCGACGAGGAGACCGGCGGCGCTGCCGGCATGCGCGCCATCGCCCGCACCCGCGAGGACCTGGACGTGGACGCGGCCCTTTACGCCTGCACGTCGGACTTCACGGACCTGGCGCGCGGCTACTTCACGGCCCTGGGACGGCACAACGTGATCCGCGCCCTGTCCGGCAGCGACACCTACCGCATCAGGATCGAGGGCCGCAACTACCACAGCCTGACCCCGCGCGACGGCCGCAACGCCATCGAGGCGTTCCTGGACCTGGCGCCCGCGTTGGAGCAGTGGGCCGCGGCGGTGAACGCCGCCCTCAACCCGGTGGTGGGCAGGGGCAAGCCGCGGGCGCGCATCCTGAACCTGCAGACCGACCAGCGGGCGGCCCACCGGGCGGCGGAGGCGTGCGCGGTGACCATCACGCGGCGCCTGGACCCGGGCGAGGACGGCGAGGCGGCCTTCGCGGAGCTGGCGGCACTGGTGGCCCCGCACGGGGTGGAGCGGATCTCGCACCTGCCGTGGCAGCAGACGCCAGCCGACCATGCATTGGTGCAGGCGGCCTGCGCCGCCTGCGAGACCGTTTCCGGGGAAGCGCCCCGGGTGACGGGTCTGCCCGCCCCGGTCGGCCTCTCCCAGTGGTTGGCCGAGCGGCCGATGCCGTTCGTCCTCTTCGGCTTCGGCTCGGTGAACTTCCACCATGCGCTGGACGAGCGCGTGCCGGTGACGGCGCCCGACCGGACGGCACGGGCCTACGCGGAGATCCTGCGGGCCTATCTGGCATGAGCCTCTGGCGGAACCGCGACTTCCTGCTGCTGTGGGGCGGGCAGACCATCTCGCAGGTCGGATCGGCCGTGACGGGGGTCGCCCTCCCCCTGGCCGCCGTGCTGGTCCTGCACGCGAACGCGGCCCAGATGGGAATCCTCGGGGCTCTCGGCACGGCGCCGTTCCTGCTGGTCGCCCTCTTCGCCGGGGCCTTCGCCGACCGGGTCCGCCGGCGCCCCCTGCTGGTCGCGGCGGACATCGCCCGCGCCCTGCTCATGGCGGCCGTGCCGGCGCTCTACCTGCTGGGGCGGCTCAGCATGGCCGACCTCTACGCCATCGCCTTCGTGGCCGGCCTTGCGACCGTGCTCTTTG
>DATLTP010000227.1:0-3822 GCA_035533535.1 Bacillota bacterium | reverse complement strand
CCCCGCAGAGCAGGCCAGACTCCGCCCCGGTCAGGACGGCCCGGACTCCGGGCATGGCCAGCGCCGCCCGCACGTCGATGGAACGGATGCGGGCGTGGGGCAGCGGGCTGGTCACCAGGGTCACATGGTGCAGGCCCGGCGAGCTGAAGTCGCTGACATAGCGGGCGGCACCCGTGACTTTTTCAAACGCTTCCTTCCGATAGACGGCCCGGCCGATCGCGGACAAGCGGCGATCCCCCCGAGGGCGTTGTTCCCGCAGGATGGCAACGGTATGCTTTCGGCCCCGCGTGTGCCGGCCCTGGCCAGCGGGCATGCTTGGTCACCGGGAGGCCTGGGCAGCCATAGCGGATTCCGGCCGCAGGAACGGGTTCTTGACATGGGAGCCATACGGCAGCGGAACGGCTGGCACCTCGGATGCGCCTCCCGCGTCCAAAGCTGAAACGCCAGCCAGAGGGGATGGCGGGTCGATGGGCGGCGGAGAGAAAGACCAGGGTCCGGCCGGCCAGCGCGAACCTCGTGGCAACGACGGGGACCAGAGCGGCCCCGACGCCGTCGCGGAGGGCCCCTTGACCGAGGGCCGCGGCCACGGCGCCACCGAAGGACGCAATGGCCACGCTGTTGCCGACGGCATGGACGGCCGCCGCCACGCGGCAGGGGATGACGGCAACGGCCGCGGCCGCAACGGTGCCGACGGCCTGGACGGTCACCGCCACACGGCGCAGGACCACGGCTACGGCAACGGCCGCGGCCGCGACGGTGCCGCGGACGATAACCGCGACGGCGACCGTCATGCCGCTGCCGACGGCCTGGACGGCAACCGCCACGCGGCGCAGGACCACGGCTACGGCAACAGCCACGGTCGCGACGGTGCCGCGGACGATAACCGCGACGGCGACCGCCACGCCGCCGCCGACGGCCTGGACGGCCACCGCTCGGCCGACGGCGCGCGTGACGGCGATGGCGCAGGCGGCCATTCCTCCGCCCCAACCACCCGCAACGGCCTCGGGGTCGGCCTCCTTGACCCGCTCCCGCCCCGCCACGACGGCCCCGCCCGCCAGGCGCACGCCCAGCCGCAGCAGCAGCCCGGCCACACGATGGTTGAGAGCCACTTCAGCGACGCGCCGCCCAAGCTCGGCCACGTCCGCCGCTCGCTGGACGAGAACAAGGCCATCCTGGACGCCGCCATGGGCGTCGGTACCAGCTTCGATATCATCTACCGCGAGCTGCTCTTCGGCGAGATGCGCATGGCCATCTACGTCGTCAACGGCATGTTTTCGGCCATCTCGAACATGGTGCTGCTGAACATGACCAAGTGGCTGACCGACCTCGGCGAGCGCCACGAGGAGGTTCCGCCGGTCCACAACCCGGTCGACGCCCTCGAGGTGCTGTTCACCACCCGCCTGTCCTACGCCCAGGTCACCAAGACCACCGACCTCAACGAGGCTGTCTTCCAGGTGATGTCGGGTCCCCTGGTCATCCTGGTCGACGGCGCCGACCACGCCCTGGTGGTCGACACGCGCGAATACCCCGACCGCCAACCGGAAGAGCCCACAACCGAGCGGGTGATCCGGGGACCCCACGACGGCTTCGTCGAAACGCTTATCTATAACACGGTGCTGATCCGCCGGCGGATCCGCGACCCGCGCCTCCGCTTCGAGCTGGAGCACGCGGGCGTGCGCGGCCAGATGGATGTCGCCGTGGGCTACATGGAGGGGCTGACCGACCCGAGCCTGGTCGCTGAGGTCAGGCGCCGCATCAAGCAGATCACCATCGACGGGATTCCGGCGGCCGAGCAGGCCGTGTCCGAGTACCTGACCGGAGGCACCTGGAACCCCTTCCCCACCGTGCGTTTCACCGAGCGGCCCGACGTGGCCGCCGTCCACCTGCTGGAGGGCCACGTGATCGTGATCTGCGACACCAGCCCGCAGGCGATCATTGCCCCGAGCACGCTCTGGAACCACCTGCAGCACATCGAGGATTACCACGTGGGCCCGTTCGTGGGCACCTACGTGCGATGGGCGCAGTACCTCGGCCTGTTTTTCGCGACGCTGCTACCGCCGCTGTGGCTGGCGTTCGCCATCGACCCGCGTCTCGTGCACCTCCTGCCGGGCCTGGCCTTCATCGGCCCGAAGCAGCCGTCCAGCTTCCCGCTGGGCCTGCAGTTCGTGGGGGCCGAGCTGACGCTGGACATCCTGCGGCGCGCCATCCTGAACACGCCCGGCAGTCTCTCGGCCACCATGGGCATCCTGGGCGCCATTGTGCTGGGCGACCTGGCGGCCAAATCCGGCATCTTCGCGCCGGAAGTGCTGGTGTACCTGGTCCTGGCGGCGATTGGCCAGTTCGCCATCAGCAGCATCGAGCTCGGCATGGCGGCGCGCTTGATGCGCTTCACGCTGCTCATCGCCGTCTGGGCCCTGCGGCTGCCGGGCCTGCTGATCGGCCTGCTGGTGTGGACGCTGGTGCTGCTGGGCACCCGCACCTTCGGCATCCCGTACACCTGGCCGCTGCTGCCGTTCGACTGGACCGCCTTCAAGGGCATGCTCTTCCGCGAGCCGATCACGTCCCGGTCGCCGCGGCCCATGGCCCTGCGGGTCATGGACCGGACCAGGCAGTAGAGTTGTGACGGGGCACGCATCGCGTGCCCCGCCCGCCCGGTTCCGTAGGAAATTCGCCTTCACCGCTTCTTCACACGGTCTTCACGCCGTGCGCGGCCAAGCCTCCCAAGCTTCCCAATGCTCCCTGAGTACATTGAGCGCGGCGGGTGCGCGCCCCGCCGTCCTTTGCTACTCACGAGGAGGGAGCCGATGACCATCAAGAGCCTGCTCCGGCCCACGCTCGCCGCGACCGTGATCGGCGTGCTTGCCGCCACCGCAGCCCTGGGCGGCGCCGTCGCCCAGGCCGACCCTCCCGCCCCCGGCGGCCCCGGCGGCCCCGGCCCCAAGGGCGCCAACCCCATCCAGCACGTCGTGGTGATCTTCCAGGAAAACGTTTCGTTTGACCATTACTTCGCCACGTACCCCATGGCGCAGAACAACCCGGGCGAGCCCCAGTTCCAGGCTGACCCGAACACCCCGACGGTGAACGGGCTCTCGGGCACCCTGCTGACCCAGAACCCGAACTCGGCCCAGCCCCAGCGCCTCGGCCCCTCCCAGGCCCTGACCTGCGACCAGAACCACAACTACGGCGCCGAGCAGAAGGCCATGGACAACGGCCTGATGGACAAGTTCGTGCAGAACACAGGCGCGGAATATAAGAATAACGGCGTGCCGTGCGACCCCAACCAAGTCATGGACTACTATGACGGCAACACCGTCACGGCCCTGTGGAACTACGCCCAGAACTTCGCCATGAGCGACAACTCGTTCGACACCACCTTTGGCCCGTCCACCCCCGGCGCCGTGAACCTGGTCTCCGGCCAGACCCATGGCGCCATCGTCGACACGATGGCGGCCGACGGTACGATCAGCACCGCCTCCAGCCAGGTCATCTCGGGCAAGGTGGCCCAGGGCACCGACTATAGCGATGTCGACCCCGCCTACGACGACTGCACCCTGACCCTGGACAACAACGCGAATAAGCCGGTGCTGGCCATGACCGGCCAGAACGTCGGCGACCTCCTCAACGCCAGGGGCGTGACCTGGGGCTGGTTTGAGGGCGGCTTTCGCCCGACGGCCATGAACGGCGGCACGAACGCCAACCTGGCCGTCTGCGGCGCGTCCAGCAAGAACGTGGGCGGCGCCACCGTCTCCGACTACATCCCGCACCACGAGCCCTTCCAGTACTATGCCTCGACGGCCAACCCGCACCACCTGCCCCCGAGCT
>DATLTP010000226.1:0-5196 GCA_035533535.1 Bacillota bacterium | reverse complement strand
CGGCCGCTCACCCGGGAAGCTCCCGATGACCCGCACCATGGTGGCCCAGGTCCGCAGCTCCTGCAGGGCGGCTGCGCAACCGGGATCCGTCGCGTGCGCCTCCAACTCGACGTGGAAGGTGTACCGCCAGGCCTCCTGCCTGGACGGCCGCGACTCGAGCTTCAGCAGGCTGACGCCGTGGTCGGCGAACGCCGCCAGGGCCCGGACCAGGGCGCCGGGCCGGTCCGCCCCCGGCAGGGCCAGCACCACCACCGTGCGGTTCCATGGCCCAGGCGGCGGGGTCTTGGCGCCCTCGGCGCCCACCGCGTAAAAGCGGGTCGCGTTGCCTTCGGAATCCTGGATGTCGCGCGCAAGCGCGACCAAACCGTAGCGGTCGCCAGCCCGGGCACCTGCGATCGCCGCGTGGGTGATCTCGCCTGCGGCCGCCACCTGGCGGGCGCTCCCCGCCGTGTCATACACCGCCACCGCCGTGGCGCCGAGGCCGCGGATGTACCGCTCGCACTGCGCCAACGCCTGCGGGTGCGAGAAGACCTGCTTCACGTCCGCCAGGCGCGCCCCCGGCAGGGCCAGCAGGCAGTGGCGCACCGGCAGCGTCAGCTCGCCGATGACGGGCAGGCCGTGCTCCAGCAGCCGGTCGTACGCCTCGTGGATGCTGCCGGCGTACGAGTTCTCCACCGGCACCATCGCCGCGGCAGCCTCGCCGCCCGCCACGGCGCGGAATGTGGCGGCGAGGTCGTGGCATGGCATGGGCGCCATGGGGCCAAAGAACCGCTCGGCGGCCTCCTCGCTGAAGGCGCCCAACTCGCCCTGAAAGGCGACCCGCATGCTCACTCCGGCAGCCGCGGCAACTCGCCCGTCAGCCCCAGGGACTGGATCCGCGCCTGCTGCACGGTGCCGAGGCCGAAGAGGCGGATGAAGCCAACGGCCGCGCTGTGGTCGAAGGCGTCGCCCGTGTCGTATGTCGCCAGGCTGTGGCTGTACAGGGAAACGGGCGATGTGCGGCCGACGACGCGGCAGCTGCCGCGGTGCAGCTTGAGGGTGACCTCGCCCGTCACGTGGCGCTGGTTGCTCTGCACAAACGCCATCAGGTCCTGGTGCAGGGCGCTGAACCACTTACCGTTGTAGACCAGGTCGGCGTACTCGGCGGCGACCGCCTGCTTGAAGCGGGCGGCGTCGCGCGTCAGGGTGAGCGTCTCCAGTGCCGCATGGGCCTGGAACAGGACGACGCCCGCCGGCGCCTCGTAGATCTCGCGGGACTTGATGCCGACCAGCCGGTTCTCGACGTGGTCGATGCGGCCGACCCCGTGCAGCCCCGCCAGGGTATTGAGGCGGTGAACCAGGCTGACGCCGTCCATGCGCTCGCCATCCAGCGAGACGGGGATGCCGGACTCAAAGCCGATCCGTGCCGTCGCCGGCTCCGCCGGTGCTCCATCAATGGCCCGCGTCCACTCGTAGACGTCCTCGGGGGGCTCCTGGCCTGGGTCTTCCAGGACACCGGCCTCGATGCTGCGCCCCCAGAGGTTGGCATCCACGGAGTAGGGCTTGGCCGAGGTCACCGGGATGGGGATGCCCCGCTCCTGCGCGTAGATGATCTCCTGATCGCGCGTCATCGACCACTCGCGGATGGGCGCCACGACCTTGAGGGCGGGGTCCAGGGTCGTCACGGCCAGGTCGAAGCGGACCTGGTCGTTGCCCTTGCCCGTGCAGCCATGGGCCACCGTGTCGGCGCCGTGCTTGTGCGCGGCCTCGACGAGCAGGTAGGCGATCAGCGGGCGGGCCAGGGCCGTCGCCAGCGGGTAGATCCCCTCGTACAGGGCGCCGGCCTGCAACGCGGGGTAGACAAAATACCGCACGAACATGTCGCGGGCGTCGACGACCTCGGCCGCCACGGCCCCGATGCGCTTGGCCCGCTCGCCGATGGCCGCGACGTCGCGCTCCTGGCCCAGGTCAGCCGTCAGGGTGACGACCTCGGCATCGTAGTGCTCAGCGAGCCAGCGGATGGCGACGGACGTGTCGAGGCCGCCGGAGTAAGAGAGAACGATCTTGCGCGCCAGTGGAAAGGCCCCCCTGCCCTGATGATAACGGGGCGGCGTCAGCCGCAGGTGGGAGCTTTCGCCCGGGGCCGCGGCGGAACCTGCCCGAGCCAGGCCCGGGTGCCTATCGCACGGCCCAGGGCGCGCCGCCGCCCGCCGCCCCCACATAGCGGTCCAGGGGCTCGCCGCCAAACGGCTGCCACTCCTCCGCATCGCGGTGGAAGCCCCGCGCGCGCAGGAACGCATGGGCGGCGAAGTTGTCCCGCTCGACGCGCACGACCAGATCCCCAGGCAACCCGTCCCAGCCCAGCAGGGCCGTGGCCACCCCCCGCCGGCGCCAGGCCCGCCGCACGCGCAGGGTGACCAGCTCGTAGCCGCGCCCGCGGCGGGCCACCTCGATCAGCCCGCACGGCTCGCCCTCATCCCAGGCGACGGCGATGCGTGAGCACTCGAACCGGCGCAGCAGGGCCCGGTCGCTGCACGTGGCCGCCAGGTAGGCCCGCGTCAGGTCCTCCGGCCAGAGGTCGCGGCAGGTCTCGGCCGACACGGCCCGGATCGCCCACAGGTCCTCGTACTGAAGCCCCTCAACCGCCAGCACGGGCACCCGCACCCCCCGCCTGAATAAAAAACGGTCCTCGCCCCCCGTTCCGAGGGGCGAAGACCGTTCGCGGTACCACCCTGCGCAGCACTTTGCGCCAGCCGCTTGGAAGGGCGGCCGGCTGTGGGATAACGGCCCCGCAGGCGCATCGGCCCGCACGGCCGGGCTCCCCTACTGACCGCGGATCACGCGGCGTTGGGGCAGCCTGCTCGGGGAGAGAGGGCCATCCGCCGCCGGCGCCGGGTCGCACCATCCCCCGGCTCTCTTGGGCGCGGCGCCGCGGAAGGCGGGCTCCCGTCATCGCGTTGACGCAAGGGATACGACGCCGGGGAGGTCTTTCCTGCTACGGCACCCGGCAGATTGCCCCAACCGACGCCGAGCCGACCAGGTGCGCGTACTTGGCGAAGACGCCAGTCGGGTACCGCGGCGCCGGCGCCCGCCACGCCCGCCGCCGCTCCGCCAGCTCGGCCTCCCCCACTTCCAGGTCGACCCTGCGCCCCTGCAGGTCCACCGTCACCATGTCGCCCTCGCGGACCAGGGCGATGGGACCGCCGTTTGCCGCCTCGGGCGAGCAGTGCCCCACCATGAGCCCGTGCGTGGCCCCGGAGAAGCGGCCGTCGGTCACCAGGGCCACCTCGTCCTTGAGCCCCTGCCCGACCAGGGCCGCGGTGACCGAAAGCATCTCCCGCATCCCCGGCCCGCCCCTGGGCCCCTCATACCGCACAATCACGACGTCACCCGAGTGGACACTGCCCCCCATGACCGCCGCCATCGCGTCTTCCTCGCAGTCGAAGACGCGGGCAGGCCCGCGCAGGTGGCGCAGATTGGCGCCGGTGGCCTTGATCACGCCGCCCTCCGGCACAAGGTTGCCGCGCATGACGGCGAACCCGCCGGTGGCGTGGACCGGATCGCTGATGGGCCGGATCACCGACTGGTTCGTGGGGAAGCTGACCCCCTCCAGGCGGGCCGCAAGGCTCGCCCCGGTGACGCCCACCGCGTCGCCGTGCAGCAGGCCCGCGTCCAGGAGCTGCTTGAGGACGATCGGCACGCCGCCGACGGCGTCCAGGTGGGCCATCACCCCGCGGCCCGACGGCTGCAGGTCCGCCAGGTGCGGCACGCGGGCGCCCACGCGCTCGAAGTCGTCCAGGTCAAGGGGGACGCCGGCCTCCGCCGCGAAGGCCAGCAGGTGCAGCACTGCGTTGGTGGAGCCGCCCATGGCGGCGACGACGGAAATCGCATTCTCCAGGGCAGCGCGCGTGAGGATGTCGCGCGGCCTAACGCCGCGCGCCAGGACGTCCATCACCTGACGCCCCGTCTCGTAGGCAACCCGCTCGCGCTCGGCGCTGACGGCGGGCGGCGAGGCCCCTCCGGGCAGCATCAGGCCCAGCGTCTCCACGGCCGAGGCCATGGTGTTGGCGGTGAACATGCCGCCGCAGGCGCCGGCGCCGGGACAGGCGGCGCATTCCAGGGCGTGCAGCGCCTCTTCGCTCATCGACCCGCGGCCGACGGCGCCCACGGCCTCGAAGACGTCCTGGACAGTGACGTCGCGCCCGTCGTAACGGCCGGGGAGGATGCTCCCGCCATACAGGACGACGGCCGGCCGGTTCACCCGCAATAGGCCCATGACGCCGCCGGGGATGGTCTTGTCGCAGGCGCCGATGGCCACCAGGGCGTCGAAGGCGTAGGCGACGGCCGCAAGCTCAACCGAGTCGGCGATCAGCTCGCGGCTGACCAGGACGGCCCGCATGCCGGCATGGCCCATGCCGATGGCGTCGTTGGCGGCGACGACGTTGAACTCAAGCGGCGTGCCGCCCGCCTCGCGCACACCCCGCTTGACGTGCTCCGCCAGGGCCCGCAGGCCGACATTGCAGGGCTGCGCCTCGGTCCAGGTGTTGGCGATGCCGACCAGGGGCCGGCGCAGATCCTCGTCGCTGAGACCGGCGGCCCGCAGCATGGCCCGGTGCGGGGCCCTCGCGACGCCGCCCGTCACATTCAGGCTCTCGCCGGGACGGGCCTGGGTGGATGCGCTCATGGTCGGGAAGCTCCCCCTCGCTGAGGGAGGGCTTCGCGTGTCGGGGCGGGCGACCCTGCCGGAAGGTGCCCTCAGCGTGGAGCCACGGCGCTATCCTCGGGGTCATGTGATGACGTTGCGGACCGTGAGTGGGACCGATGCTGAACCCTAACTGTCCATGCCGCTGGACCAAGCGATAAGGGGCAGACGGTCATGATCACAAGGTACGGCGTGCCGGTGGCAATGCTCGTCCCTCCGCCCGGAAGCCGGCGCCCTGACCCCACCGTCGCTGCCGGCGCGAGCCGCGGGTACAGTCACGCTGCGGGGGCCGTCGCTCCGAGATGATCGAGAACGCCGCACATAGCCCCAATCGTCGACTCCTCGACGACCACCCTGGACCGCTGCTGGGGAACGGGGGGTTGGACCGGTTGCACCGTTACAAGGAACGCCGCGAGCACCGGCACCAGGTCAACTGGCCTTGCCGTTGTCCTGTACGCTGAGGCGGCCACTGGGTCGTGTGCGGGCCAAGAGGGTCAGATCGAACCCTGGCCGAG
>DATLTP010000225.1:0-8925 GCA_035533535.1 Bacillota bacterium | reverse complement strand
GGGGCGTGGAGGTGATGTCTTCCGGAAACCCCGACCCTGTCGCCTTCCTTGTGGAGGAGACCGTCTTTCACCGCAACCTGCTGCTGGATCCCGGGGCCCTGGAGGCGGGCGCGGCGGAGGTTGGGGGCCAATTTGTGTTGGACCTCAGCAACTGGGGCGGGTCGCGGGACGTGGCCGCGACCGTATGGCCTCAGGACGGCGCCACGGCCGTGCCGCTCACCTTCGGTGGCGAGTGGCCATCGCCGCTGCAGCCCTTTGCGGGCACGAGCTTCCCGGCCGGCACGCCCGTCACCTGGGAGGACGCGGCGGCGTCGGATGGCACGCGCATCCTGAACCCGACGTTCACCCTGGCGGCCGCGCCTGGCGGCCAACCCGTGGCCGGCGTGCTGCTGACCCCGGACCTGTGGCAGCCGTTCACGGGGTCGGGCGTTTTCCTGGGGACGGGGCTCGCCTTCATCCCCACCCATCCCCTGGCTGCGCACACCTTGTACACCGCCACGGTGGCCGTGCAAGAGTTCCCGCCAGCTGGAGGCGGACCCGTCCAGGTGCGGCGCTCGTGGACCTTCACGACCGGGGATGGCGCCGTGCTGGCGCCGGGCGGGGTCGCGCAAGCGGCGTCCACGCCTGCAGCCGTCACGGTGCCGGCCGACCCGTGGTCGGTTCTGCCGGCCGCGGTCCAGTCGCGGCTGGCGGGCATCGCCCAGGCGCGCGGGCCCGCGCCGACCTACTCAGACGTCTACCTGGCGCCGTGGGCCGCCCCGGCCATTGCGGCCCTGGGCACCGCCGGCGTCCTGGACGGGATCGGAGGGTCGATGTTCGATCCGCAGGACCCGATCACCATGGGGCAGCTGGCGGCGGCCCTGGCCGCGTTCATGCCTTCACAGGCGACGGCCACGCTGGCCAATGCCAGTTCGCTGCCATCCTGGGCGGTCGGTCCGGCAGAGACGGCCGTCGGCGCCGGCTGGCTGGATGCGCCCAAGGGGGTCTTCGCCGCTGGCGCTTGGGCGACCCGGTCCATCGCCATCGAAGCCCTTACGCGCATGCTGGGCTGGTCGGACGTAGCGTCCGCGTATGCGGCCGCCGGGGGTGGCTGGCCGCCCGCCATCCACGGGGATCCTGGCCAGAGCGGGGAGGCCGAGGCCGACCTGATGTGGGCGGCTCACGTGGGACTGCTGGCCGGCGTCGACGGCCAGGCCGCCGGCAACATGGCCCTCTCCAGGGCACAGCTGGCTGTCCTGCTTTGGCGGGTCGCGCAGCAGGGCGGCCGGTGAACTCGGAGCCTCCACCGGGCATACCCTGCCACTCGGGACAGGGGGCCTGCCGCTTATGGCGCTGGATGAGCTGGCCGCGGCGCTGGCGGATGTCGACGGCTGGCTGAGCTTGGAGGAGGCGGCCGGGCTGGCTCATTTGGCCCGGACGGCCCCTGGCGATGGCCGCCCGTTTCGAGCCGTGGAGATCGGCTCCTGGAAGGGCCGCTCAACGATCGCCCTGGCGCTCGGCGTCCGCAAGCGTCTCGAGGGTGGAACGCTCTGGGCGGTCGACCACCACCGGGGCAGCGCCGAACACCGCCAGATGTACGGGAACGTGGACACCTACGCCGAGTTCTGGCGAAATGTCGGGCGGGCCGGACTGCAGGACGTGGTGAGGCCGCTGGTCATGACCTCGCACGCCGCCAGCGCCCGCTTCATGCCCCGAAGCGTCCAACTGCTGTGGGTCGATGGCTCCCATGACTACGCCAGCGTCCGCCAGGATCTCGATGACTGGCTGCCCCGCCTGGCGCCCCGCGCCGTCGCGGCCTTCGACGACATCGGCTGGCCAGGGGTCGCGCGCGCCCTCCAGGAGCGGGTTCTTCGCCCTCGCTCCGGCTTCACCCGCGTCCGCCAGGTCGGCAAGATGGCGATCTTTCAATACGGCCTGGCGTAGAGCTGGAGGCAGCCGAGGCCGGCTGGCGAAGGGCTGGGGGGGGTGGGCGGTTGCGCGCGAAGATCATTCTCGCCGGCGCCACCTTGGGATTTCTCCTTACGGCCATCCCTTCGTCCCCCCTTCCACCGAGGACTCACGCCCCTTCGGCGGCCCAGACGGAGAGGGGCCGGCCGGAGCCCGGTTCCGCGGCGCAGACATTTCAGCCGGTCCCGGCGGGTCCTGCTCCCCTGCCACGCGCGGAACGCGCACCTGTTCCGCCGCCGCTGCCGGCGCGCAGCGGCCGCGCTCCCGCCGCTCAGCCGGCCGCGGCGGGGCCGGACACCCTGCCGCGCGCAGAACCCGCACCGGTTCCGCGGCTGGTGCCAGGACGCAGCGGCAGCGTTCCGGCCGCTCAACCGGCCGCGGCGGGGCCCGGCTCCCTGCCACCCGCGGAACGCGCACCTGTTCCGCCACCGGTGCCCGCGCACACAGGCGGCTTTTCGGCCGCGCAGCCGGGGACCTTCGACTTTCAGGCCGCCTATCCGATGCCGGACGGCCATGCCGAGCTCACCGTGGGCATCGGCACCTGGAACGAGCAGGGCGTGACCGAGGCGACCGTGACGGTTCTAGCTCCCACCTGGACCCGCACGATCACGAGCGACCGGTCGTGGCGATTTGACCTGCCGACGAGCACGGAGCGCCCCCCGTCGGTTGCCGTCCGGGCCACCGCTCCTGGGTATGGGACGGCGTGTGTGACGCCACTGCCGCTTGCCAACCGTCAGGCGATCGGCGTGGACCTGTTCCTGCCCAGGTCCGGCGTAACGAGCATCGTCGCCGGCGTTCTGGGGCCAGGCGGCGGGGGCGCCACGCCGACAAAGTGCGCACCGTGAGCCCCGAGCCCCTACGCCACGTACGGGGCGGCGCGCGCGGCCAGCTCGCGGAAGTTCTCGACACCCAGCGGGCGCTTACCCTGCTCGACCTCATGCAGCATGTCCGTGACCGCATGCAGCAGGGGCATCGGCATGCCAAGGCGCGCGCCGTGCTCCAGGACCGGGCCCATCTGGCCGTCGACCTCCGTCGGGCGGCGGCGGACCATGATGTCGCGCTGGATGCCCGTGAACACCTTCAGGCTGCGGCTGGTGGCGTGGGCCTGCACCTGGCGGTCCCATACCGCGTAGACGCGCTCGCGCGCGTCGGGAGCCGTCTCCAGGTACAGCGTGGGGTCCACGCCGCCAACGGTCATCAGGCGGCAGCCCTGGGCTGCCGCGACCAACGCGGTCTCGCGCACGACGGCAAACAGCAGCGGCCGGAACTCCGGCATGGCAAGCAGCACGTGCGTGGGCTGGTCGAGCAGGGCGCCGGTGAAGACCAGGGCGCCGTAGCAGAGCTTGCCCCAGAGGTAGCTCCAGATGTTGTCGGTGATGATCGCCGGCATGATGGCGGACAGGGCGGCCTGCAGCTCGTGCAGGCGCGAGGTGTCCGAGCCGTCCAGCTCGCCGATGTAGATCGGCTGCTCGTTGCCAAGGAGGATGTGCCCCGGCTCCTGGTAGTCGGCCCCGTAGTGGACGAAGCAGCCAACGGTGCGAGCGGCCCCGATGCGAGCGGCGATGACCTCTTCATTGAGACCGTTCTGCATGGAGAGCACAAACCCGTCGTCGGCCAGGAGCGCGGCCACCGGCGCCAGGGCCGCCGCCGTATGCTGGGCCTTGACGGCCAGGATGACGCGGTGGAGCGGGCCCTGGAGCTGCTCGGGCGTGATCGCCCGCATCGGCAGGCGCAGCTCGCCGCGGTAGCCGCTGATCCGCAGGCCGTCCCGGTTGATCGCCTCGACGTGGGCCACCTCGCGGTCCACCAGGGTGATGTCGTGCCCGGCCTGGGCGAGGTAGGCCCCGGCGACGCCGCCGATGGCGCCCGCGCCGACAATGGTGAGCTGCATCTCAAAGACCCTCCCTGGCTGCGGCATTGGCCCCTGAGCCCAGAGGATCCTGCAGCCGCCACGCCCGCAGGCCTCCCCGGAGGTGCCCGCGATGCCGAGCCAAGGCGCCGTGCCGCATCTCGTGCAGGGGAGCCAGCATCCGGTGGAAGGCAGCGCGCCGGAGGCTGCTGGCGTCGGCTGGGCCACCGTACCCGGCAAAGCGTCGCCGCCGCCTCCTGGCCGAGGCCCGCGAAGTCGAAGGCCGGGTGGCCCACCGCGACGTCCTCGAAGTCGATCGCCGCGGTCAGGCGGCCGGACACCGGGTCGCCCAGGATGTGCTCCGGCAAGAGGTTCATCCCAGGACTCCCGGCGCGCGGCACGAACCTTACGGCGGAGGCGACCGACCACATGGCCATCGACCTGGACCGCGTGCGGGCCGACATTCTGGTGCTGGCACGCTGCGTTTTTCTCAACACCGGCACCCTCGGCCCGTCGCCCCGCCCCGTGACGGAGGCGTTCGTCCGGGCGTACACAGCCTGGGAGGACGCCGGACCGGGGGATCCGGCGCAGTACCAGGGTCGCCGCGCCGGCATCGAGGCGGCGCGGGCGGACCTGGCATCGCTTCTCGGCGTGCCGCCAGGCGAGGTCGCCCTGACCGCCAACGTGACAGAGGCCCTGAATGTTGTGTTCTCGGGGCTGCCCTGGCAGCCGGGCGACGAGGTGGTCATCAGCGACGAGGAGCACCCCGCCGTCTTCGTGCCGGCCCTGCACCTCAAGCGGCTCGGCGTCCGCGTGCGCATTTGCCCCTGGGACCGCTGGGGCGATGGGCTGCCCGGTTACCTGAGCCCCCGCACCCGGCTGCTCTGCGCGAGCCACGTCAGCAGCATGACGGGCAGGGTCCTGCCGGTGGCGGCCGTCGTGTCGGCGGCCCGCCAGGCCGGCGCCCTCCTTTGCCTGGACGGGGCCCAGGCCGTCGGCCAGATGGCCATCGACCTACCCAGCCTTGGGTGTGACTTCTACGCCTTCAATGCGCACAAGTGGCTGCTGGCGCCCGTCGGCTCGGCGGGTCTGGTGGTGCGCTCGCATGCGCTCGCGGCCCTGACCCCGGTCTGGGTCGGGGCGGGCAGCGGCGAGGTCGAGTATGCCGAGGGCGGTGACCTTCGCCTGGCCCCTGACGCGCACCGCTTCGAGTTTGCGACCCGCAACTGGGCCATCGGCGACGGGATTGCAGCGGCGGTGGCGTACGCGCGGGCGTCCGGGCTCGACGCCATCGCGGCGCGGCAGCGGGCGCTCTCCGCGGAGCTGGCGGAGCGCGTCAGGGGCATTTCCGGATCTCGGGTGTTCGGTGGCGGGGAGACCGGGATCGTGACCGCGGCCCTGGCGGGCCGTGATGGCTTCGATTTGCAGCAGCGCCTGGCGGAGCAGGGGATCATCACCCGCACGGTCCGCGAGCGGAACGCCGTCCGTTTCAGCTGCGCCTACTTCAATACCGAGGCCGAGGTCGCGCAGGCGGCTGGGGCCTTTGCCGCTTTGGCCTAGCCAGGCGCGCCGGTCGGTGGCGCCTGGTCGGACTTCGCCAGGACGGCGGTGACCGCCACGCGGTCGCTGTTGGCGGGGCCGCCGCAGGTGAAGAGTGTCAGGGCCCGGACCCCCGGACGGTTCGCCACGATGCCCAGGTCGGTGGCTGGAACGGTCGCCACCGCTTGGACGGCATACTCGTACAGGGCCGCGCCCTGGCGCAGGTCGATGAGATCGCCCGGGCGCAGGCTGGCGAGGCGGCGGAAGGGCGCGCCGAATTCGTCCACGTGGCCGAAGATGACGGCATTGCCAAGGGCGCCGGGCTCCGGCGTGTTCACCAGGTGGGCCGGCCCCCAGGCCAACAGGTCGTAATAGTCGGTGAGGGTGGCGCCCCGGACGACGAACGACGAAAGGCCAATGGACGGAATGGAGAGGTCGGCATAGAGCTGCGGGACCTGGCCCGGCGGGCGCCAGCCCCCCAGCGGACTCAGCAGGGGGGCCAAAGGCGCCTCATGCGGGGTGGGCAGGGAAGCGGAGGCGCCCGCGCTGGGCGTGGGCGCCTCCGCGGCCAGGGTCCGTTGGGCATTGGCCTCTTCCAGGCCCGACCACCAGCCATGCGCGACCAAAAGCACGCCGCCGGTGATCAAAAGGCCCGCGGCCGCGGGGCGGAACCAGCGCTTCAGCCGCGTACCGGCCGCCGCCAGAGCAGGGCGAGCCCGCCCAGGATCAGGAGCGCGCCGCCAACGAAGTCGAAGGGGCTGGTGCCGGTCTTGGGCAGGGCCGCCGCCGGAGCCGCCGCCGCCAGGCTCACGGTTGCCACGTGCCACACGTTGGCGACGCCGTCGCCCTTGGTGTCGCCGGGCTTGCTGTCGCCGGCGAACGTGTACAGGGCGTGGCCGTTGTAGGCGACCTGGGTGGCGCCGGCCGGGTTCGTGAACGTGGTCACCTTGCCGGTGACGCCACTGGCCATGGTCGCCGCGCCCGTCGCCGTGAGGGCCGGCCAGGCCTTGGCGCAGGCGCCCGTGCACGTGCTGCCCCCGGCCGGGTCGTTGGTCCGGTAGTACAGCGTCATCCCCGAGCCGTTGGTCAGGATCGTGCCCATGGTGGCGCTCGTCGCCGTCTCGATGGTATTGCCCTGAGCCGCCGCGGGCAGGGTCGCCATCACCAGGGTGCCGAGGCAGAGCGCAACGGTAGCCAGGAGCCTCCATCCGCGGACCATCCCCAACCGCCTCCCTGACGGCGGGGCTTCGACCCAAGATTGGGAATTCCTCGCGCCTGGGATGGGCCCTACATTGAAATCATCACACGAGAGGGGTCCACCCGGGCTCAACAGAACTTCTCCGGCCACGGGGGGCACGCGCGCGTTGGCCTACGAGAGCCGCCTGCGCTCGCCGGAGCTGGACCGGCTCTTTGCCGCCGTGCTGGCGCTGAAGGCGCCGGAAGAGTGCTATCGCTTCTTTGAGGACCTCTGCACGGTGGGCGAGCTGCACGCCCTGGCGCAGCGGCTCGAGGTTGCCCGCATGCTGCGGGCGGGCAGCACCTACGAGGAGATCGGGGCCCGGACCGGTATGAGCTCGGCCACCATCAGCCGCATCAAACGGTGTTTGCAGTACGGCGCCGACGGCTACGGGCTGGTGCTCGAGCGGCTGGAGGACGGGCCGTGAGGCCCGTCCTGCTGGCCCTCGGGATCTTCATCGTGGTGGCCACTGCCTACGACCTATTCCAGTCGGTCGTGCTGCCGCGACCGGCGATCGGCCGGGTCCGCCTGAGCCCGCAGGTCATCCACTGGTGCTGGCTGCTCTGGCGCGCGGCGGGCCGGCGGATCGAGCCCGCCCGGCGGCGCGAGGCGGCGCTCGGCGCCTTCGGACCGCTGGCGGTGCTGCTGCTGTTGGTGCTTTGGGTGGCCGCCCTGGTGCTGGGATACGGCCTTGTGCTCGTCGGTGTCGAGCCACTGACCTTCGGACCGGCCCTATATCTATCCGCCTCATCGCTCTTCACCATCGGACTCGCCAGTGCGGCCACCGGGGCCGGGCGGGCCGTGACCTCGGTTGAGGCGGCCAACGGCCTCGGCGTCATCGCCCTCGTCGTCAGCCTGCTGTTTTTGCTGTTCGGGGCCTTCGAGCGGCGGGAGGTCCAGGTCATCGACCTCGACACGAGCGCTGGCGCGCCACCTTCCGGGATCGCGCTGCTTGAGACCTGCGCCGAGTTCGCGATGCCCGGCCACCTCGCCCAGACGTTCGCGGCGTGGCGCACGTGGGCGGCCCAGGTGCTCGAGAGCCACCTGGCCTTCCCCGTCCTGGTCTATTTCCGCTCCAGCCATGACAACGAGGCCTGGCTCAATTCGTTTGGGGCCGTGATGGACGCAGCCAACCTCGTGCTGACGGCAATGGAGGACGGGCCACGCGGCGAAGCCACGATGTTCTACAAGGTCGGCCGGCACCTGGTCGCCGACATCGGCTACTACTTCCGCTTTAAGCGCATGCGCCAGCCGGGCATGGAGAAGTGGGAGCTGGGCCAGGTGCTGGATCGCCTGCGGGCGGCGGGGTATGCGTCCCGGACCCTGGAGCAGACCTGGCCGGAGTTCGCGGCCCGCAGGTTGCAGTACATGCCCCTGCTCGACCACCTGTCGCGCTACCTGGCCATCCCGCCCGCGCCCTGGATCGGCGACCGCTCCTACCTGCCCCACCAAGACGCGGCGGCGCAGTAGCGCAATCTGGGGGAGGCTGGTCCCTGCATCTGGATGACGACGGGCGGCGTGATCCCCAGCTCGTGCGCGCACGAAGAGTTGGCCCTTGTGGTGGATGTCAGGCAGCCCGATGGCGGGCATGCGTGGGCCGGAGGCTTCGCGCGTGGCGCCGGCGCCCAGGTCCGGCAGCCGCTGCAGTTCAGCGCGGCCCGTCGGGCTCGGAACGCGGGGCCTCGCCCCGGGCCAGGCCGATCATCACGGGGTGGATCGTCGACCCGGTCCGCCAGGTCCATGGTCACCGATGCTCCACCAGCCGCTCGGCCTCTTGACCCGCCCGCCATCCCTACCCGACCCGGCAGCCCCGGAACCGGCGGAACCGCGGGGCGGCGCCTAGGCGCCGCCCCCGGCACGAACTCAGGCTTTGATGGGCGAGATGCCGAACTCCTGGATGTACTCGCCGAACTCGCGCACGTCCTTGTCCAGCACCGCCTGCAGCCGGGCGAGGCTGTCGTCGACGGCCGCGGCCGTCTCCTGGTACAGCGCCCGGCTCTGCGTGTTCGGGGCCCAGTCAGCCGACGCGATCACGCCGGCCAAGTGGAGCAGCTCATCGTTCAGCCGCGGGGGTAGCCGCCCAGCGGACGGCTTATCGCTTGTCTTCACGGGGATCAGCTCGGCCTCGATCGGGGCCAGCTTGGCCTTGATGGCATCGGCCTTCTCCACGACGGTGGCGGCGACGCGGTGGCCCTCGGCGCGCTTCACCCACTCATCCAGCGAGCCGCGCACGCTCCGGATCTTGGTCAGCCCGGCGTGCAGGGCGGTGACCTTGTCGCGAACCTCCGCCAGCAGGGCGAACTGGCCCTCCAGGTCGGCCTGGCTCGCCCCCACGCGCGGATCCTTCACGATG
>DATLTP010000224.1:0-6302 GCA_035533535.1 Bacillota bacterium | reverse complement strand
CCGGCCGATGATCGCGCCGGCAGACTGCTTCATCTCGATGGCAGGGCGCCAGTGCTACCATGGCCCGGGGGGGCAGAGGCCACGCTCCGTCGCTATTTGCTGCTGATCGCGGCCGCCGCCCTGGTGGTGCTGGCGTGGTGGGCGGCCGCGTTCGTGCAGACGGCGGAGGCCTAGCTGGCGGCGCTCCCGGCTCAGGTCCGCGCGGAGGCCGCAGCCCGCCATGTGCCCTATCTGCCCCTGGCGGCCATCCCGCCCGGCCTGCAGCACGCGGTCATTGCCGTCGAGGACCAGACTTTCTACACCAACTCCGGCATCAGCATCGAAGGGGTGGCGCGGGCCGCCCTGGTCGACCTGGTGACCCGCACCTACGCCCAGGGCGGCAGCACCATCACCCAGGAGCTGGTGCGCGACCAGTTGCTCGGCGACCAGAAGACGGTCAGCCGCAAGCTGACGGAGATCGCCTACGCGCTGCTGCTGACGCGGCGGCTGCCCAAGGCGACCATCCTCGAGCTGTTCCTCAACCAGGCCTACTTCGGCCACCAGGCCTGGGGGGCGTATGCGGCCGCGGAGACGTACTTCGGGCTGCGGCCTCAGGACCTGGACCTGGCCCAGGAGGCCCTGCTGGCCGGACTGCTGCAGGCGCCCACCAACCTGGATCCCTTCGTGAACCCGCAGGGCGCCATCGCGCGCCAGGCCGTGGTGCTGCAGGCGATGGTCAACGCGAACTACATCAGCCAGGCCCAGGCGCAGGGGGCGGCGCGCGCGCCCCTTGGTCTGCTGCCGTCAGGACGCTAGAGGGGGAGCGGCGCCTCGCCGCGGAGCAGGCGCTGGGCCTGCAGGGCCACCCGCGCGTAGTGGCGGTCATGGTGAAGGGTGAACTCGTCCAGGTGGATCAGCACCGGGCGGGGCGCCGTCCCCGGCCGCCACGCCCGCGCCTGCGCAGCCGCCACCTCGCCCGTGAACAGGGCCAGCGCCTGCACTGCCCCGACCTCCAGCACCTCAGCCACCTCGGCCGGGTCGAGGCGGAGATCCGTCAGATCGGCGTCCGTCAAATAAAGGAAGACGTCGGCCACCTCGCGGTCGATCAGGTAGCCGTGGCGGGCCGAATCGACGGCGCGGCCGATGGGGACCAGGCGCGCGGGGTCAAGGCGCAGGCCAAGCTCTTCCTCGGTCTCGCGGCAGCCCTCGCGAGGACCCTCCCCGGTTCGATAGTGGCCGGCGGCCGTGGTGTCCAGTCGCCCGGGATTGGTGTCCTTGGCCTGCGACCGCCGCTGCAGCAGCAGGGTGCCTCGGGCCGGCGCCACCAGCCAGCAGTGAAAGCTCCGGTGCCAGTCGCCGTCCAGGTGGACGAGGCCGCGGTCCTTGACCCCGGCGGGCCGCATGGAGTCGTCGTAGATGTCGAGCGGCTCGCCGCGGAAGTGAAGCCGCTCGCGGGCCGCCATCTCCGCCGCGGCCGCCGCCGCACTCGGCAAGTCGCCAGTCGCCCGCACCCGCCAGAGGTCCGCATGCGTGAGATCGCTGAAATCATCCATGCGGCCATTGTACAGGGTGCAGTGAACGCCTACCCGTTCCAGGCCTTCCGCACGCGCGGGGCGACGGCTGCGGCCACCGCGCCCTTGACCAGGTCTAGCAGCAGGAACGTCGCCGCCAGGTAGGCCACCGCCCGGCCCAGGGCCCAGTGCAGGTACAGGGCCATCACCCCTGCCCCCAGGGCGTACACCAGCACGAGGGCGGCCGTGGCCGCCGCCAAACCCCGCGCAAACCCCGCCCGCGGACCGGCAAGCGCGGCCGCAAGGGCGGCCGCGAACGGATACGCCAGCAGAAACCCCCCGGTGGGGCCGAACAGCACGTGTGGGCCAGCCGCAAAGCCGGCGTACACCGGGATGCCGATGGCGCCAAGCAGCACATACACGGCCATCGCCAGGGCGGCGGCGCCCGGCGGCAGCAACAGGCCCGTCAGGATCACGGCCAGCGGCTGCAGGGTGAAGGGCACGCCCAGGGGCAGCGGAACCGCGATCTGCGCCGCGACGGCCGTCGCGGCGACCAGCATGCCGGCGCGGGCCAACTCACGTCTTGTCATGGGCCGAGATATCCGACAGCGGTGGCCTGTTATCCTTCTGTCGATGAAAAGGGTGACAACTGTCGCCCTTCGTCCGGCGAGGCCATCAGCGTGCGCTCCCCCTCGTACAGGACAAAGCCGGGCCGGGCGCCCCGCGGCTTCCAGACGTGGCGGCGGCGGGTGTAGTCGACGGGCACGTGCGCGTCGGCGCGGCCGGCGCTGTACCGGGCGGCCAGTGCGGCGGCCTGGTGGAGCGACCGCTCTGGCGGCTGCTCGCCGGCGCCGCCGGGCGGCATCCGCAGTACCACATGCGCACCCGGCATCCGCTTGGCGTGCAGCCAGACGTCGCCGGGCTGGGCCGTGTGCATGGTCAGGGCGTCGTTGCCAAGCGCGCTCCCGCCGACCAGCACCGTCAGGCCGTCGTCGGTGCGGAACTGAAGCGGCCGCGGCCCGGCGCCGGCCTCCCGCGGTGGGCGGCGGCGCGGCGCCGTGCTGCGAACGGGCCGCGGGCGCAGGTAGCCCGCCGCCTCCAGCTCCTCAGCCAGGTCGGCCAGCTGGGATGCGTCCTCGGCCGTCTCGGCGGCCACGATCAGGTCGTCGAGCTGGCCGCCCTCCGCCCGCGTGGCCTCCAGCTGCGCCTGCACGAGGGCCCGCGCTCGCTTGGCCTTGGCGTAGCGGCGGAAGTGGGCCTGGGCGGCGGCGGCAGGGCCCTTGGCCTGCAGTTGCAGGGCAATGGGCACCTCCACCAGCCGCTCCGGTTCGACCGGGTCGGCGACCTGCACCATGGCGGCGCCCGGCGGGATCGCGGGCATGTAGGTCAGCAGCAGCTCTCCCCAGCGCCGGTAGCGGTCGGCGTCCTCGGCCTCAGCCAGCTCCTCCGCCTGGCGCTCCTCCTTGCGGCGCAGGCGCGCCCTGTGGGCCTGCAGGGCCTGGAGCACGCGGTGGCGGGCCTGGTCGCGGCGGGCGGTGAGGAGCCCGCCGCCGGTATCGGCTTCGCAGATGGCCGATGGGGAACCGGGACCGATGTACGGGGAGAGGTCGCCAGCCTGGATGGCCGCGGCCAAGGTGCGCAGGGCGGCGGCGGGGTCTACGGGGTCTGCGGGGTCGGCGGGGTCGGGGCCGGCGATCTGCGCTGGCGGCAGCACGCGGGCGGCTGCGCGGGGGCTCAGGCCGGCGACGGCCGACGCCAGGCGGGCGGCCGGGGTCCCGGCGAGCTCGTCCCAGCGGGCTTGCAGTCGGGCCGGCGCCTCCGGATCCAGGGGGTCGATGCGGCCTGGCTGCGGCGGCGGCGGCGCGTAGGCGCGACCCGGCAGCTGCTCGCGCCGGGGGATGCGCCGCAGGCAGTCGAGGATCCGCCCCTCCTGATCGAGGAGCAGGATGTTGGGCTGCGGCGGGATCAACTCGAGCACGAGGCGCCGCTCGGTGGGCGAGCCGAGCTCGTCGCGGGCGGCGATGCGCAGCACGAGGACGCGCTCAAGGGGCGGCAGCTGGTCGATCCCCTCGATGCGGCCGCCCTCGAGGTGGCGACGCAGGGCCTGGCAGAAGGGCGGCGGCGTGGCCGGGTTGTCGGCGCGGGTCTCGGTCAGGTGGACGCGGGCGAAGCGTGCTTCAGCCGACAGCAGCAGGCGGGCCTTGCCGAGCGGCCCGCGCAGCAAGAGCACGATCTCCGCGTCGCCCGGCTGGGTGATCCGCTCGATCCGCCCATTTTGGATGCGCTCGCGTAGCTCGCGCACCACCCCGGCCAGCAGCAAGGCATCCACATGGGCAAGTATAGGTCAGATCCGGCCGCGCCGCCCGTGCGCCAGCGCGATCCAGATCAGCAGTCCCACGACGGCCGCGCCGCCCAGCGCCAGCAGCGCTCCGAGTATCCATGTCGCCATGGGTTAGAGTCTGCCCCGCGCGATGGCGGCGGACATGCCCAGCCGGTAGAGTGGAGCGGGGGTCACGGGGTGCTGTTCCAGGCCCTGCTGCCGGTCGCGCTCTTCTTCTTCATGTACTGGCTGCTCGGCAGCTGGCGCTGGCTGCACCGGCCGGGCTGGCCCCGCACCATGCGGTGGCTGAGCGCGGCAATCGTCGCGGCCTGGATGCTTTCGATCTTGCGGGGCGGGTTTGTCTAGTGCCTGCGGCAGGGCCTGCGCCATCCGCGGGGGCGGGGAGGCACGGCCCGTGACCTGCCTGCTTACGGGGCGGGACCTGGGCTGGCTGGGATGCACGGCACGGGTGGCCCGTCGCCAGGCTTGGGCCCTGGTTCTGGCGAATCCAGGCCCCCAGGGAGGGTGCCGCCATGCCGGAGGCCGACGCTAAGGGAGCCGTGCAGGCCTCGTTCGGGGCCAACGCCGAGAAGTATGTGACGAGCCCGACCCATGCCCGCGGGAACGACCTGGACCTGGTCGTGCCGTGGCTGGACCCCAAGCCGGACTGGATCGCCCTCGACGTTGCCACGGGAGCTGGCCATGTGGCCAAGGCCCTGTCGCCGCAGGTGGCCACGGTGGTGGCCGCGGATCTGACGGTGCCCATGCTGGCCACGGCCCGCCGCTTCCTCGACGGGTCCGGCTGCCGCAATGTCGTGTATGTGGCGGCGGACGCCGAAGCCCTGCCGTTCCTGGACGGCGCCTTCGACTGCGTCACCTGCCGCATTGCGGCGCATCACTTCCCCGAGCCGAGGCGGTTCGTGGCCGAGGCGGCGCGCGTGCTGAAGCCCGGTGGCCGCATGGTCCTCATCGACAACGTGGCCCCGGAGGACCCCTCGCTGGCCACGTTCTTCAACGAGCTTGAACGGATGCGGGACACCAGCCACGTGCGGGCGGCCAGCCCGAGCGAGTGGCGGGCCTGGCTGGCGGCGGCTGGCCTGGTGGAGCGGAACGCGCAAATGGGCCGGAAGAAGCACGACTTCCCCGACTGGGTGGGGCGGACGACCACCTCGCCGGAGCAGCGGGCGGCCGTGGAGGCCTTTGCGCTGGGCGCCTCAGCGGCGGCGCGGCAGCACTTCGCCATCGAGGTGGCGGATGGGCGCGTGGCCTCCTGGACGGCGGATGACCTGACCCTGCTGGCCGAGAAGGCCTGATGCGCGAGACCCCCGCGGACCTGGAGGGCCTACAGGTCCTGCTCGACCGCAGCTATCGGGCGGCCGGGCCGCACCTGCGCAGCATCCACACCGAGGCCAGGCGCCTGAGCGCCGGCCACGTGGCCGAGCGGCTGCAGGGCATGTGCCTGCTGGTGGTCGCCACGGTGAGCGGGGACGGCCGGCCGTTCTGCGGGCCCGTGGACGGGATCTTCTTCCGCGGGTCCTTCCACTTCGGCACGGATCCCCGGGCCCTGCGCTGGCGGCACCTGCAGCGCAACCCCGCGGTGAGCGCGACGCACCTGCCGTCGGAGGCCTTTGCCGTGACCGTGCACGGGCGGGCCGTGCCGGTGGATACGAGTGCGGGCGGGCTGCGGGAGGCGCTGCTCGAGGTCTACGTGCAGCGCTACGGGCCGGAGTGGGAGCGCTTCCTGGACTCGGGGCCGCGGTATGCGCGGATCGAGGCGGACCGGATGTTCGCCATCGCAGTCTCGGACTAGTTGGGCACCACCTCAAACGGGCGCCCCTCCGCATCCCGGTACGCGATGAAATGCCTGTCCAAGGTGAAGATCCGGCGCAGGCGCAGCGAATCCGCGAGGGCCACGGTGGCGGCAGCCGCCAGGTTCATGGGGGTGTCGCACATCAGTTGCCGCACCGCTGGCAGGTCATCCCGCCGCGGAAGTCGCGGCGGGGGAACGAGAGCCCATAACCGGATCTGAGCCGGCCAGCCACCGTCGGCCAGCAGGCTCGTTGCTTCGGTAAGCGCAGGCGACGATCGGCGCGGAGAGCGAGGCGAGGGCCTCGGCGCACTGCCCGTGGTGGCGGTCGCTTCGGTCAAGCAGGGCAATCAGCGGCGCGGCGTCCGTCAGGGTCACGAGGTGCGCTCGCGCCGGCGGCGTTCGCCAAACTTACCGCCGGTGTCGTCTGACAGCCCGCGCCCAGGTCGACCGCGCCAACGCAATCGGCAAGCCGCACATCCAGCCGGTCCTCCGGAACCTCATCGCAGCTACGGCCTCCCGCACGATCTCGGAGTACGCACCCGGGCTGCGTCCGCCAACCGCCGTTCCACGTCATCTCCCAGACGGGCACTGACCATTGTTAGACAACCGCGAACGGCGTCTGACCCTTCCGCCAGGCTCACAGGCGCCGACCGTCGTATCCCACGCATGAGGGGGAAGGTTA
>DATLTP010000223.1:0-3134 GCA_035533535.1 Bacillota bacterium | reverse complement strand
CGGCCGCGCGGAGCTGGCCCGCCTTGGCCTTTACGCCGGTGGCCGCTGCCTGGCGGTGGCGCCGATCACTGGCGGCGCGTAGGGCGCGGAGGCCCGCGATCAGACCAGCAGGGCCAGGGCGTCGCGGCCCGCCATGCCCGTCTGCAGGCCAAGCGCCTGGCCAGCGGACGTGACGGATTCCAGGGGCGCGGCAAGCAGGTCCTCGATGGTGCGCACCCCGACCGCGCGGGCGGCGACGATCTCGCGAGCCTTGAGGTGGCCGGTGTCCATCAGGGCGACGTCGAGGGCGCCGCACATGATGTAGCCCTTGCTGCCCGCCAGGATGACGAGGCGGGTGCGCGGAAGCTCCACGGTGATGCCGGTGGCCGTGCCGCCGGCGACGGGGACCGGGACGAGGCTGACCATGAGCAATCCTCCCGCTGCGCAGGCTACGCGACTCGCGACCGGAGGGAGCCAGTTCGTTGGAATTCGTTTTCTTTGACGTGGGCTCGACGTTGGTGGAGCAGCGTGTGGATCCGGCCGTGATGATCGCTTCGGTGCTGCGGCGATCCAGGGCCGGCACCGCGGCGTCTGACGAGCGGCTGCACTCGGCGATGCGGGCCATGGATGAGGTATATGAGCGGGAAAAGGATGACTGCCGGACGCTTGAAGACGAGGCCGCCTTCTGGGAGCGCGTGGCGGCGGCGGGGGTGCGTGTCCTTGGCGGCGGACGCGGGGATGTCGGCCCGACGGCCAGCGCCCTGGCCAGCTACGAAGAGATCTACCAAGTGCGGCCCGGCATGCGCGAGCTCCTGGATCAGGTGCGTTCGGCCGGCCTGCGGCTCGGCATCATCTCCAACTGGCCGCCGTCGCTGGAGCGGCTGCTTGGCCACTTCGAGCTGGGCCCATTTGAGGTCGTGGCCTGCTCGGGCATCCTCGGGGTGACGAAGCCCGACCCTGCCATCTTCCGCTGGGCGCTGCAGACGGCCGGGGTGGCCGGCGAGCAGGCGGCCCACGTGGGGGACGACCGCGAGCGGGACTACGAGCCCGCCAGAGCCCTTGGGATGCGGGCCATCTGGCTGGCCCCAGGGATGACGGCGGGCGACGTCGGGCGGGCGCTCGGGCTCTAACGCAAGATGCGGCCCAGCAACCAGTTGCGGCTCGGCTGCAGGTCGATGGCCGGTGCCCGCTCGGGCAGCTTCGCCATCTCGCGCGCCAGGGCCAGCGCGTCCTCGAAGTTGCCCAGGCGGTCGCAAAAGCCGAGGTCGACGGCCTGGCTGGCCGCAAACACCCGCCCATCGGCCTGGGCCCGGACCGCGGCGGGGTCCATGGCGCGCCCCTTGGCGACAGCGTCCACGAACTGGCTGAAGATGGCCTCATTCATCTCACCGAGCAGGGCCAGTTCGTCCTCATCCCAAGGGCGCTCCAGGGCCATCAGGTCCTTGTGGGCGCCGGAGAGCACCTTCTGCCGCTCGGCGCCGACCTTCTCCAGCAGCTGCTGCAGCACGGGGCCCCGGCGATGATCACGCCGATGCTGCCCAGCAGGGCGCCCGGAGGGGCCACGATGCGGTCGCAGGCGCAGGCCAGCCAGAACCCGCCTGACGCGCAGAGATCGCCGACCGAGGCGATCACGGGCTTGCGGAGCGGCGCGCACCCGGCCGATCTCCTCCGCGATTTCCTGGGTGGTGCCGACAGCGCCGCCCGGGGTGTTGATCCGGAGGACGAGGCCGCGGACCCAGCGCTCGCGGCGGGCCTGGACCAGTGCTCGCAGGACGGGTTCGGCCGCCACGCCGGGTTGCAGGGGGCTGCCGCCCCCGATGGGGCCGCTGATCCGCAGGACGGCCAGCGCTCCGCGGCGGCGCCGCCGGCTGCGGCCGGATGCGACCACGGCCCAGGCGAGCAGCAGGGCAGCAGCCGCTCCGAGCAGAACCCCCGCCCCGAATCCCGCCAGCAGGCCGGCCCGCGCCGCGGCCAGGAGACCCATGAGATCACCCCCGTGGAGGTGCAGTGCTTTGTCATGCCGCTTTCCCGTCATGTTGACCTTCGACCTGGACGCCGACTGCCCGCCGTCCCCAACCGGGCCGCGCGGCGAGGCGCGGCCCGGCGCGAATTCGCAGCGTGCGTATGGGGCCAAGGTGGCGGTCTACCGCATCCTCGACCTGCTGCGCGATACTGGCGTGCCGGCCACCTTTTTCGTGCCGGGCTGGGTCGTCGACCACTACCCGCAGGCCGTCCAGGCTATCGTGGCCGGCGGGCACGAGGTGGCCCACCACGGCTACACCCACCTGCCGCCCTACGAGATGGCCATTGACGAGGAGCGGGCCGCGCTGCTTCAGGGCATCGAGTCCATCCAGCGGGTGGCGGGCCGGGCGCCGGTCGGCTACCGCTCGCCGGCCTGGGACTTCAGCCCCGCCACCCTTGGGCTCCTGGCCGAGCATGGGTTCCTTTACTCCAGCAACATGATGGACGACGACCGCCCGTACCGGCACGGCACGGGGCTGGTGGAGCTGCCCGTGCAATGGATCATGGACGACGCGCCGTTCTTCAGCTTCCGGCCGCCGGCCGCGCGGTCGATCAGCGCCCTGGCGACGGTCTGGGAGGCCTGGACGGCCGAGTTTGAGGGGCTGCACGCGGAGGCGGCCGCCCGGGGCACCTGCTTCGTCCTGACCATGCACCCACAGATCTCGGGCCGGCCCGGCCGGGCGGCGCAGCTGCGCCGGTTCGTTCAGTGGGCACGGGAGCAACCGGGCGTGGAGTTCATGCGCTGCCAGGATCTGGCGCGGAGCGTCCCGTAGGGGAGACTCTGCAGGGCGGCCGGCGGCGGCCGCTTGCGCGGCCGACGCCGGCGCTGGCCCTTGCTCGTTGGTTACCGGCGGGTGGGCTCGCGGACCCACTCGGGCAGGTTGCGGGTGGACTCGCCGCGGTTCCAGTCGTAACGGCTCTCGCCGCTGCCATAGTTGCTGCTGGTGCCGGTGCCGGCGCCGGTGCCGGTGCCAGTGCCGAAGCCGGTGCTCGTGCCGTAGTTGGTGCCGGTCGTGGTCCAGGACGACACGCCGCCCATTGGGACGCCGGTGGCGGTGTTCTGGAAGCGGCCGTACTCGCCGTGGCCGACCTGGCTGAAGTGGTCCTGGGCCAGGCGCTCCATTCGCTGGCGG
>DATLTP010000222.1:0-6091 GCA_035533535.1 Bacillota bacterium | reverse complement strand
GGCCGATCTCGCGGCCGCTCCGGTCCAGGGCGGCGGCCACGAAATACGGCCCGCTGCTGCCAACCGCGATGGCGGTCTCAAAGCCGGCGCGATGCACGGTGGCGGCCGGCGACAGCGACGACGCGCTGGCTCCTGCGAGTACCCGCCAGCTGGCCAGCTCGGTGGCGCCGTTCCAGCTGGCGTACGCCGTGACCCCGCGCGTCGTGCTCGGCTGCACGGCCAGGGCCGGGGCATCGGTCGGCTTCCCCACCCAGTCGTAGGCGAAGGCCCGGTAGGACTGGTCGTTGGCCGGCAGCCGCCCGTCGAGCACCAGGATCCCGTCCGCGGTGAACTCGGAGAAGTAGGGCTGGTCGCCCCAGCCAACGAACACGCGGCCGTCGGGCAGGATCTGCATGCTCCCCTGGTTGTCGGCCAGCAGCCGAGCCGGGTGCACGTATTGGCGCACGAGCCGGGCCTGCTTCGCCGTCTCGTCCACGCTGAGCAGGATCCCACGCGACTGGGACTCTTCGGGCGGCGAGGACCCGTCGTCGAAGATGCTGAGCTGGTTGCCGGCATGGGCGCGCACGTGGTGCTGCCAGTAAAATGCCGCGCCCGGCCCCATGGCGAAGTCCGAGGCCTTTCCGTTCAGCCGCCAGACGATGTTCCCGCTGGCGCGGCTCACTTTGTACACAGTCCATGTGTTGCGGCTGGAGATCAGCAGGTCGCCGTCGGGCGCCAGGCTGATCGAGTTCATGTGGAAATAGTCGAATGGCGTGGTCTGGTCGCCGCTGGCCAGCGCCGCGCGGGTCTCGGTGACCGGCACGTGGTCCAGCGAGTCCCAGGCGAAGATCATCTGGCCGGTCGCGATGTCGATCTCCTGGGCCTGGCAGCTCAGCACCTGGCCGCTCGTGGGGCCGCCCAGCGCCGAGAGGTCCGCGGCCGCCGTCCGGTACGCCGTGATCAGGGCCGTGCCCGCGGGCGTGAGGGTCATCTCGTGGAGATCGGCCTGGAGGCCGTTGCCGGCCTGGATGGTGGCGATCGTGCGGTACGAGGCGTCCATGATGGTGCACGCGCCCTGTCCGTGGCCGGCGGTGACCGATCCCGACCACCAGGTGAGCACGGGCTTTCCCTGATAGGTCTGCATCTGAAAGTTGAACGGGGCATTCGCAGGCATCGGAAGAAACCACACAAGCTGGCCCGCGGTGTCGAGGATCATCAGGCCCTGCTGGCCTGGGCCATTACCCACGTAGCCCTTCGGGGACAGGAAGATGTGGTGGGGCGCGCCCGCCGACCCAGCAGCGCCCACTGGCCCAGCAGCATGGGCCGGATAGCGAGTCACGGTCACGGCCGGGGGGCTGAGGTCGGGCCGCGAGGCGAAGTGCCACACGCCTGGCTGGGCCGTTGGCGGCGCTGGGTCGAGGCGCGGGTGGGGCCAGCGGTAGCCCGCGTAGCCCGCCCCCGCGAGCGCGAGCAGGCCCCCCGCCGCCCTGAGCGTTGTGGTCAGGAACTGACGCCTGCTCGGAATGTCCCGGCAGCCTCCCACGCCTAGCGTGGACGGCGGCCGGGATGATCATGTGCGGCCCCTACCGGCGCAGCATGGCGTCCAGCGGCCGGCCCAGGACCATGGCCGCGGCCTCGGCCACCGCCTCGGACAGGGTCGGGTGCGGGTGGATGCTCCCCTCGACGTCCTCGGCCACCAGGCCGCACTGCACCAGCACCGACGCCTCGGCGACCAGCTCCGTGGCCTGCGGGCCGATGATGTGCACGCCCAGGACCCGGCCGCTGCCGGGCTCGGCCACCAGCTTAACGAAGCCCTCCGTCTCCCCCGCGATCTGGGCCCGCCCCAGCGCCGAGAACGGGAAACGGCCGATCTGCGGATCGGCGCCGCCGAGCGCGTCCTTGGCCTGCGCCTCGGTCAGCCCGACCCAGGCGACCTCGGGGTGGCAGAAGACGGGTGAGGGCACCATCTGGCTCCCCCACTCCGCGGCGTGGCCGGCCAGCACCTCGGCCGCCACCAGGGCCTGCGCGAAGCCGGCGTGCGCCAGCATGGGGGCGCCGATGGCATCCCCCACGGCGAGCACGCTTGGCACCGCCGTCCGCAGCTGCGCGTCGACCGGGATGGCGCCGCCGCGGCCCAGCTGGACGCCCAGGGCCTCCAGGCCGAGATCGGCCGTGTTCGGCCGCCGGCCGACGGCCACCAGTGTAACCTCCGCGGCGATCTCCTGCTTGCCGCCGTCGACTTCCACGTCAACTCGCCGCAGGCCGCCAGCCTCCCGGATCCCCGTGACCCTGGCCGAGGTGAGGACGCCGATCTTGGCCCGGCGGAAGGCGCCGGCGAGCCGCCGCGCGACCTCCTCGTCGGCCGGCGGCAGGATCTGCGGCATCATCTCCACGACGGTGACCTCGGTGCCATAGGCGGCGAAAATGCTGGCGAACTCGCAGCCGATGACGCCGCCGCCGATGATGCACAGGCTCCTGGGCAGGGTGGCCATCTGCAGCAGCCCGTCGCTGTCCATCACGCCCGGCAGGTCGACCCCCGGGATCGGCACCCGCGCGGTGACGGAACCCGGCGCCATGATGACGGCATCGCCCTGCAGGCGGCCGGCGTCGGGGCCGGTGACCTCGACCGACCGCGGGCCGGCAAGGCGCCCGCGCCCCCGCACGACCGTGACCCCGTTGCTCTTAAGGAGCCCGCCCAGCCCGGTGACGAGGCCGCCGACCACCTTGTCGCGCCGCGCGGCCATCTGTGCGTAATCAAAGCTCACACCCTGGAGCAGGACGCCGAAGTCCGCGGCTCTGGTGGCGTCGCGCAATACGCGCGCCGCCTCGAACATGGCCTTCGTGGGGATGCAGCCGCGGTTCAGGCAGGTCCCGCCGACCTTGTCCGCTTCCACGAGGGTGACCTTTGCGCCGAGTTGGGCGCAGTGGATGGCGGAGGCGTACCCGCCGGGACCGCCTCCGACCACGATGACGTCAGCCATGCTCGCAGGCTCCTTCCAGGGCCGGCGCGAAGATCAGGGGAAGGGGGATGCGCCGTGCCGGTCCGCTTTTATCAGTACCCGACCTGAACTTCCTGCCGCAACGCGAAGGCGTGGCTTTCGCACGTGGCCCTGGACGAGCGGCACATCTGGAACCAGGCGCCCTCCCGGGATGAGCTGGCCGAGGTCGCGGCAGCCCTGCCCGGTGGCGTGCGCTCGCTGCTTTCCACGCGCAGCACCCGCTACCGCGAACTTGGGCTGGACGCGGACCGGCTCTCGGACCAGGAGCTGCTCGACCTGCTGGCCCGCGAACCAAAGCTCCTGCGCCGGCCCATCATTTGGGACGGCATGCACGCCGTGGTGGGTGCCAAGCGCCCGGAGGTCGAGGCCTTCATTTCGCATCAAGCAGGGCCTGGCGCTCGCTGACGGCGACCGGGGTGCCGTTCTTGATCATATCCATCAGCTTGCGCTTGCCGCGGATGGATCCGATGAGGACGGCGCCCACCAGCCGGTTGCCGAGGAAGAAGCACTTGCGGTAATTGTGGGCCGCCATGTCGACGCTGGCCACGGACTCCAGCTCGGGGTGGTTCTCCGGCGTCATGCCCAGCACCGAGATGATGGTGTCGAACAGCCCGCTCTGGTAGGTGGGCACATCGACGTACGGCTCCTCCGCCCCCACCATGTTCAGGCCCGCCACGCGGCCGTGGGCCAGGGCGTTGTCCCAGGTGCCCATCATGTTGTGCCGGCCGAGGACCACGTCCTCGAACTCGGCGATGTCGCCGGCCGCGAAGACGCCCGGGACGTTGGTGCGCAGGCAGCGGTCGGTCAGCACGCCGCGGTGGGTCTCGATGCCGCTGTCGGCCAAAAACTCGATGTTCATGGTCAGGCCCAGGCCCACGCCGATCATGTCGCAGTCGATGCTCTTGCCGCCGGTGGTCACCAGGCCGACGGCCAGGCCGTCCTTGACCCTGATCTCGGCGACCTCCTCGCCGTAGATCACGTTCACCCCGTGGCTCTTGGCGATCTGGTCCACCAGGGCGCCGCCCTGCTCGTCCAGGATGCGGCGCAGCCAGCGGGGGCCGCGGATCAGCCAGGTCGTCTCCAGGCCCCGGTGGCGAAAGCCCTCCGTGAGCTCGTACGAGATGAAGGAGCCGCCGACCGAGACACCGTGCCTGCAGCGGCCGAGGTCCTGGTCGATGCCCTTGCCCTCGTCGAGCGTCTGGAAGTTGTGGACGTTGGGCAGCTCGCCCCCCGCCAGCTTCATGCGGTTGGGGCGGCCCCCGGTCGCGACCAGCAGGCGGTCCCAGGGGAACTCCTTGCCGGTGTTGAGGAGCAGCGTGTGTTCCTGCACACTGACCTTGCTCACCCGCGTCTCCGCCAGGAAGTCGATGCCGGCCTTGGCATGCTGCGCAGCGCTGCGCATCACGACCTTGTCCTCGGGCACCAACGACTTGATGAAGCGGGGAAGGGCGACTCGGTTATACAGGGGGTAGGGCTCGTCGGTGATGAGGGTGACGGAGCCGGCGGGATCCTTGGTCTTAATCAGCTCGGCCGCGGTCGTGCCGGCTGCGCCGTTGCCCACGATCACGTAATTCAACGCATAACCCTCCAGGTTACAATGGTCGCCGGGGGGATGAACCCGTGAAGACCTTCACGGTCACCGAAGCCAACGCGCTCATCCCACAGCTGTCCGCACTGCTCCCCGCCGTCCGCGCCGCCGCCGCCCGCTGCCAGGACCTGACCCTGGAGTGCGAGCGCCTCAAGGAGGTCGGCGTGACGGATGACGGCGTGCTGATCATGGCCGCCGACTACCGGGCCGCGCGGGCGGCCCTGCTTCAGGCCCGCGCCCAGTTCGATTCGGGTCTGCAGCAGGTCGCCGCCATCGGTTGCCAACTGAAGGGCCTGGAGCCGCCCCTGGTCGACTTCCCGGGCGAGATCGGGGGCCAGCCGGTGCTCTTTTGCTGGCGGCTGGGCGAGCCCGCCGTCACCCACTACCATGGCTACGACGACGGATTCGCGGGCCGGAGGCCCATCCCAAACCCCTAGCAGAATACCACAGCTCACCTGGCCGCCATCGCTTCCGCCACGGAGGCAACCACCGTGCGGGCGGCCGCCACCACGTATGGGGCGCTTCCGGCCATGGCGAAGCCGTGGCCAGCAGCCTGGAGCATGCTGAGGTCGTTGGCACTGTCGCCCACCGCGGCCACGTCAGCGGCGTGCAGGCCCAACCGCGCCGCGAGCCGGAGCAGCGCCTGCCCCTTGGTCGCCTCCGGGTGCAGGACATGGGCGGCCCGCGGCCGGATGGGATCCGGCAGCGGCAGGACATGCAGGTCGGGGAACGTCCGGATCACCGACAGCACCGCTTCCTCCCCCAGCACCACGACCTGCTCGGGGTCCTCCGTCAGGGCCTCGGGCAGGGCCGGATCGGTGACGGGCGCGCGCCCCCATTCCCGGGGGGCCACCACCCAGCGCACGTCGCGGCCAAGGTCGCGGAAGGCGCCGGCCGAAAAGCTCCGGTCCCGGCAAAACCCCAGCACGCCGCGCGCAGCCGCGAGGTTCAGGCGACGCTCGTCGAGCGGCGCCTCCGAATCTATATCGATGATCTGCCCACCCGTGGTGACGATCATCGGGCCGTGCAGCCCCAGCTCGCCCGCGATGCCGATCGAGCCGGCGAAGGCCCGTCCCGTGGCGATCACCACACGCTCGCCCCGGCTCAGGGCCGCGGCGACGGCCGCCCGGTCCTGGGGCGAGATGCTTCCATCCGGCTGCAGCAGCGTTCCGTCCAGGTCCAGTGCCCAGAGCTTCAAACCGGGATCGAAGCCCCGCTGACCGTGTCATCCGTGCACAGGTAGAGGATGACGCCCGCGATCTTTCGCGGCGGCACCCAGGACACGGTGTCGGCCCCAGGCATGTCCGCGCGGTTGGCTGGGGTGTCGATCATCCCCGGCAGCACCGTGTTGCAGCGGATGCCGGGGTGCTCGGCGGCCACCGCCTCCGTCAGGCGCAGCAGGGCCGACTTGCTGGCCGTGTAAGCGGCGAGGCCCGCCTCGCCGGCGGCGGCGGCACGGCTCGCCACCGTCACGATGGCGCCGCGGCCGTTCATGAGCGGCAGGGCTGCCCGGATGGCGTTCAGG
>DATLTP010000221.1:0-10136 GCA_035533535.1 Bacillota bacterium | reverse complement strand
GTCCGCGCGGGAGGAACCCGCGCGGACCATTGACTCCGCATCCGCGCGGGAGGAGCCCGCGCGGACCATTGACTCCGCATCCGCGCGGGAGGAACCCGCGCGGACCATGGACGTGCCGGCGCGCACGCAGGCCCTGGCGGTGGCGTGGCTTCTGCGGCGGGGCGTGAAGCGCGAGGACATCGCCGCCCTGGTCCTGGATCTGCAGCGGGGCTTCGTGCCGGGCCTGACCATCGAGATGTGCCTGGAGAGCGTCGATGCCGCGCTGGAGAAGCGCGAGGTCTGCAACGCCCTGCTGACGGGGATCGCCCTGGACGAGCTGGCCGAGCGCGGCCTCCTGCCGGAGCCGCTGCAGGGCATGGTCTTCGGGGATGACCACCTGTATGGCATCGACGAGGTCATGGCCCTTTCGATCGTCAACATCTACGGGAGCATCGGCCTGACCAACTTCGGCTACCTCGACAAGCTGAAGCCGGGGATCGTGGGCGTCACCGACCACGGCGGCCACGACGGCGTGCATTGCAACACCTACCTGGACGACCTGGTGTCGGCGGTGGCGGCTGCGGCCGCGGCACGCATCGCCCACCGCGACCGCGACCTGCGGGGATCCCTCTGAGGGCTTAACGGCCTCCTAACCGGCCCTACGCGAGGAGCCGCCCCGGGCGTGGAGAAATGCCGCACCGAGGAGCGGGTGCAGGATGGCCCAGGTCCGCCTCGTGCACGTGAGCAAGCGGTTCGGCGACGTGGCCGCCGTCGACGACATCACCCTGGAGGTCCTGGATCGGGAGTTCCTGGTGCTGGTCGGCCCCTCCGGCTGCGGCAAGACGACCACCCTGCGCATGGTGGCGGGCCTGGAGGATGCCAGCGCCGGCGAGATCTACATCGGCGACCGCCTGGTCAACCAGGTCGAGCCCAAGGACCGCGACATCGCGATGGTCTTTCAGAACTACGCCCTGTACCCGCACATGACCGTTTACGACAACATGGCCTTCGGGCTGAAGCTGCGGCGGCTGCCGCGCGCGGAGATCGACCAGCGCGTGCGGGACGCTGCGGATGTGCTGGGGATCGGCGAGCTCCTGCGCCGCCGCCCGAAGGAGCTCTCGGGCGGCCAGCGCCAGCGGGTGGCCCTTGGGCGCGCCATCGTGCGGAGCCCCTCCGTTTTCCTGATGGACGAGCCCTTGTCGAACCTGGACGCGCAGCTGCGCGTCCAGATGCGGGCCGAGATCAGCAAGCTGCACCAGCGCGTGGCGACGACGTTCATCTACGTCACCCACGATCAGGTGGAAGCGATGACGATGGGCCAGCGCATCGTGGTCATGAAGGACGGCCTCATCCAGCAGATCGCCGAGCCGCAGGACCTCTACGACCACCCGCGCAACCGGTTCGTGGCCTCGTTCATCGGCTCGCCGGCCATGAACTTCCTGCCCGCCGTGGCGGAGGCGGGCGGCCTGCGGCTGAGCGGGCTGCGGCTGGAGCTGGCGCTGCCGGACGTGGCGCCGGGCCGGCAGGTCGACGTCGGGGTCCGGCCGGAGGACCTGGCCCTGGAGGCGGGCCGGCCGGGCTGGCAGCTGCCGACCGTCGTCGAAGTGGTCGAGCCCCTTGGCGCGGAGCAGTACCTGCACCTGTCCTCGGAGGCGGGCCCGCTGACGGCGCGCGTCTCGCCGGAGTTGCGCCTGCGCCCCGGCGAGCGGGTCGCCGTCACCCTGAACCCGGGCAAGCTTCACGTGTTCGACGGGGAGACTGGGCTCCGCGTGCCGCCGACGGGCCCGCGCTAGGCCGAGCCCGGCGAGGCGGCCCGTCCCGAGGCGTGTCCGCGCCGAGGGCCGTGGGCTGCGCCGTAGCCCGCGTACGCCGCGGCGGCCAGCATCGCCGTGATGGCGGCGCCACCCCAGACCGCCGACGGCGGGAAGGCGTCGTACGCGGCGCCGCCGGCCAGAGGGCCGAGCATGCGGCCCGTGGTCTGCAGGGAGCCGATCAGGCCCTGGTAGGCGCCTTCCCGTCCCGGCTCCGCCAGCGCGGCCATGGCCGCCGGCCAAGCCGGGCGGTCGAAGATCTCCCCTGCCGTCAGAAACACGATCCCGGCCACGAACCCCCACAGCTGATGGGTCGCCAGCAGGCAGCCGAATGAGCCAACGTACATGGCCGCTGACAGGACCAGGTGCCGGTGCAGGCGCGGGCCCAGCCGCCGGACGGTGTAGTTGGCCACCGGCTGGAGCGCGAGGGCGCCCACGCCGTTCAGCGTCCAGAGCAGGCCGTACGCCGTGAGCGGGATGCCGACTCCGTGCATGTAGACGGCTACGGTCGTCGACCACTGTCCGTACACGGCGGAGCCCAGCACCGTGCCGACGGCGAGGGCGACCAAGGGGGCGAGGGCGCGGCGCCGGGCCCCCGGGAGCGGTGGCGCCGCCGCTGGCACTGGCCGGCCGATGGGCAGATCCTCCGCCGGCCGGGGCAGGGAGGTGGCAGTAACGGCCGCCGCCACGACGAAGACGGCGGCCGCGACCGCGAAAGCGAGCGCGTACGACCACTGCGCCGCGAACCCGCCCATGGCCGCGCCTGCCGCGAACCCAATATTGCGGACGACATACAGCACGTTGAACGCCCGCCGGCCGCCGCTGCGCCAGAATGCGGCGGTCAGGGCGTTGATGGGCGCCTGGCCCACGGAGCGGGCGAAGCCAAAGGCGACCATCAACGATACATAGAGTGCCCAGGTGTGGGTGAGCGCCAGCAGCGCGCAGGTGGCGGCCGCGGCCGCGAGGGCAAGCGTCAGGGGCGCGTTGCCCCCGTAGCGGTCGTGCAGCAGCCCGCCGGCCACCTGCCCGGCGATGCCCGCGAGACCCTGCAGCAGGAGCACGACGCCCGCGGCCGCAACGCTGCGCCCGAGGTCGTCATGGACGTAGAGGGTCACGAGGGGACCCATGAGCGAGCCGCCCATCGACGACACGAGCGACACGATGGCCAGCAGGCGAATGGGCGTTGGAATGTCGCGCGACCACAGTTTCACGCTGCGAGGCAGTTCGCGGGCGGGCTCCCAGATCCTCGCCCCTGGGCCCGGCAGGGAAGGCCAGGCCTTCGTCGAATAAGAACAAAACCATCACGGACGTCGCGGTGAACGAGAGCCAAAAGGCCTTCGCCGAACCGGAGGGAAGACGGGTGGCCGAGATCCTGGAACTGACCGACGCGATGTTTGGCGAGCAGGTTTTCAAGAGCAAGGATCCCATCCTTGTTGAATTCTGGGCGCCCTGGTGCAAGCCCTGCCTATTCCTCAACCCCGTCCTCGAGGAGGCCGCGCGCGACCTCGCCGAGGCGGTCAAGGTTGTCAAGCTCAATGTCGACGAGAACCCGGTCGCTGCGACCGTGTACAGCGTGCGCAGCATCCCCACGATGATCCTCTTCCGTCAGGGCGAGGAACTGGAGAAGTTCGTCGGCTACCTCGGTCGCGAAGACCTCGTCGGCAGGATCCGGTCGGTACTGGGAGAGAGCGAGCAGTAAGCGGCGCAAGCGCGATTCTGGAGGGGCGGGCGAGCATCGCCCGCCCCTTTTTGCCTGCGGAGGCGTTGTGAAATGGCCGAGAAGATGTGGGGCGGCCGCTTCTCGTCGGCCGGCGGCCGCGAGGCGGAGAAGTTCACGGCGTCCATCGGCTTTGACCGGCGGCTTTGGCGCCAGGACATCGCCGGTTCGAAGGCTCATGCGAAAATGCTCGGCCAGGTCGGCGTCCTGGCGCCAAGCGAGGTTGCGCTGCTCCTGGACGGCCTTGAGCGCGTGGCGGGGGAACTTCAGGCAGGCACCTTCCCCTTCCGCGTGGAGTTCGAGGACATCCACCTCAACATCGAGCGGCGCCTGACTGAACTGGTGGGCCCCGTTGGCGGCAAGCTCCACACGGCCCGCAGCCGCAACGACCAGGTCGCCCTGGACATGCACCTGTACGTCAAGGACATTGAAGCGCTCCTGATCGAGGGGGTTCGTGCCCTTCAGGGCGCCCTCCGCGACCAGGCCCGCTCCGCGTACGAAGCCCGTATCGTGATGCCAGGGTTCACGCACCTCCAGCATGCGCAACCGGTGCCGCTGGCCCTGCACTGGCTGGCCTATTGGCACATGTTGGAGCGAGATGTCGAGCGGCTGTCCCAGGCGCGCGACCGGGCCGACCGCTCCCCGCTGGGCGCCGCGGCTTTGGCGGGGACATCGTTCCCGGTGGATCCCGAAATGGTGGCGAAGGACCTCGGCCTTGCCGGGGTTTATGCGAACAGCATGGACGCGGTGTCCGACCGTGATTTCGTGCTGGATCTGCTCTCCGCGGCCTCGGTCCTGATGGTGCATCTCTCGCGCCTGGGCGAGGAGCTGGTGCTGTGGAGCTCCCGCGAGTTTGGCTTCATCGAGGTGGACGACGCCTTCGCGACCGGATCGTCGATCATGCCGCAGAAGAAGAACCCCGACGTGGCGGAGTTGGTCCGCGGGAAGTCGGGCCGTGTATTTGGCGACCTGCTCACCCTGCTGACGGTGCTGAAAGGCCTCCCATTGGCGTACCATTCGGACATGCAGGAGGATAAGGAAGCCTGCTTCGACGCGATCGATACGGTGGAGGCATGTTTGGACGCCATGACCGGGATGGTCGCCACGCTCAGGCCGCGCGCGGACCGGATGAAGGCTGCTCTGGCGCGGGACTGGTCCGGGGCCACGGACCTGGCCGATGCCTTGGCCAAGCGGGGGATGCCCTTCCGCGATGCCCATGCCGTGGCCGGCACCATGGTGCGCGTCTGCGGGGACCGGGATCCGGAAAGCCTCACCGATGACGAACTGCGGTCGATTTCGCCGCTTCTGAAGCGCGAGGACATCGGTCTCTTGGATCCTGGAAAGGCTGTCGCTGCGCGACAGCTCTTCTCCCGGGTGGCGGAGGACCTGCGCTGATGCCGCGGAGGGAGCGCGAAGGGACCCCGCAACGAGGCCCCTTCGCGCCTGACCGCCTGGACGAGGCCATCACCCGCCTCAGCGACCTGGCGGCGCGCCAACCCAGCAACCAGCAGGTCTTCTACCAGCTGGGCCTCGCCCACATGCAGCGGGGCGATGCCATGGCTGCCGCGCCCAATTTTAGGCGGGCTGCGGAGCTGCGGCCCAATGACGGCAACGCGCTCTACCTCCTCGGCGTGGCCCTGGCTGACACGGGCGACGCCGACGGCGCCCAAGCCGCGTGGCGCCGCCTGCTGACCGTTGAGCCGGGGCACGTGACGGCGCGATACATGCTGGGGCGCCTGCTCGCCGTGAATGGCCGGTTGGTGGAGGCTGCAGCCGAGCTCAGAACGGTCCTCAAGGGCGGCCAGGAGGCGCCTGCGGGTGTGACAGCCCGGGCGGCCGAGGCGCTCGGGGAGGTCGAGCTCGCCCGGGGTGACCGCCAGCAGGCCCTCATCGCCTGGCGCGAGGGGCTGCGCCGTGAGCCAGAGAATCTGGTGCTGCTTGGCAACATCGCCGCGGCGCTTCTCGACCTCGGCCAATATGATGAAGCCATTGGGCTCGCGGAGCGAGCCAAGCGCCTGGGCGACAAGCGGCCCGTGGTCGACTACAACCTGGGGATCGCCCACCTGGCCAAAGGCGACGCGGGAGCGGCCGTTCGGCATTTGCGTGCGGCTGCAGCCGCAGCGCCCGACGACCTCCTGATCCGCGCGCGCCTGGCCGCGGCGCTGTGGTCAGCGGGTCAGAAGAAGGCCGCATGGGCCGAGCTGAACGACGTCCTGGCGAAGGCGCCGAGCAACGCCGATGCCCTCACCCAGGCGGGGGCCATGCACCTGGCCGAGGGCTCCGACGCGAAGGCGGACGAGTTGTGGTCGAAAGCTGGAGACCACCCGCCGGCACGCAGCGCGCGCGCAGCCTTGGCGGAGCAGCAGGGCCGCCTGGCCGATGCCGACGCCCTCTGGCAGGGACTGGCCGCGGCGGACGCGGCCAACCCGGTGCCCTGGCTGAGAAGAGGGATCATCGCCCTGCGGCGGAACGATCCGAAGTCGGCGGCAGTGTTGGCGGGCGAGGCCCTGGCTCGCGCACCTGAGCTGCCGGATGCGCTGGCCGTCCTCGGCCTGGCGGAGTGGCGCACAGGCAAGGGGCCCGACCGCCTGCGCAAGGCGGGGCGCCGCTCTGTGGAAGATCTCTTGACCCCGGAGGAGCGCAGATCACTTTGACTTCAGCCGAATGGCTGGCCCGGGGCCAAAAGCGGATGCCGGGTGGCGTGAACAGCCCCGTCCGCTCGTACCGGGCGGTGGGTGGCACGCCGCCGTTCATCGCGCGCGGCGCCGGCCCCCATATTTTCGACGTGGACGGCAACCGCTACATCGACTTCGTGATGTCCTGGGGCCCGCTGATCCTGGGCCATGCCCACCCCGAGGTGGTGACCGCCGCGAAGGCCGCCCTCGAGCGTGGCAGCACCTACGGTGCGCCCACGCCCGGCGAGGTGGAGCTGGCGGAGACCATCTGCGAGGCCATGCCCGCGGTGGAGATGGTGCGACTGGTCTCCTCCGGCACGGAGGCGACCATGTCGGCACTGCGCCTGGCCCGAGCGGCCACGGGACGCTCCGTGATCGTGAAGTTCGCTGGGTGCTACCACGGGCATGTGGATTCCCTGCTTGTCCAGGCTGGCTCAGGCGGGTTGACGCTGGGGGTGCCGGATAGCCCCGGGGTATCGCCCGCCGTGGCGGGCGACACCCGCGTCCTGCCATACAACGACCTTGCAGCGGCGGAAGACTTCTTCGCCCGGGAGGGTCGCCAGGTCGCGGCGCTGATCGTCGAGCCCATCGCCGGGAACATGGGCCTCGTCCCGCCTGTGGACGGGTTTTTACCCATGCTGCGCCGCCTCTGCGACCAGTCCGGCGCCCTGCTGATCTTCGACGAGGTCATCACCGGGTTCCGGGTCGGCTGGGGCGGCGCCCAGGGTCTTTATGGCATCAAGCCCGATCTCACCTGCTTGGGCAAGGTCATTGGCGGTGGCTTTCCGCTGGCGGCGTACGGTGGCCGACGCGACCTGATGAGCCAGATCTCACCCTCGGGGCCTGTCTATCAAGCGGGAACCCTCTCCGGCAACCCGGTGGCCGTGGCGGCTGGGCTCGCCACGCTCCGCCGCCTGCGGGAGCCCGGCACCTACGACCGGCTGAACGAGTTGGGCACGCGCCTCGCCAAAGGGCTGGCGGGGACTGGCCGCGTTGTTCAACGCGGCAGCATGTTCACCGTCTTTGTGGACGACTTCCCGAAGTTCTTCCACAAGATGCTTTCCAGAGGGGTGTATCTCCCCCCGTCCCAGTTCGAAACGGGCTTCGTTTCACTCGCCCACAGCGAAGCCGAGATCGACGCGGCGGCGGAGGCCGCCGCGACCTAAGCGGTATGGAAGTCTACGCCCTCGTCGGGGCGGCCGGCACCGGCAAGAGCCACCGCGCTTCGCTCGTTGCCGCCGCCTACGGGATCAGCCACATCATCGACGACGGGCTGCTCATCGTCGGCGCGCGCATCGTGGCGGGCCAGTCCGCCAAGAAGGAGGACTCCAAGATGGCCGCCGTGCGGCGCGCCATCTTCGCCGAGCAGGCCCACGCGGAGGACGTGCGGCAGGCGCTGCACGCCGACCGGCCGGGCAAGGTCCTCATCCTCGGCACCAGCCGCCACATGATCGAGCTCATCACCGACGCCCTCGACCTGCCGCGGCCGGATAAGTACATTGACATCCGCGAGATCGCCTCGTCCGAGGAGATACGCCGGGCGCGGCGCATCCGGCGCCTGGAGGGCAAGCACGTCATCCCGGCGCCGACCTTCGAGGTCAAGAAATCGTTCTCCGGCTACCTCGTGGACCCGCTGCGGCTGTTCCGCCGCGGTGGCCGCCAGGAGGACCAGGTCATCGAGAAGTCCATGGTGCGGCCCACGTTCAGCGCGATGGGCAAGTTCTTCATCTCCGACACGGTGATCGGTGCCATCGCGGAGCGGGCCGGCTGCGACGTTGACGGCGTGGACTCGGCCCTGCGCGCCGTCGTCGACCTCGACCCGGCGGGGGTCCATGTCGCCGTGGAGGTGGTGGTCCGCTTCGGCGTGTCGCTGCCCGACGTGCTGGCGGCGGCGCAGGTCAGCATCGGCGCGGCCATCGAGCAGATGACGGCCCTCAACGTGGTCAGCGTCGACGTGGTCTGCCGGCGGGTGGTCATCGGCGACGCCCGGGGTCCGGAGGCTGACGGGGTGCCGGCGGCGAGCCCGGTCCAGGCGTCCCCGCCCTCGTAGGCTGCTTTCTTACCTTCACCAGCAGCTCAGCAGGGCTGGGAGGAAGGCCTCGCAGCGCTCGCTGGACCAGATGCCGGCGAAGGGGCGTTCCCGCACGTTGCCGGCGTCAAAGGTTCACAGCCATCCGGCCGGCCCGCGTTCACAGGAGTCGTCACGGAACCTGGCACTCAGCGTGGCCAGAGCTTGCGCCACATGGGCACGGCCGCGGCGGCCGCAGCCGGGGGCGGGGGCGGGATCCAAACCTCGCCAACGGAGTCGGCCGCCCACAGGGCGAGGAACCCGTCGTGGCAGACGCGGAGCCGGGCGCCATCCTCACCAGCGGCACCGGGCCACGCCTCCGCCCGCAGGTCCCACACGCGCCCGCCGGTGTCCAGCTGGATGCGGCCGGCCTCCAGGCCGGTGCAGACGTCGCCAAGGTCGGTCCGAATGCGGGCCAGGCGCACCTCCCGGAGGCGGAGACCCTCGCGCCAACCCGCCACCTCGTCGCCGGAACGCAGGCTCGGCGGGAGCTGCGCCCCGTCGGTACGGAGCGCCAGCACGTCCCCTCCGGTCGCCAGCGAGACCCCCTCGGCGTCCACGCGCAGCAGGATGCCCCTGACCGTCGCCATGGCTGTAGGATGCCCTTGACGGCGGGTTCCACCATCCGGGATAATCAGACCCAATTCAGTAAGACACGGCGATGCGGGATCGTGCCGCGCGCCCCAGCGGACTCCAGAGAGCCGGCCCCAGGCTGTAAGGCCGGCGCCGCGGGCAAAGCGGTTCCCAGATCCCAGAGCCGCGGGCAGGTCGGCCGCAGGGCCAACCGAAGCCCGTCCGGGGGCACCCCGGTTATCAAGGCTTCAAGTGGGCACCGGCATTGCGCCGGCGGCCCAGAAAGGTGGTACCACGGGCCCCCCGTCCTTTCGGGGGGCCCTTTTTGTGTTCGCAAAAGGAGTTGAGAGCAGTGGACCGGACGGTCGGCATCGTGGGCGCGGGCTCCATGGCGCGGGCCCTGGTCATGGGGTGGGTTGGCGCCCGTTCCGAGCTGCCCGCCGGCTCCGTCTGGGCCTGCAACCGCAGCCGCGACGACCGGTTGGACGCCCTGGCCGCAATGGGCGTCCGCGTGACGCGCGACAAGGGCCAATTGTGCGAGGCCGCGGGCGTCATCGTGCTGGCGGTGAAGCCGGCCGACGCCCCCGCCGCCCTGCGCGCGCTTGCGCCGCACCTATCGCCCGAGCGGCACCTGGTGATTTCCCTGGTGGCGGGCCTGCCCTCCGCGGCGATCACCCAGCTGTGCGGGCTGGATGCCCTCCCCGTGGTGCGGGCGATGAGCAACACCCCAAGCGCCGTCGCCTCGGCGGCCACGGCCATCGCGCCCGGATCCGCCGCAAGCGCCGCCCACATGGAGACGGCGTGCGCGCTGCTGTCCGCCGTGGGCGACGTCATCACCGTCGCCGAGGAGGACCTGGCCGCTGTGACCGCCTTGTCCGGCAGCGGGCCCGCGTACGTCTACGTGCTGATGGAGGCCCTGCACCAGGCCGCCGGCCGCCTCGGCCTCTCCGCGGAGGTGAGCCGCCGCCTGACAGCGCAAACCGTTCTCGGCGCCGCCAAGCTCGCCCTGGTCAGCGAACACGCCCCGGATGAGCTCGTGCGCCAGGTGGCGTCCCCAGGCGGCACGACCGTGGCGGCCTTGGAGGTGCTCCAGGCCCGCGGCTTCTCGCAGGCGCTGGTCGATGCCGTCGTGCGCGCGGCCGAACGCGCCGGCGAGCTGGCCCTGGCCGCTGCGGCGACGCCGGGCCCCGCCGGGGAGTAGGGGCGGGGGTCCCGCAGGGGGCCCTACCCCCTGCGGGAGCTCGCCCCCTGCGGGAGCCCCGCCCCCTGCGGGACCCCCCTGCGGGAGCCCGCCCCCTGCGGAAGCCCCCCCT
>DATLTP010000220.1:0-7321 GCA_035533535.1 Bacillota bacterium | reverse complement strand
GGTCGATCTCCGCCGCCTGTTGTCGGGTGACACATAGCCGCATCCTGCAGGTGAAGCGCTCGCCCATGTCAGCAGATTACCCCGTACACATGTTCGCCGTCAAGGTGCCGCCGTTTCGTGGGGGATTACGTTATGGTTGCCCTACGCCTTACGATGACCCCCGGGGGGATCGCCGCTTGGGCATCGCCGAGGGTCTCGCGTCCGTACGGGCTGAGATCGAGGCCGCGGCCCGGCGCGCCGGCCGGGATCCTGCCGAGATCAAGCTGATCGCCGTCACCAAGGGCTTCGGACCGGAAATGGTCGCCGCGGCCCTGGCTGCTGGCGTCGGCGACGTGGGGGAGAACCGGGTCCAGGAGGCCATCGGCAAGATGGAGGCCGTGCGCGGCCCACTGCGCTGGCACCTGATCGGGCCGCTGCAGACCAACAAGGTGCGACTGCTGCAGGGTCGCTTTGCTCTATTTCATTCCTTGGATCGGGCTGAGCTGGCGGATGTCCTCGCCCGCCGCCTGGCGGCCGAGGGCCGGCGGCTGCCCGTGCTGATCGAGGTCAACATCGGCGGGGAGGCCACGAAGGCCGGCGTTGCGCCCGAAGGGGCCGGGGAGCTTGCGCGCCACGTGGTGGCGTGCCCGGAGCTGGACCTGAGAGGGCTCATGACCGTGGCCCCGCCCGTGCAGCGGCCCGAGGCCGCTCGGCCCTACTTCCGCGCCCTCCGTGGCCTCCGGGACTCTCTCGCGGCGGATCTCGGGCGGGAGCTGCCGGAGCTGTCGATGGGCATGAGTGGAGACTACCCCGTGGCCGTTGAGGAGGGGGCCACCCTCGTCCGCGTGGGCCGCGCGATATTCGGAGAGCGTCCCCGCCCGTAGAACATGGCAGGAGCAAGCGCAGGGGCCGCCGAATAGGGCCCGGCGCGCGCACCTGCGGCCAAGGGCCACGTTGCGGGCATTTTGGGGAGGGGTTGGCCGTGGCCCAGGGTGTTTGGGATCGGATGCTGAACTTCCTTGGCTTTGAGGAGGTTGCCCTCGAGGAGGCGGCGCCGGAGCCGTCCCTGGGCTGGAAGCCGAGCCGCGATGAGCTGGCCCACCGCCGGGGCGGCAGGCGCCAGCCGCCTGCGCGTGGCGCCTATGCCGAGCCCTCGTACACGTCCGCGTCCATCCGGGGGGCGGTGGCCCCGGCGCTCAACCCCGTCACGGCCCTGCGCGAGAGCCCATCGACGCGCGCCGCCCAGGTCGTCGTCTTCGCGCCGCGGACCTTCGACGACGCCCAGGAGGTCGCGGACCACCTGCGCGCCGGCAAGCCGGTCATCCTCAACCTCGAGAGCACCGACCGCGAGGTGGCCCAGCGGGTCGTGAACTTCGTCTCCGGCAGCATCTACGCCCTGAGCGGCGAGATGCACCGCATCGGCAGCGGCATGCTGATGTTCCTGCCCCAGGGCGTCGAGGCGCGGATGCCCGTGGGGATGAAGCTGGGCGGCGATCGCTGATGACCCTCGTCCTCATCCGGACCATATCGACCCTGGTCACGGTGTTCACCTGGCTGATCATCATCCGCGCCCTGCTGTCCTGGGTGCGGCCGTCCGGCTACAACCGCATTTACCAGGACATCATCGGCACTCTGGACATGCTGACCGAGCCCATCATCGCGCCCATTCGCGGCGTGGTGCCCATGATGGGGGCCTTCGACCTCTCGCCGCTCATCGCCCTGATCCTTCTCCAGGTGGTTGGGAGCCTGCTCGTCGGGGTCTTGGCCGGCATCCGGTAGGGCTATACTGGCCCCTTGGGGGGCATTCCCCGTGGGCCAGTCTCAGGCGGAGGCCGGAACGGCCGACGCGCACTACCAGCGCATTGCCCTGGTCGTCGTCATGATGGGCGTGATGATCGCCGCGGTCGACACCACGATCGTGGTGCTCGCGCTGCCGGTGATGATGGGCGATCTGCACACCGACCTCGTCACCATGGTGTGGGTCATCATGGCCTACCTGCTGGTGATGACGGTCCTCACCACCCAGGTCGGGCGCTTTGGCGACATGTACGGCCGGGTGCGCATGTATAACCTGGGGTTCGCCGTCTTCACGCTCGGGTCGGTGGCCTGCGGGTTCGCCAGCACGGGCGTCGCGCTGATCGCCTTCCGGGTCGCGCAGGCCCTGGGCGGGGCGCTGATCTCCTCGAACAGCGGGGCCATCATCGCCGACACCTTCCCGGCGCATGCGCGCGGGCGCGCGTACGGCATGACCAGCATCGGCTACAATACCGGCGCGGTGCTGGGGATCCTGCTGGGCGGCCTCATCATCACCTTCGTCAACTGGCGGTACATCTTCTTCATCAACCTGCCGATCGGGGTCACGGCCCTGATCATGGGCGTCCGCGTCCTGCGTGAGCGCTCGCCAAGGCTCGCGCGCAAAATCGACTTCCCGGGGGTCGCGCTCCTCGGGGCCGGGCTGCTGCTCCTGCTCATCGGCCTGACGAACGCGACCGGGGCCGGCTTCACCCGGACCGTGGTCGAGATGGTGGTCGGCGGGGCGCTGGTCGTCGTGGGCTTCTTGGCCTGGGAGCGCTTTGCGCCGGCACCCCTGCTCGACCTGCGGCTGCTGCGCCGCCGCGTGCTGACGGCCTCGGTGTTTGCCGCCTCGCTTCAGGCCCTGGGCAACTTCGCGATCCTGTTCCTGATCATCATGTACCTGCAGGGCGTGCGCGGTCTGTCGCCGTTCATCGCCTCGTTGCTGCTCGTGCCGGGCTATGTGGTCGGCGGCTTCATCGGGCCCTGGAGCGGGCGCCTCGCCGACCGGCTCGGGGCCCGCGTGCCGGCCTCCCTGGGGCTGCTGGTCCAGGTGGCGGGCGTCCTGGTGTACACCACGCTGGGGGTGGCCACCCCGTTATGGGTCGTGGTGGTGGCCGCCACCATCAACGGCATCGGCTCCGGCTTCTTCTTCCCAGCCAACAGCAGCGCCGTCATGGCGGACGCGCCCCCCAGGGACTACGGGGTGGCTTCGGGGCTGTTGCGCACGCTCAGCAACGTCGGCATGGTGACCAGCTTCGCCGTCGCCCTGCTGATCGCGTCGACGGCCATCCCGCGCCAGGCCGCCTTCGCGATCTTCGTGGGCACGACGCGGCTCAGCGCGGCGCTGGCGTCGGCGTTCGTGCACGGGCTGCACGCCGCCCTGGGCGGCTCGATCGTCTTCTTGGTGCTGGCCCTGGTGCTGTCGCTTCTGCGCGGGCGGGAGAGCCGGGGCACCACCGCGCCGTGAGAACCGGCGCCGCGGGCGCCGCATACCTCATGGCCCGTGCTACGGCGGGTGCTGCGGCTGCCGACCCTGGTCTCCAACAGCGCGGGCTTCTCGTTCGCCACCTCCTCCTTTGTGGCGCTGGCCCAGGTGGCGTGGCTTGCGGGCGGGATGGAGGCCTGGCTCGCCGTGGCCGCGGCCGGCGTCCTGGTCCTGCTCGTGGCCGGCGTGTTCGGTGAGCTGAGCGGCATGTATCCGTCGGCGTCGGCCCTGCGCACCTACCTCCGGGCTGGCTACGGCGATCCGTTCGCCCTCTCCGTGGCCATGGTCTATGCCTTCGTCATGGTCGCCGTCTTGGGGACGGAGGCGTACGTCCTGGCCCGGGCCGTGGCTGTCGTGCTGCCGGGCCCTGTGCCGGATCTGGCCCTGGGCGCGCTGTTGGCGGTCTCCACGGCGCTCAACCTGCGAGGGGCCGAGGCCTCGGCGCGCTTCCAGAATGTCGTGACCGTCGCCATGCTGGCCTCCGCTTGGGCCCTGGCCATTGTGGCGCTGCGGGGTCCCGCGCCCGCCTGGGCCCCTGCCAGCCCGCCGGGCAGCTTCCCACGAGCCATGGCCGCCGCCGTCTACCTCTTCGTCGGCTTCGAGTGGGTGACGCCGCGGGCGGAGGAAGCGAAATCGGCGGGGTCGGTCGCCCGGGGCATGGGCCTCGCCGTCCTGCTGCTGACGGCCACCTTTGGGTTGCTGGCGGCGGCCTTTGGCCACGGACTGCCGCCTTCGGCGCTGGCTGGCTCCTCGCCCCAGATCACCCTGGCCCTACGGCTGGGCAGGGGGCCCTGGACCGGATGGATGCTCGCCGTCTGCCTGGCGGCCTCGGCCACCACCTTCAACGCGGGGATCGGATCGGCCTCGCGCCTGCTGTTCGGCCTCGGGCGGGAGCGGGCGCTTCCGGCGGGCCTTGCCATCATCAGCCGGAGCTCCGGCGTGCCCGCCCGGGCCACGTGGGTCACGCTCGGCGCCGCCTTGGCCGTGGCAGCCCTGGTGGCCGCGATCCATGGCTTCGCCGGGCTGGTGGACATGGCCGCGGCGGCGGAGAGTGCCGTCTACGGCCTGGCCGCCGTGGCCGTCCTCCGCCTCCGCCGCCGGGACCCGAATGCCCCGCGGCCCCACCGCGCCTGGGGCGGCGTCTGGGTGATCGGTGGCGTGGGTGCCGCGTTCACCGGCCTGGCGGGGCTGGCGGCCCTGGACGGGGGCCCGGCCGTCCCGCTCTGCCTGGGCGCCGTTTGGATGTTGGCCTACGCCGCGGCCGCCCGCGTCAGGAGCTGACGGCCAGGATTTCCGGGCCGGCGTCCTCATCTCCCCGCAGCGGCCGGAAGTCCAACTCGGGCCAGCGCGCCTGTGCCTCCGTGATCGCCGCCTGCAGGTCCGGGGCGCCCAGGTAGGCCTCGGGCGCTTCGTCTGCGAACCGGACCACATAGCGGCCACCCTCGGCCTCACGGATCGTGGCCCGCCACGCCACTATCACTCACCCCCCGGGAAGGATGTCCGGGGCCACGGCCTCGAATGCCAGGGAGCAGGTGGCCGTCCGCCTGCATGGAATCCCGCAGCCATGCGGGGATCCGCGACCCCCATTCCAGGTGGGCCCACCCTCGAAGAGTGCCGGGGATCAAAGGCCCGTGAAGGAGCGGATGTGACCTTGCTGACGCCGCTGGACATCCACAACAAGGAATTCCGCCGCGGCATGCGCGGCTATCGCGAGGACGACGTCGACGACTTCCTGGACAAGGTGGTCTCCGACTTCGAGGCGCTCCTGAAGGAGAACGCGACCCTGAAGGATCAGGTGACCGACATCCAGCAGCGCCTGGACCAGTACCGGCAGCTGGAGTCGACCCTGCACAGCACCCTGATCGTGGCCCAGGAGACGGCCGACGCCGTCAAGGAGAGCGCCCGCAAGGAGGCCGAGCTGATCGTGCAGGAGGCCGGGCAGCGGGCTCAGGCCACCCGCGAGCGCGAGGCCGCCGAGATCCGCAAGGCCGAGGAGCACCTGGCGGAGGTGGGCCGGCGGACCATCGCCTTCCGCGCCCAGGTGCGGAGTCTGCTCGAGAGCCAGCTCGAACTGCTGCGCAGTGAGGATGTGATGACCGAGGCCGCGGCCGGTCGCGAGGCCCAGGGCAATCGCTTCTGAGAGGCGGGCGGCTGCGGGGGCGGGCTTGGTCCTGTCCCTGGTCTGCATCTCGTTCTCAGCGATCTTCATCCGGCTGTCCTCGGCGCCCGCGGCGGCCCTGGCCTTTTACCGCTTGGCCCTGACCGTCGTCCTGTTCCTGCCCGCCTGGCCGCGCCGGAGCCACCCGTTCGCGGCCGTCCCGACATCGTGGCGCTGGGCCGCCGTCGCCGCCGGCTGCCTGCTCGGGCTGCACTTCCTCACCTGGATCGCATCCCTCGGCATGACCTCCGTGGCCAGCTCCGTGGTGCTCGTCAGCACCCACCCGCTCTGGGTGGCTGCCTGGAGCGCCCTGGTCTGGCACGAGCGCATCGGCTGGCGGGGCATCCTCGGCATCGCGGCCGCCCTGGGCGGAACGGCCGTCCTGGCCATCGGCGACGGCCTGGGCGGCCTCAGCCTGACGGGGGATCTGCTGGCCCTGGTCGGGGCCGCCTCCTTCGCGGGGTACCTGCTGGTGGGCCGCCAGCTGCGCAGCCGTGTGGCGGTGCTGCCCTATTCGACCGTCGTCTACGCCATCGCGGCCGCCGCGCTGCTGCCGGCGGCCCTGGTGCTGCACTCGTCCCTTTGGCCGTACCCCGCCCGGCAGTGGCTGTTCTTCTTTGCCCTGGCCCTGGTGCCGACCGTCGGCGGCCACACCGTCTTCAACTGGGCGCTGGAGTACCTGCCCGCCACCGTGGTATCGGTCGCGCTGCTCTGGGAGCCGGTGGGCGCCTCCCTGCTGGCGTGGTGGATGCTCGTCCAGCCGCCGTCCGCGGCCGATGTGGCCGGCGGCGTGCTGGTCCTGGCTGGGATCGCCGTGTATGGCTGGCCGAGCAAGGGGGCCCCGGAACCAGCGACGTAGCGCCCTTGGCGGGGAAGGCGGGAAACGTGGAGTTCGCGGCGCGGCGGTCATCTGGCGAGCGCGCGGCCGATCGCCCTGGCGTCGGGCATGGTACCGCAGTTGGCTACCTCTCGTTACCGCGTCCACGACCGCCACGCAGCATGGTCCATAGTCCCCATGTATGGCAAGGGGTTGGTTGCGCGCAACCCGAGTAACGAAATGGCGACGTCGAGGCGCGACCAAATGCGGGTGCAGCGAAGCGAACACAGGCTAGCCTCGCGGTGCTAGCCTGTCGCGGTGCCGACTAGGGCTGAGGGGCGAGAGGCTGTCAGCGCCCGGGGAGGCCCTCCAGGGCCTTCTCGTTAAGGATAAGGCGAACATAGGGCCGCGGTTCCAGCCCTCGCTGTTCGGCTTGGCGCTTAAGTTGTGTGGCCTCAAAGGTGGTCATCGTAATAACGATGGTGACGCGGGCTGGCTTATTGGGCTCAACGAACGCACCAGTCATCTCCTCGCCCGGCAGGTCGGCCGCACTGTGCTCTGCCCACCAAGCGGCCTCTTCGTCCTCGCTCTTGAACAATGGCAACTGCGTCGCGAGCGGAAGGCTAAGGTCGTCCACGAAAGTACTTCCTCCTCTCGTTCTCCTCGGCGTCTCGCGCCGTGATCGGGCCAGCTATACTGTTCCCCTCTGGCACCAAGACCTGCCAGCTTGAGTGCGGCCGAAGACGTTGTAGCGTACCTCGCCGTTGCGCACGACTTGCCGCGTGACGTTGCGGTCGTCGTCGAACACGGCCTCCTCGACCTCCTCGTCCGTGACGCCGTGTGCGTTCACCTTGCGTACACGCTCGTCAGTCCAGTGCAATGCAACGAATAGGCGGTGCAGAGTCTCACCCCTACTCAATCGGGTGCAGCAGCGGCGCGTGTGACGTTCGCTTCACAGGACATGCTTCGCCGCTTCCCGGCAAGTTCCTGTCATCTTGTTCCAGGTGGCGGTAGTCGGCTTCTTGGGCGATACACGGCACGCCAAGGCACCCCCAGCCGCACGCAGCCGCCTCTGTGGGGCTTCGGC
>DATLTP010000219.1:0-19743 GCA_035533535.1 Bacillota bacterium | reverse complement strand
CGCGGCCTCACCGGCGAGGCCCGCTGGCTCGGTCGCCGGCGCCTCCGCCCCGGGCGACGGCGCCGCCGTGTCCGCAGCGGATCGGTTTGCCCCCCGCGGCCTGCCGCGCGCGGCATCACCCCGGCGGGATCCGGATGCCGCCGGCGGCAGGCCCCCGCCTGCAACGCCCGGCCCCGTCGCGGCCGCGCCTCCGGAACCGGCGAAGGCCCCGGAGGCCGCGAGGGCGTCGCCAAAGCTGGGCTGCAGGCGCTCGACCACCAGCAGCCCGTCCCGAACACGCGCAATTTCTGGAACGTCGGGCCGATCATAGGCACCGTCGGGCGAGCGGCCGATGACGCCCCCCACCCGGATCTGCGTCGGCTGCAGGCGGAAGGCCGCCACGATAGCCTCGGCATCGCCGCTGACCCCGGCGTGGGCCACGCCGCGGAGGGTGCCCATGACCACGATGTCGCCGCCGGCCACGATCTCCGCGCCGGGATTCACGTCACCGAGGACGATGACGTTGCCGGCGAAGCGGATGCGCTGGCCAGAGCGCAGCGTGCGGCGCACCAGAAGCGAATCGCCAGGCCCGTCCAGGCCGCGGGTTGCGGGCGGCCGGCTCACGGGCGAGGTTCCAGGAGACGGCATCGCGCTGCGGGTCGCCGCCGCTTCAACGGCCGCCGCCCGCACGACCTCGATGCAGGTCGCCCCATGCTGGCCGATCAGCAGGCTCTCCAGGGCCGTGAGGTCATCGGGCGCCATGACGCTGGCCAGCACCAGCGTGACGGCGGTGCCAGTCAGGGCGGGTTCTCCGCCGAGCCGGCCCTGGAGCTCAGCCAGGGCGTCGGCAGTCGGCTGGCCCTCGGCCAGCATGATCCGCACACCGGACCTTGTTGCTTGGATCAGAACGTCTTCGGGCATGATCTCGGTTTTCCACGTGGTACGGGCCTTCCCTCTGGCGAAGGGCGTCGAGATGACGACAGCAGCGGACACCATGTTCCGCTGCTGTCGAATGGGGGTCGCCGCAGGGTCAGGCCGGGCGCGAGACCTTCTCCCCGCCTAGCGCACGGCTCCAGCGGGCACGTGCCGCAGGCCGGGGCCGACGTATTCCGCGCGGGGCCGGATCAGGCGGTTGTGCGCGAACTGCTCCAGGACGTGGGCCGACCAGCCGCTGATGCGCGACACGGCGAAGATCGGCGTGAACAGGTCGATCGGGATGCCCATGGCGTAGTAGGTGCTGGCCGAGTACAGGTCCACGTTCGCGTACAGCTTCTTGGCGTCGAAGATGGCCTTCTCCACGGCGCGCGTGATGTCGTAATAGAGGGTACTGCCGGCCTTTTCCCCGAGATCGTGCGACATGTGGCGAAGGATTGTCGCGCGGGGATCCTCGGTGCGGTAGACGCGGTGGCCGAAGCCAGGGATCTTCTCCCCCGAGGCCAGCGCCGCCTCAATGAAGCCGGCCGCCTTCTCGGGCGCGCCGATCTGCACGAGCATCTTCATGACCTGCTCGTTGGCACCGCCGTGCAGGGGCCCCTCCAGGGTGCCCACCGCCGACGTGATGGCCGCGTGCATGTCGGCCAGGGTGGCGGCGGTGACGCGCGCGGAGAAGGTCGATGCGTTCAGCTCGTGATCGGCGTGCAGCACGAGCGCCATGTCCATGGCCTCGACCTGCAGCGGATCCGGCTGGACGCCGCGCATCATATAGAGGAAATTGGCCGCCTCGCCGAGGTCGCTGCGCGGGGCGACCGGATCCTTGCCCTCGCGCAGCCGGGCCATGGCCGCCACCACCGAGGGCATCTGGGCCGTCAGGCGCTCGGCCTTGCGCTGGCATGCCGGCAGGGAGTTATCGTCGCGCTCGGGGTCGTAAATCCCCAGGGCGGAGACCGCCGTGCGCAGGATCATCATCGGCCGGGCGGCCGGCAGGGTGCGCAGCAGCTGGGCAATGCCGTCCGGCAGCGTCCGCGCGGCTGCGAGCCTCGACCGCAGGTCCTTCAGCTGACTTGCTGTCGGGAGATCGCCATACCAGAGAAGGTAGCAGACCTCCTCGAAGCTCACGTGCCCCGCCAGCTCCGTAATATCGTACCCGCGGTAGAGGAGACGCCCCTGCTTGCCATCGATGAAGCAGATCTCCGAATCGCAGGCGACGACATCCTCTAACCCGCCCTTGCCTTCCGCCACCCTGGAACACCCCCTGCTCACGCATTGCGCAGGCCGCGCCCCCGTGGGCCCCCGCGATCAGGGGGAGCCGCCGCAGCGCCTTGCTGACGGCACCCAGAGCCACGGAGGGCGGCAGGTCTGCGTGACGCAGTGCGCCGCGCCGACCGACCCTACTCACAGCATACCGCACGACCCCTGGTCAGGGCGCCGTGCCGTTCAGAACCGGCCACACGCGAGCAGCCGCGCCCCGCGCGGCCGCTGCGGCTATGGCGCCGTGCGGCCACTCTGCACGGCCGCCGTGCTCTGGACCTGCGGCCCGGGGGGCGTCGTGGCGACAATGGGCCCGTCCGGGGGCGTCAGTGTGTCGGGGACGCCGAACCACTGCTCCATCATGGCCTTGCAGATGGGGCCGCCGCCGACGGCGCCGCCGCCGCCGTGCTGCACGTAGATGGCGATGGCGATCGTCGGCTTATCAGCGGGGGCGTAGCAGATGAACTCGCCATTGTTGATGCCGGCGACCTCGCTCGTGCCAGTCTTGGCCGCGATGGGGATCGTCTTGCCCAGCGTCTTGAGCTCGCTGTAGTAGTCCGTGAACATGTACGCGGCCGTGCCCCAGTTGGAATAGACCCCGTCGGCCGTCCATCCCGGGTTGTACTGCGTGGTCGTCGACATGGCCTGGTGGAGGATCTGGAAGTCCTGCGCAGGGACATCGACGTGGCCGCGCACGACCGGATTGTAGGCGGCCAGAACCTTGCCCTCGGGTGAGGTGATGGACTTCACGAAGTAGGGCTGGTAAATGGTGCCGCCGTTGGCGATGGTGGCCACGTAATCGGCCCACTCCAGCAAGTTCACGTCGGTGTACCCCTGGCCGATCGCCGCGTCCATCGTCTCCGAGAGGTACCACGGCTGGCCCGGGTAGATCTTCGCCTTCACCGCCGGGCTGGCGATCTGGCCTGGCATCTCCCCACCCAGGGCGCTCTGGCCGGTGGGCTGCCCGAGCATGAACTGCTTGGCCATGGCGTCGATCGCGTTGATGCCTGCGCGGGCGCCGACCGAGTAGAAGTACGTGTCGCACGACACGCCAATGGCCTCGAACAAGTTCAGCACGCCCTGCCCCGAGGGCACCCAATCGTGCTTGAAGTACCCGGGTGCGACCTGCAGGGCGCCTGGGCAGTCGATCTTCTCGTATGGCGTGATCGTGCCGGCCTGCAGGGCCGCAAGCGCCGTGAGCGGCTTGAAGGTCGAGCCGGGCGGGAACAGGTCCGACACGGCGTGGTCGATCAGCGGCAGGCCGGGCGTGTTCGGGCTGCTCAGGCTCTGCCACTGCTTCTGCCACGCCTGCCAGGCCGGCGTGCCGGGCAGCACATCCACCGCCTGGGCGAATTCGTTGGGGTTGAACGCCGGCTCCGAGGCCAGAGCCAGAACGGCGCCGGTGTTGGGGTCCATGGCCACGACCGCGCCGGCGAACGCGGTCGGGAACGGGCCGGGGTCCGGATTGCCCCACGTGCCGAGCGCCCGCAGGTTGGCCATGTGCTTGTTCAGCTCATCCTGGGCGACGGCCTCGAGCTTGCTGTCAATGGTCGTGACGATGCTGTTGCCCGGCACCGGGGCCTGGGCGGCGAGCACCTGCCGCGGCCGGCCCTGAGCGTCCACCGACACCTCCTCGGTGCCGTCGACGCCGCCGAGGCCAAGGATCTGCTTGCCGTCGACCGTGATCGGGCCCTGAAACGACTTCTCCAGGCCATAAGCGCCGACCGTGTCCAGCGGGTTGGCGCCGATCTGCACGTATCCGAGCACGTGGGAGGCAAGCTCCTGGCCCGGGAACGGCCAATCGGGCAGGCCGGGGTAGTATCGCAGCGGCTCGTAGACGACATCCACCCCCGGCAACTGCGTCCGGTCCTCCTCCAGCACCGTCGCCTCCTGCGCCGACAGGTTCGTCTTCAGGCGCACTGGCTCGTAGGCGGGCTGGCTGCGCCGCTGCTGGTCGGCCGTGTGGATGACGGCGGCGGAGATGCCGAGAATTTTGCTCAGCAGGTCGACCTCCGCGGCCGAAAGGGGGCTCGGCGTGTACACCAGCTCGGCCGTGGGCGAGGGGATGTCCGTGGCCAGCACGACCCCACTGCTGTCCAGGATCTGGCCGCGCGGCGCAGCGATCTGCACCTCGCGGATCTGCTGGCCCGCGGCGATCGACGCGTAGTGGGCGCCGTTGCCCAGCTGCAGGATGGCCAGCCGGCCGGCCAGGGCAACAAAAAGCAGGGCGATCACCGCAATGGCCGCGGTCGCCTTGCCTTCCGCCCAGCGCTGCCGGTCGTCATCCAAGTTCGGCCCAGCCCCCTTTTGGCCTTACGGAGTCGGCGCCACGCCGCGGCGCAGCCGGATCACCAGCGGGTAGCAGATCACGGCGAGGACGCCGTTATAAAGGGCCTGCAGGCCGACGGTGCGCTCGACGGCCGACCAAGCCACGAGGCCGTGGGTGGCCCGATAGAGCCCGAGGATGATGCCCTGCGCCAGCACCGTGCCCAGCGACACCGTCAGAAAACGCACGCCGGCGCGGCCGGGGTAGACGCGCTCGCCGACCAGGCCGGCCAGGGCTCCGGCCAGACCGATGCCGATGGCCATCAGGCCAATCTGGCGACCCCGCCAGAGGTCGAGGCAGAGGCCGGCGGCCACGCCATAGGCGCCGCCCGAGGCCGAGCCCGCGATCAGGCCGGTCAGCATGACCGCAGTCAGAACGAAGTCAGGCGGCGCGTGCAGAACAGCCAGGTACGGCACGACCGTGGCCTGGCAGATGACGGACAGGAGCAGCACGGCCACCGTCGGCAGCCAGCTCACCGCTTACCCTCCCGGCGGGGACTGGACCAGCAGCAGCTCTTCGAGCTTGGCCAGGTCCACGGCCGGCGCCACCAGGGCGGTCCGCACCTGACCGTACCGGGCCGGGTCGACGGACACGATCTGGCCGACCGGGAGGCCCTTGGGGAAGACGCCGCCGAGGCCGGAGGTCACGACCGTGTCACCGGCCTGGACGTCGGCCTGCGCGTCGAAGAACTCCATGCTGAGGCCGGTCTGCCCCGCGACCCCGAAGGCGACGCCAGCATCGCGCGAGCTGGCCCGCTCCACCATCCCGCCAACCGCACTGTCGGGGTTGGTCAGCAGGGTGACGGAGGCGGTATGCGGCGTGACCGACGAGACGCGCCCCACCAGCCCGCTCGGCGCCATGGCGATCATGTCCGCCTTGACCCCGTCGGCGCTGCCCTTATCGAGCAGCACCCCGGACCACCAGGTGCTGGGGCTGCGGGCGATGACGCGGGCGGCCACCGAGCCGGCGGGATAGGGCAAAAGGGCCGTCAAGGAGGCCTTGAGGTCAAGCAGGGCACGCAGCCGGGCGTTCTCCTGGGTCAGCTCCTGCAGGGCCGTGCTTTCCTGGCCGAGGGTCGTCACCTGGCTCTGCAGCTTGAGGTTTTCCGACCGCAGGGCCACCAGCTCGGCGACCGACGCGTCGACGCTGCGCACGGCCCCCTCGGCGCCGGAGACGGCCGTCGCAAACGGGGCGATGGCCTCGAGCAAAAGCCCGCGCACGGCCCCGACCCCGCGCGGGCTGCCGCCTGTTACAGCCTGGAGTCCAACCAGGAGGAGCACCACCACGATCGCCGCCCAGAACCGGCGGCTGGCTGCGATGACCCGCACCGAGCCCTCCGCCCCCCCTAGTGGCGCTTCAGCGTTTCGATCTCTTCCAGCACGCGCCCGGTCCCCCGCACCACACAAAGGAGCGGCTCGTCCGCCACAAAGACCGGCATCCCCGTCTCCTCGGCGATCTTCCGGTCGAGCCCGCGCAGCTGGCTGCTGCCGCCGCTCATGACGATGCCGCGGTCCATGATGTCGGCCGCCAGCTCCGGCGGCGTCCGCTCCAGGGTCACCTTGACGGCCTCGACGATGCTGTTGACCGGCTCAGCCAGCGCCTGGCGCACCTCGGCCGCCGTCAGGGCCAGGTTCTTCGGCAGTCCCGTCACCAGGTCGCGCCCGCGCACCTCCATGGACTCCCCGTCGTTGACAGGGTACGCGGAGCCGATCCCAATCTTGACTTCCTCGGCCGTGCGCTCGCCGATCAGGAGATTGTAGTTGCGCTTGACGTAGTTGACGATCGCCTCGTCCATCTCGTCGCCCGCCACGCGGATGGAACGGTGGGTGACGATGCCGCCGAGCGAGATGATGGCGACCTCCGTCGTGCCGCCGCCGATGTCCACGATCATGTTGCCGGTCGGCTCGTGCACGGGCAGCCCCGCCCCGATGGCCGCGGCCATGGGCTCCTCGATGGTGATGCACTCGCGGGCGCCAGCCTGCTGCGCGGCGTCCTTGACGGCCCGCTTCTCCACTTCGGTCACACCCGAGGGCACGGCCACGACCACCCGCGGCCGCATGATCGTCCGCTTGCGGCTGGCCTTGGCCATGAAGTAGCGCAGCATGGTCTGCGTGATGTCGAAGTCGGCGATGACGCCGTCCTTCATGGGCCGTACGGCCACGATGTTGCCAGGGGTGCGGCCGATCATGCGCTTGGCGTCGTTGCCCACGGACAGGGTTGCCTTGGTGTCGCTCTGCATGGCCACGACGGAGGGCTCCTGAAGCACGATCCCGCGGCCCCGCACGTAGACGAGGGTGTTGGCGGTGCCGAGGTCAATGCCCATGTCTCGGGAAAAGAAGGCCCCGAGGCGGCTCCAAAACCCCGGCTCTTTGCGGGGCGTGGCCATCTAATCGATCATCCCTTCGGCGCGTAAGCTGACGTACCGTGTATCGCCAACCACGACGTGATCTAGTAGCGGGATACCCAGGAGCTTTCCGGCCTGATGCATGCGGCGCGTGACGGCCCGGTCCTCGGGGCTGGGCGTCGGGTCACCGCTGGGGTGGTTGTGCACAAGGGCGATGGCGGCCGCGTTCCTCCGGATCGCGGACTTGAAGACCTCGCGCGGGTGCGCGGGCGAGCCGTCGAGCGTGCCGATCGACACCACGTCGCACCCTAGCAGGCGGTGCTTGGTGTCGGCTGAGAGTACCACCAGCCGCTCCCGGTCGGCGTCGTGGAGCAGGTCGGCCGCTGCGGCCACCACGTCAGCCGGGGTCTTGAGCTGGGGCCGGTCCGGGCGGCCCCGGCCCGCGCGCCGGCCGAGCTCCAGGGCCGCGGCCACGCGCGCCGCCTTCGCCGCCCCGACGCCGGGGATGCCAACCAGTGCGGGCGCGCCCGCCTCCGTGAGCGCAGGCAGCCCCCGCTCGCCCAGGACTTCGCGTGCCAGGTCCAGGGCCGTGGCCCCGCCGCTCGCATGCCCAGTGCCCAGCACAACGGCGAGCAGCTCGGCGTCGCTCAGAACGGCCGGTCCGTCACGGAGCAGGCGCTCACGCGGACGGTCGGCGATTGGCCAGCGGTCGATGCGCAGCGGCAGGGGCATGGGAGCTCACCGTTCCCCCGGACTATGGCCCAGCGGCCACAGCCCATATCCGAAAAAGCGCAACCCCGAGACCAGGCACGAGACCGGAAGCCCGACCACATTCCAGAAGCAGCCGTCCACCCGCTCGACCATGAGCGAGCCCAGTCCCTGCGCCGCATACGACCCGGCCTTATCCAGCGGCTCCCCGGTCGCGACGTAGGCGGCGATCTCCTCCGGCCTCGCGGAGCGAAGCCAGACCCTTGTCCTCGCGACATCCGACCAGACCCGATCCCCATCGGCCAGGACCAGCCCGCTGCACACGTCGTGCGGTCCCCCGCAGAGCTCCGCCAACATCGCCTCGGCCTCGGCCGGGCCCGACGGTTTGCCGTAGACCCGTCCATTGCGGACCACAAGCGTGTCGGCAGCCAGGACGAGGCCATCGGCGCCGTCCACGGCCCGCGATTTGGCCAGGGCCCGCTTCCGCGCGAGCTCACCGGGGTCGGGGTCTGTCACGGCCTCTTCGTCCACGTCCGGAACCACGACCCGGAACCGGAACCCGAGCTGCGCCAGGATCGCCCGTCGGCGGGGCGAGCCGGAGGCGAGAGTCAGGCTGCTCTCCGTCAACCCGCGATGCACAGGAGGAACCTGTGCATCCATGATACTTGGCACGGGGGTGCCGGAGCAACCATTTTCTCCCACTCAACCCAACCGCTCCAACTGGATTCGCAGGCCGGCGACCGTTGCCGCCAGATCATCCTGGCGCTGGCGCTCGCGGGCCACCACCTCGGGCGCTGCCTTGCCAACAAAGTTGGCGTTGTCGAGCCGGGACCGAACCCTCTCCAACTCCGCCGCCGCCGATTGGAGATCCTTCTCCAGCCGGCGCCGCGCGGCATCGGCGTCCGCGGCGCTGACCGCGACGTACACGGTGATGCCGCTGCCGGTCACCGCGCTGGCCCAAGCGCCCTGCGGATGCCCCGATTCGACGCTTTCCGCGCGTGCAAGTTCCCGAACGAGGCCCTCAGCCCCTTCCGGCAAAGCACCGGAATTTTCGACAACCGCGCGCACTCGTGCGGCCGGGGCCACACCCTGCTCCGCCCGCAGGGTCCGAATGGCGCTGACCACGTCCATGATCCGGCTGAAATCCGCCTCAGCGCCCGGATCCCGAGCCCCGGCAGCGGGCCAGTCGGCCAGCATCACCGTCGAGCCTTCGCCGGCCAGCTGCCGCCAGATGGCGTCGCTGATGAAGGGCATGATGGGGTGGAGCATACGGCAGATGGCGCTGAGGACCTCACGCAGCGTCGCGACCGCCTCCGCGCCGCCGGGGATCCGACCATAGAGCCGCGGCTTCACGGCCTCGATGTACCAGTCGCAGAACTCACTCCACACGAAGTCGTGCACGGATCTGGCCGCGTCGCCGATCTCAAAGGCCGCGAGGGCACGGTCCACGTCCTCGATACAGGCGTGGAGGCGCGACCTGATCCAACGGTCCTCCAGCGTCGGATCCCCTGGCTGGGGCTGGGACGCTTCGTCCTCGGCGCCCAGGACGAAGCGGGCCGCGTTCCAGAGCTTGTTGCCGAAGCGCTGGGCCCCCTCGACCCTCTCCCAGGTGAAGCGGCTGTCGTTGCCGGGCGCCACGCCCGTCACCAGGGCGAAGCGCAGGGCATCGGCGCCGTACCGGTCGACCACCTCGATGGGGTCGACGCCGTTGCCCAGGGACTTGCTCATCTTTCGGCCCTGGTGATCCCGCACGAGGCCGTGCAGCAGGATCGTGTGGAACGGGTTCTTCCCCGTGAAGCGGATGCCGCTCCAGGCCATCTTCATGGCCCACTTGAAGAGGATGTCGTACCCCGTCACCAACACGTCGGTCGGGTAGTGCCGCGCCATGTCCTCGCTCTGATCCGGCCAGCCCAGGGTCGAAAACGGCCACAGCGCCGACGAGAACCAGGTGTCCAGCACGTCCGGGTCACGCAAGAGCGAAGTGGCGCCGCAGTGGGCACAGGCGGCGGGCGGCTCCTCGGCCACGGTCACCTCGTGGCAGGCCTCGCAGTAGTAGGCGGGGATCTGGTGGCCCCACCACAGCTGGCGGCTGACGCACCAGTCGTGCTCGTTCTCCAGCCCCTGCTCGAAGATGCGCACGAAGCGCTCGGGCACCACCCGCAGGCTGCTGCTCCGCACGGCCGCCAGCACCGGCTCCACCAGGGGCCGCACCCGCACGAACCACTGCAGGGAGATCAGCGGCTCGATGACCGTGTTGCAGCGCTCGCAGCGCCCCACGGCGACCGTGTAGGGCTCGGCCTTGACCAGGTGGCCCTGGGCCTGCAGGTCGGCCACCACGCGCTCCCGCGCCGCAAAACGGTCCAGCCCCGCGTAAGCCCCTGCCGCCTCCGTCATCTTCGCGTCGAAGCCGATCACCGTGATCGCCGGGAGATTGTGGCGCTGGCCGATGGCAAAGTCGTCGGCGTCGTGTCCGGGCGTCACCTTGAGGGCGCCCGTGCCAAACTCCGGCTCGACGTGCGCGTCGGCGATGATGGGAATTTCGCGCCCCGTGAGCGGCAGCAGAGCCATCTTCCCCACCAGGCCCGCGTAGCGCGGGTCATCCGGGTGCACAGCCACCGCGGTGTCGCCAAGCATGGTCTCCGGGCGCACGGTGGCGATCACGACCTCACCGCCACCCTGGAGCGGGTAGCGGACGTGGTAGAGGGTCCCCGGCTCCTCCTCGTGCTCCACCTCAATGTCCGAGATGGCCGTCTGGCAGCTGGGGCACCAGTTGACGATGCGCTCGCCGCGGTAGACCAGGCCCTGGCGGTAGTACTCCACGAAAACAGCCGTCACGGCCCGCGAGAGGCCGGGGTCCATGGTGAAGCGCAGGCGCGACCAGTCCACGGACCAGCCCAGACGCCGGATCTGGTCGCAGATGGCCGCCTCGTACTCGTCCTTCCAGGCCCAAACCTGCTTGACGAATTCCGCCCGCCCCAGGGTGTGGCGACTCTGCCCCCGCGCCTGCAGGCGCCGCTCCACCACCGCCTGCGTGGCGATGCCGGCATGGTCGGTGCCGGGGACCCACAGCGCGGCGTCGCCCTTCAGCCGCCGCCAGCGGATCAGCACGTCCTGCAGGGTGTTGTCGAGGGCGTGGCCGATGTGCAGCCGCCCCGTCACATTGGGGGGCGGAATCACGATGGTGAAGGGCCGCCCGCCCGGCCGCGCCTCCGGCCGGAAGGCGCCGCGGGCCTCCCAGTCCTGGTACAGAGTCGACTCCCACGCCTTGGGGTCGTACACGCTCGGCAGCATCCAGGGCACCTCCGCACGCGGATTTTGGTAGCGTGGGTGGCTCGCACCCACGCGCGCGAACAGCAAAAAGCGCCCCTCCTCCGGACGAAGGGCGCTTGCGCGCTCCGCGGTACCACCGGTTTTCCCTGTGAACAGGGCACTCTAACGCCGCTTTAACGGGCGGACCCCGCGCGCCTCAGGGGCGACCTTCAGCGGCCCGCGCATCCGGGAAGCCTTTCACCCGGTGGGCTCCCCTCGCTGCGGCGGCGCGCCGCCTACTCCTCCCCGTCACGGGCTTTGGCCGATAGTATAGCACCATGGCTGACAGGCTGCTCACCGACCCGGACGTGCGCCGGTTCCTGCTGGGCCGCACGGTCTCCGAACTGGGCAACCGCATCACGCGCGAGGGCCTGCCGATCGTGGCGATCCTGGCCGCGGGCGCCACCGCGGAGCAGCTTGGGGTGCTCGCCGCCCTGTCCACGCTGGTGGGCGTCGCCCTGGCGACGCCTGCCGGGGTGGCGGCGGACCGGCGCCGGCGCCGGCCGCTCATGGTTTGGTGCGACATCCTGCGGGCAGCGGCGCTCTTCTCCATTCCGGCCACGGCTGCGCTCCACCGCCTCAGCTTCCTGCAGATCGCCATCGTCACGGCCGTCGTGGGCGGGCTGACCACAGTCTTCGATACGGCGGACCAGGCCTGGTTGCCGCAGTTCGTCTCGCGCACGCGGCTGACCGAAGGCAATGCCTATGTCATGGGCGCCTCGGCCGTCGGCGAGACCGGCGGGCCGGCCCTGATGGGCGCACTGTTCCAGTGGATCGGCGGGCCGCTGGCGATCGGCGTCGACGCCCTGTCCTACCTCGCCTCGGCCTGGTCGCTGCTGGCGATCCGGCGCCCTGAGCCCGCACCGGTGGCGCAGGAGGCGCTCCCACGCGCCAGCGAGGGGCTCTCCGTATCCATGCGGCATCCGGTCCTGCGGCCACTGCTGCTCACCGTCGCAACCCAGAGCGTGTTCGGCGGCTTCTTCGGCGCCCTGTACGAACTGTACGCCCTGCAGACGCTGCACATGACCCCGCTGCTCCTCGGCCTGCTGATCACGGGCGGCGGCATGGGCGCGCTCATCGGCAGCTGGGTGGCCTCGCGGCTGGATGTGCGGAGGGCGCTCCTGGCGAGCGCCCTCCTCTCTGGGTTGCTGTCATTTCTGGTCCCGGCCGCACGCGGCGACGTCGCCGTCGCGTTCGCCTTCCTGCTTGGCGGCCAGTTCCTGGGCGATCTCGCCGGCACGGTCTTCGAGGTCGGCGAGCGCGTCGTGCGGCAGGCGGTGACGCCCGATCCCTGGCTTGGGCGCGTGAACGGCAGCCGCAACTTCCTGGCGGCGCTGGCCTCCGCCGGCGGGGCCCTGGCCGCCGGCGCCCTGGGCGGCGCCAGCGGCCTCCGGCTGGCCCTCTGGGTGGCGGCGGCCGGTCAGGCCGCCGCCACCCTTTGGCTTGTACAGCTGCGCCCGGATGCGGCCCAGGGCCACGGCGGCCTCCTCTGGGGCGCAGGACGCGCCGGCCGCGGGGTGGGGGACGCTTCGTAGCGTCGCCCGCGGGGACCTGGGGACCACGCACCCGCCGGCCAGACAGCCGCCTCTTTTGCCACCGGCGGGCGCAAGCGCCGGGGGGCCTTCGGCCCCCCAGGCCGTCTAAGACTTGGCGCCACCATGCAGGCTCTCCACGAACGGCTGGACCAGGTTCATCAGCTCCATGGGCAGGATCCACTTCGTGGACTGGCTCTGGCCAATGTTGCGGAGCGCATCGAGGTACTGGAGCGCCATGGTGCGGTCGTCGATCGAGTGCGCCACATCGTAGATGGCCTTCAAGCCGAAGGCGTAGCCCTCGGCGACCAGCACCTGCGCCTGGCGCTGGCCCTCGGCCTTGAGGATCGAAGCCTGCTTGTCGCCCTCGGCCACCGTGATGGCGGCCTGCTTGGCGCCGTCGGCCTCCGTGACGACCGCGCGGCGCGTCCGCTCGGCCGACATCTGGCGGATCATGGCGTCGTTGACGTCCTTGGGCGGCGTGATCTCGCGGATCTCCACCCGCGTGACCTTGACGCCCCAGCCCTCCGTCACCGCGTCGAGCTTGGTGGCCATGGTCTGATTGATCTGGTCGCGGCGGGCCAGGACATCGTCCAGGGCCAGGTCGCCGACCACGGCGCGCAGGCTGGTCGTGGCCATGCCGGTCACGGCACCGCCGAAGTTGTTCACGCGGATCACCGAGCTGACCGGGTCCTCCACGCGCGAGTAGATCAGGAAGTCGATCGAAATGGGCGCATTGTCGCGCGTGATGCACGTCTGCTTGGGGATGTCGAGGTAGCCCTCGCGCAGGTCCACCAGGACCGGCCGGTCGACAATCGGAATCAGGACCACCACGCCAGGTCCGCGGGAGCCGATGCAGCGCCCGAAGCGGAAGATCACCACGCGCTGGTATTCGCGCACGATGCGCACGGTGGCCCGGATCAGGATGATGAGCACCAGCACGATCAGCAGGAAAACGATGAGACCGGTCATCACTGGACCTCCCTTTCAACTTCGAGACCCAGGTCGGGATCGACCCCGACAACCTCGACCCGCGTGCCGGCCGGCAGGTCGCCGCCCGCCGCCGCGTAGGCTCGCCAGTAGGAGCCGCCCACCTCAACCTGCCCGGCGGGCTCTTGACCGCGCGGGCGCACGGCCTCCGTCACGACGCCCTTGCCGCCGACCAGGCTGTGGGCGCCGAGCGCCACGGGCCGCCGGCGGCGGACCGCCACCAGGCCGTAGGCCACCGACAGGCCGATGCCCGCCGAGATGGCCGTGGCCAGGCCGATCCCCCACGGCGAGAGCCCAGCGCGGGCGGGCACGGTCGCCGGATAGAGCAGAATCGAGCCCAGCACGAAGCCGACGAGCCCGCCGGCCGTCAGAATGCCATGGGTCGGGGCGTGGATGTCCAAAATCAGCAGCACCAGCCCCAGCACCAAGAGGGCGACGCCGACGGTCGAGGCGCTCAGCAGCTCCATGCCGAGCAGGCCGAGCAGGGCGGCCACGGCGCCGGCGACGCCGCCGACCAGGGTGGGGTGAAAGAACTCGATGACGATGGCCCAGAAGCCCAGCGTGAAGAGCCAATACGCCAGGTTGGGGTCGGCCAGGACCAGCAGGAGCCGCGTCCACCAGGGAATCGGGACCTGGTCGATGGCGGCGCCGGCGACGCGCAGGGTCTGGTCGCCCGCCTTCAGGTGAACGGTGTGGCCGTCCAATTGGCGGAGCAGGTCGGGCAGCGTGGGCGCGACGGCGTTGACCACGTTCTGCTGCAGCGCGGCCGCCGCCGGCAGCGAGGCGGCCTGCGTCACGGCCTGCGCCGCCCAGGTGGCATTGCGCCCGTTGGCTTCAGCCCAGGCCGTGATCATCGCCACCGCGTCGTTGGTGACCTTGGTCGCCTCGGTGCCGGTCAGAGTCTGCCCCTGGGCGCCGACCGGGCTGGCGGCGCCGATCTCGGTGCCCGGGGCCATGCCGGCGAGCTGGGCCGCGTACGTGAGAAACGTGCCGGCGGACCCGGCGCGCGCCCCGGTCGGGGCCACGTACACGATGGTGGGGATGGCGCCGTTCAGAAAGGCCTGGGCGATGGCGCGCATGCTGTTCAGGTCGCCGCCCGGCGTGTCCAGCTGCACGACCAGGGCCTTGGCGCCGCCGGCCGTTGCATCGCGCAGGGCCTGGGTGATCAGGCCCGCGCTGACCGGGTCGATGGTGCCGGCGAAGGTCAGGACATCCACGTGGGATCCGCTTGCCGGTGACGGCGCGGCACGCGCCCGCCCACCCGCGCCCGCAAGGAGGGCGAGCCCGATCGCGGCCACCAGCAGGCGGCGCAGAATTGGCATTTGCCCTTAGCATACCGCCGGGTCAGGTTCTGCGGGCGAAAGTGGGCGGCCAGTTCATGCATTGAACCAGAGGGTCCAGTGCGGCACGGGTGGATGCGCTCGGCAAGCGCAGCCATCCCGAACCGTCACGAACAGACGCCCGGAGCTGCCACCGGCTGGCGGCGACCCCGCCAGCCCTTCACCAGGCCGCCCGGGCCGCCTGCGTCTGCGCGCTCAGGTCCACGGTCATGAGCAGCAGATCCTCCATCCCCTCCACCCGCCGCCGGCCCGCCCGCAGGACCGCCTGGGCCCTGAAACCGCACTTGCGGTAGGTGGCGATCGCGCGCTGGTTCCAGAGCGCGACGCGCAGGTGCACCTCGCGCAGGCGGCGGGTGGCTGCCTCGGCCAGGATGGCCCGGACGGCGGCCGTGCCGTACCCCATGCCCCAGCGGTCGCGGCGGCCGATACAGATGCGGAGCTCCGCGGCGCCGCTGCGCCAGGAGATGTTGCGGAGCTCCACCCAGCCGATCAGGTCGCCATCCGGCGACTCCAGGGCGCGCAGGATGCGGGGACCGCTCGCGCTCGCATCGAGCAGTGGCCCCTCACACCCGGACAGCAACCGGCGGCCGAAATAGTGGCGGAGAACCTCCGGGTCCCGCTCCCACGCACAAAGCCATTGATGATCCTCGGCGGCAAAGGGCCGAAGCCGAACGTCCAGTCGCCGACCCTCCCAGCAACGCTGGGTTCGGTTCGGCGGCGGGACGGGGGCATCCTTTTGTCAACATCTCGCATCTGGCTCGCGGGGTCTCCATCAGGGCACCGCCGCGGGCGCCAAGCCCCAACCCCTGCAGCGCCGCAGAGGCCTTCGCCGCCTGGGTTTCAGCGCGTCAGGGGCGCCGCCAGTTCAGCCCTGAACGCCGGCATGCCGCGTCGAGAATGGATAAGACCAGGTCCGCATAGGACAACCCGCCCACCGTGGCCATGCATGGCAGGTCGGAGAAGTCGGGCGCCAAACCCGGCAGGGGGTTGCACTCCATCACGGCCGGCCGGCCCAGGGCGTCGCAGCGCAGGTCGACGCGCGCGACATCGACGCAGCGCAGCGCCCGGAAGGCGCCCAGCGCCAGGTCCACAAGCCGCCGATCCATCTGCGGCGGGACGTCGGGCGGGCAGGTGAAGAAGCGGGCGTCGTCCCACTCCTTCTTGAACTTGTAGCTGTAAACAGGCGGGTAGCCCGCCGGAAGCTCGCCAAACATGATCTCGCGGATGGGGAGCGCGCGCAGCGGCCGGTCGAGGATGCCAACCGTGAACTCACGGCCCGGCAGGAAGGACTCGACCAAGGCCGGCTCGCCGAACTGCTCATGGATCTCCCACACGCGGGCGGCCAACTCATCGGCCGTCCGGCAGAGCGAGCCCTCGGTGACGCCCATGCTTGAGCCCTGGCGGGCTGGTTTGACGAAGAGCGGCAACTCGGCCGCCGGGGGCGGCGAGCCCACCTCGACCTCCCAGAACTGAGCGGTCGGAATGCCGGCATCCCGCAGCACCCTGAGGGCGAACGGCTTGTCCTGGCATACGGCCTGCGCCAGCACGCCGGAGCCCGTGCAGGGGATCCCCAGCATCTCGCAGATGGCGGGCACGTGCGCCTCGCGGCTGGCGCCCCGCAGGCCCTCGGCCACATTGAAGACGACGTCCGGCGCCTCCGCCCGCAGGCGCTCCGCGCAGGCCGCATCGGCCTCGATCCGGGTCACCGAGGTGCCACCGGCGCGCAGGGACGCCTCCAGGGCATCGACCGTGGCGGGCGGGTCGTATTCCGCATCCAGGGTCTCGGCGGTGGGCTTTCCCCGCCGCAGGTTGTAGAGCAAGGCCACGCGCAGCATGGGCGGGGTCATTTGACAGGCCGCCCGCGAATCCTTCTCACTCAGGCGAGGGCGCTTGAAGCGGATCCAGCGCCCCTCAGCCCAAGCGCGCCGCGTGAGCGGGCCGCCGCCGCCGCGACCTGGCCGGGGCCACGGCCGGAACCACGAGCGCCACCAGCAGGGCGCCCACGTAATGGGTCACGATGAACACCCGCACCAGCGCGGGCGGGTACCCGCGGGGGCCGAGCTTCACCAGGCCGAGCAGGCCCTCCAGCTGCCGCAGGGGCTGCATGATGCCCACAATGTAGGGCACGTTGGGGCCGCCTGGAACCGCGGCGTGAACGCGCGCCACCAGCACGCTCCACAGCGTGGCCAGGACGAGCATGCAGGCCCAGAGCCACGCCGCCGGCCGCCGCGTCCCGCCGAAGATGCCATACAGGATGCCGCCGATGATGCCCGCCGCGAAGGCCGATGCGCCCCCGATGGCCGGGGACGGAGCCCGGCTGCCCAGCAGCGCCACCGCGCCGATCACGCCAAGGGCAGCCACCACGCCGGCCACGACCCCGCCCAAAAGCGCCGCGCCGAACGAAACCCTCCGCTGTGCCAATGTTGTGAAAGTCCCTCCGCGTCGGGAGATTCCGCCCTTGGACCCGCAATCCTTTTGACCCGTGCTGTCACGCCGGCGCCGCCGGTACCGCCGCGGCCGGGGCCGGCACGGGCAACTCCACCTGCTCCCCAGGTTCCCCATCAACGGCCAACTCCAACCGGGGCGGCGCCGCCTCAGGCTGCGGCTCTGGCTCCGGCTCCGGCTCCGGCTCCGCCACCACCACCGGCAGGCCCTCCTGCAGCAGCACGTGATCGAGAATCTCACCGAAGTCCGCCACGGGGACGACGGTCACGCCCTCAAGCGCCGCGTGCATCTCCTGCCAGTTCTCCGCCGGAATCAACACCCGGCTGCACCCCGCCACCCGCGCCGCCTCGATCTTGGCCGCCACGCCGCCAACAGGGCGGACCAGCCCGCGGATCGAGATCTCCCCGGTCAGCGCCGTGCGGTTGTCGACGGCGATCCCCGTCAGCGCCGAGTAGATGGCCACCGCCATGGTCACCCCCGCCGACGGCCCGTCGATGGGGATCCCGCCCGGGAAGTTCACGTGGATGTCGTAGTCGCGGGGGTCCTCCTCCAGATAGCGCCGCAGCACCGTGATCACGTTGTCCAGCGACCCCTTGGCCATGGACTTGCGCCGCATGGTGCGCCCGCGCCCGCCGACCTCCTCCTCATCGATGACCCCGGTGACGACCACCTGGCCCCGTCCAGGCTCCCGGCAGCGCACGGCCGCCGCCTCGACCTCCAGCAGGACCCCCAGCGACGGCCCCACGACGGCCAGGCCGTTGACCAGCCCAACCTGCGGCCGTGCCGGTACCTTGCGCTCCGGGCGCGGGGTGTACTGGCCGCTGGTGACGACCCATTCGGCATCCGCCGTGCCGATCTCGGCCCGCCCTTCGCCCTGCGCGATGCCAGCGGTGATCTGGATGATGTTCACGGCCTCCCGCCCGTTGGTCGCATAGCGCTGGATGACGCCGACCGCCCCCTCCTGGATGGCAAAGCCGATCTTGCTCGCCGCGTTCCTGGCGATGACCGCCACCTCGTCCGGCAGCAGCAGGCGGAAGAAGACCTCCAGGCAGCGCGAGCGGATGGCCGGCGGGATCTCGTCGGGCATGCGCGTCGTGGCCCCCACCAGCCGGAAGTCGGCCGGCAGCCCGTTTTCGAAGATGTCCCGAATGTGGTGGGGGATCTGCGAATCCTCGGGGCTGTAATAGGCGCTCTCCAGGAAGACTTTCCGGTCCTCCAGCACCTTGAGGAGCTTGTTCATCTGCACAGGGTGCAGCTCACCGATCTCGTCGATGAACAGCACCCCGCCGTGCGCCTTGGTCACGGCCCCGGCCTTGGGCTGCGGGATCCCGGCCATGCCAAGCGGCCCCGCGCCCTGGTAGATGGGATCGTGCACGGAGCCGATCAGGGGGTCGGCGATGCCGCGCTCGTCAAAGCGCGCCGTCGTCGCGTCGATCTCGACAAACTTCGCGTCGGCCGCGAACGGCGAGACGGGGTTGCTCTTGGCCTCCTCCAGGACAAGCCGCGCGGCCGCCGTCTTGCCCACGCCGGGCGGCCCGTAGATGATCACATGCTGCGGATTCGGCCCGCAGAGCGCCGCCCGCAGCGCCCGCTGCCCCTCGGCCTGGCCGATGATGTCCTCGAAACGGCTGGGGCGGGTCTTCTCCGCCAGCGGCTCGGAAAGCGCGATCTCGCGCAGCCGCTGCAGACGGTCAAGCTCCTTTTTCGACTCCTTCTGGACGGCCGTGCGACCGGTCTGCTGGCTTTTGAGCAGATTCCAGAAGTACAAGCCGATCACCACGGCAAAGAAGAACTGGATAAACGTCAGGACGCCGCCAAGCGACACGTTTCCTCACCACCGCGGGGTAGTATCCCGCGCCGGGTCGCGGCGCCGCTGCGATTTTGTGCCGCGAGCGCCATTGCGCTCGCGGTCACGGACTCCCATCAGCGAGGCACGACGTACACCGCCGCATATGCGGCGGCACACGCGACCACGGTTACCAGCGTGACCATCAGGACACTGCGCTGGCGCAGGAAGGCCAGGCCCGCCAACAGGTCGATCACGCCGCCGGCGACCACCAGCAGGAGGCTCAGGCGGTTGGTCGCGATCAGCGACAGGTGGCGGTCGAGCTGCCGCAGGAAGAGGCTGAACTTGGCCAGCACGAGGCCGAGCGCAAGCAGGGCGATGGCCGTGCGCACCCACGCCAGCAGGGTCCGCTGCTCGGTGGAGGCGCGTGCGGCGGTCCATGGGCTCATTTTGCCCACTCCCGGCGCAGCAGCCCATAGAGCACCAGATCCTGCGGGCGGCCATCCCGCAGCAGGAACTCCCGATGGGCGCCCTCGCGCTGAAAGCCCATCTTCTCGTAAAGGGCGATGGCCCGCGCATTGTCCGAGAAGACCGTGAGCTGCACCCTGCGCAGGTTGAGCTCGCCGAAGGCGAAGTGCAGGGCGGCGGCAAGGCCGTCGCCGCCAAATCCGCGGCCCTGTTCGCCCGGCGCCACCGCCATCTCCAGCCACGCGGCGCCGTGGTTCCAGAGGATGCCAGACAGGCCGATGTAGCCCACCAGGCGGTCGTCATCCAGCGTGCGCAGGGTGAAGTAGTAA